>CAYYDD010000102.1:0-1502 GCA_964470515.1 uncultured Eubacteriales bacterium | reverse complement strand
CCGCAAAATATATGCCCTTCCACATCTGCCACAGGTCGTCTCCGAGTTCTTTATGGGTATTACCATTTTCACGGTCGCATTTTTCGCTTGCCCAAATGAACTCAGTCGCAAGCTGTTCGATCTTTTTTGCCACAGCGTCAATATCTCCATCCGATTCTGTTTCAAGCAATACGTCGGCGGAAATATTATAGACATCGCTGATAGCTTTCAAATTGAAACAATCCGGCAGGCAATCTCCCGCTTCCCATTTTGATATTGCCTGTGGAGACACGCCCACCTTCTCTGCAACCTCTTCCTGTGTCATACCCAGTCTTTTTCTATGATTGCGAAGCTTTTCGCCAAATACTTTTTGATCCAACATAATTAATCCTCCAAGATTTTTATGAGATAGCTATCTTGTGAGTATATTATAGCACAGCACTATTCAACTTGCAATAGTAAGAATGTTGAGTTTTATATATTTAATTCTACTTGTAGTTGAATTTCACTCTCTTTCGCCAACAATAAATAGAGCCAACGGCAACGCCGTTGGCTTTATTTATTAAATTATGATCAGTCTCTCTTCTTCTTGATAACGAGAGCTGCTACGGGGATGATAGCAAGAACGGTGCCGAAGCCTACCATTGCGCCGCATCCGCCCTCGGACTTGGGAGCCTCGGTTTCGGGTGCCTGGGTTGCAGGAGCCTGGGTCTCGGGTGCCTGAGTTTCGGGAGCCTGGGTCTCGGGTGCCTGGGTCTCGGGAGCCTTGGTGGTCTCGGGCTCGGGAGCTGCGGTGGTCTCTTCCTCGGTAGTGATCTCGGGATATACGTAGGAAGCGAGCTCAGTATCGGTCAGATACTTCTGAACGTATGCGCCGAAGTAGTTAAGACGGGGACCGTTGCCGCTGGTGAATACGTGATCGCCGCTGGAGAAGAGATGATAGAAATCAAGAGTGTGGGAACCTGCAGTCAGAGCGATCTGAATGCCGTAGTAGTATACGGGCTGATAGTACTTGTTGTTAACACCGTTGGTGGTGTAGAGACGACCTGCCTCAAGATCATCCTTGCTGTAGTTGTAGCTATACTCGCGGAATATGCCTTCGGTATCGGAGATATTGACCTGCATAATGTCGCCGTCGTCGATCTGGAATGCAAATCCACGGTCCTTCTCGTTATTATCAACGTTCTCTTCCTTGATCTGACCGCAGCCGAGGAATACGATCTCGTATGTACCGGTCTCGGGTACGTTGAAGGAGTAGGACATAAGGCCATGGTCGTAGGGATCTGCAACAGAGTTTGCCCAAACGCCGTCATACATAAAGAAACCGTCGCCGAGGTTGAAATAGTCATCGAAGTAAGAAGTCATGCCCTTCTCTGCCCAGTCGGTGATGGTGATGGTACGCATACCGGTTCCGGGAGCGGTTGCAGCTTCATACTCAACTGCGGGAATGAAAACAGCGTCAGCTCTTACGATGGGGAGCTTCTTTTCGTACATTTCGTACAAAGTGACCCACTTGGTGTTAT
>CAYYDD010000101.1:0-1769 GCA_964470515.1 uncultured Eubacteriales bacterium | reverse complement strand
AGCCGTGGATGTGCACAATTATCTTTCGTGCTTTCCAGTATTCCGGCAGCTCGATCCAGCCGTTGGTTCCGTAGAATTTAGCTGTGTTATCCAAAGTCACAGCAGTACTGTTTTTGATCGAGAAGATAACATCCTCCCCTGCCATGCCGTTGAGCATATACTGATACTCCGCGCCGTTGGGCAGCTTACTGCATGTGCCCCCAATGGTTTTGATCGAACCAAACAGCCACCGCACCAAATGCACCGCATAAATGCCGCTGGACAGCAGTGTGCCACCACCGGCAGCGGGGTCAAGCATCCAGTCATTATAACCCCGGGAGAAGCTGTGGCTCATTTCTGCCATGTAAACCTGACCGATGCGTCCCTCGGCAATACAACTGCGAACAGCTTCCAAAGCAGGCAGGAAAAGCATCTTTTCTGCCTCCATAAGGAACAATCCCTTTTCCCGGGCGAGGTCGAACAATTCCTTTGTTTGCGCCGCTGTTGTGGTGCAAGGTTTTTCGCAAATCACATGCTTGCCGTGCTCCAATGCCGCCCTTGCCCAGGTGTAGTGCAGGGCATTGACTGTTGAGATATAAACAATATTCACTTCCGGATCGTCCAACAGCTCTGTGTGGCTGCCGTAAGCCTTTGGAATATCCCAAAGCTTTGCTTTATCCTGCGCCTTTTCCGGGGTGCGGGAAGAAAGGGCAACGATCTGCCCCGCCTTGGCATCCCGGACAGCAGCAATAAACCGAGGCGCGATGGACGATGTGCTCAAAATACCGTAACATAAGTCCATAAAAAGACCTCCACTGTGCCGTCTGCACGGCTCTGTATTCTATATCAGGCTTTGCTTTTTTATAACAAAATGGCATTATCTTTTCCGTGTAAAGATACGGACGATAATTCCCAATATAATTTGGATTAAGCTAATTCCCAAAGGAATAAAAATCAGTTTCCACAAATCCATGACGGTGGCATCGGTCAGTGCGGCAGCGAGGATACCGAGCAAAAATGTTATAAATAACACCGTGGAGAAAATGCTGACTATGATTTTAAGGACTCTTCGAGTTGTTTTTCCAAGGTATTTCTCCGGAATGATCCATTGCATCAATGCAAACCAGCCGTCTACGATTGCTTCAACTGCTAATTCAAGCGCCAACTCAATTAAGTCAAATAAACAGCCCATGTTTTCATCAACCTTGCTTCAGTCTTTCCGTAATGATCTTACCGATCAAGTACAGTACTACCGGAATAACGAGGATAAATGTGTCAATTTTCAGAATGTCATTAAGCGATAATCCGGTAAGCAACAAGAGAATGCCTAAGCATAAATTGCATAATAAATCTATGACCTGCAAAATTTTAATTTCTCTGTGCTTGAAATAGTTGATGAGCATACAAATCAGTTTATACCCTATGTACGCAAGCCACAATACTGCCAATGTGATCATATTGACGCCCCTCTATATTTGATATTATTTTGCCGTCAGTATATCACAAAAAAGTATAAACTGCAATCCTTTAGCTGGAATTATACTTGTTGAGGGCAGAGGATGAGGGATTCGATATGCATTTTCGCCACAGGCGAAAATAGAAGTAGTGACCAGTGTTTGCACTGGTCACAGCAACACCCCACCGGGGTGTTGCATTTAGATTGGTTCGAATCCCAATCCGAGGCCAGAAAAAGCCCGACCACGTTGTGGTCGGGCTTTTTCTGGCAGAGGATGAGGGATTCGAACCCCCACAAACGGAGTCAGAGTCCGGTATGCTACCGTTACACTAAT
>CAYYDD010000100.1:0-1875 GCA_964470515.1 uncultured Eubacteriales bacterium | reverse complement strand
CTCTCGTATTTCCAAGCGTTTTTCTTCCAAAAACACTTTCCGTCCGTACTTGGGGCGAACACTATGTGATACTTGCAATTCCATTTTGTACGTGCTAAATTACTCGTGTCTATGCTTTCTTTTTTCATTGACTTTTTCTCCGATTGTGTTTTCGATTTCGTGACCGGCAGGTCGCTTTTATCTTAACACAATCGGACGTCTTTTCATCGCTGAAGCTCTTTTCAACCACGCGACTATCCCGTGGTTTTCGTTTGCAAAAAGCGCCTGCCGGGTGACCGGCGGGCGCTTTTGGGTTTGTGCGGATAACGGGTGCGGGACAAGACGGGCCTCGGTCTCTCCCGGGTTGGGCTTTGGGGGATCACAGGAGGTCGCGGATCATACGGGCGCATTTGTACACGTCGCCGCCGCCCATCGTGAGGACGAGGTCGCCCGCGCGGACGTTCGCAGCGACGAAGCGGCTGATCTCGTCGAACGTGGCGAGGTAGTGCGCACCGTCGATTTGATCGGTAATCTGCTGTGACGAGACGTTCCATTCATTGACCTCGCGCGAGCCCATAATGTCGCTGACGATGACCTCATCGGCGACCGACAGTGCGCGGGCGAAATCATCGAGATGGCGCGCAGTGCGGGAGTACGTGAACGGCTGGAAGATCGCCCAGACACGGTCATACGGCATCGCCTGCGCCGCCTTGAGGGTGGCGGTGATCTCGGTGGGGTGGTGGGCGTAATCGTCGGCGACGGTGACACCGCCGAACGTGCCGAGAAACTCAAACCGGCGGCCCGCGCCGCGGAACGCGGCGAGACCTGCGGCGATCTCCTCGCCGGTGGCACCGCACAGATACGCGGTGGCCGCCGCGCCGAGCGAATTGAGCACGTTATGTGCGCCCGGTACGCCGAGACGGACATCCGCGAGCTTTTCGCCGTTGTGATACAGGCTGTAGCAGCCGTAGGCACCGTCAAACACGCCGACGTCCCGCGCCTGCCACTCGCAATCGTCACCGAAGCCGTAGCGGATGACGGGGACGTGGGTCAGTCCGTCAACGGCAATCAGCGTTTCGGGATCCTCGGCGTTGACGATGAGTGCGCGGGTGGTCTGCTTTGCGAACTTGCGGAACGAGGCGACGACGCCCTCCAGCGAGCCGAAATAATCCAGATGATCGGCATCAACGTTTAAAATCAGCGTCACCGCAGGCTCCATTTCGAGGTAATGGTCTTTAAATTCGCAGGCCTCGCAGACGAACACCTCCGAGCTGCCCGCGCGGCCGTTCGCGTCAATAAGCGGCAGGCGACCGCCGATGAACACCGACGGGTCGTGCCCCGCCTGCAACAGAATCTGCGAGACCATCGACGACGTGGTGGTCTTGCCGTGGGTGCCTGCCACCGCGACGGTGGAGGCAAACCCGCGGGACAAGAGTCCGAGCAGCTTTGCCCGCTCCATCAGCGGAAGGCCGCGCTCTCTTGCCGCGACCAGCTCCGGGTTGTCCGGCTGAACGGCGGCGGTATACACCACCAGCTCGGCGTTGCCGATATTCTCCGCGGCCTGCGGCATTTTCACGGCGATGCCGAGCCGACGCATACGCGCGAGGTTATCCGACTCGTTGACGTCCGAGCCGGTGACGGTGTAGCCCTGCGAATGTAAAATTTCGGCCAGCGGGCTCATACCCGAGCCACCGATGCCGACAAAGTGTACCCGCTGAACGTGCGGGAGAAGGTTGGTATTCATTGTATAACGCCCCCTAATAAGGCTATTATATTGCTTTGTGAGAAAAAAATAAACACCTTTTTGAGATTTTGTAAAATCTTTTCGTTTGGGTGCGATTATGTAGGTTTGTCAATGAAGTGTTACACACTAGGGAAAGCAGCAAGGATGTGTTT
>CAYYDD010000099.1:0-1910 GCA_964470515.1 uncultured Eubacteriales bacterium | reverse complement strand
CGCCGGAATGATGGAATTGGCAGACGTGCTGGACTCAAAATCCAGTGGTAGCGATACCGTGCGGGTTCGACCCCCGCTTCCGGCACCAGAAAAACGCATCGACAACGTCGATGCGTTTTTCAACTAAATCTCCTCTTACGGGTGGGCGAAATATTGCTTCGCCACGTGAAATCGCTGCGGCGGTGGGTGGATTCAATTTCGCCGAAACCGTTAGGTTTCGATTTCAGCTGAGCGCAAGCGAAAATTCGACTAAAAAAAGACCGGCCTGCGGCAGGAGGCCCAACGGGATACCGCCGCACGCATAGATGCGCTTATTGTAGTTATTGCTGAATCGGTATACATTCGGATTTGTGTTGTCGTTTTCAAATAAAAATGCCGGTGAAGTGATACCGATCAAATTTTTCATACCAACGTCTCCCGTTTGCGTTTTTTAAGATATTACAAACGGCTTGCGTCGTCACCCCTTGTCACACCGCCCAAAAAAATGCGGCAGGAATGTCTGAAAATCGTCCGAAAATGCTCTTGTTTTTTCGTATTGTTCGCTGTACAATAATAGCCGATCTCAAAAAAAGGAAGATGACTTTTCGTGAATATTTTATTGCCCGTATCCGTAGCCTTGTTGGCGGGTCTGATGATGACCCGCTTATTCAAGCCGTTGCGGCTGCCGTCTGTGACCGCGTATCTCATCGCGGGTGTGCTTGTCGGCCCGTATTGCCTCGGTGCGATCGGTGTGCCGGGTCTCGGCTTTACGTCGATGGAGTCCGTATCCGGGCTTTCTGTCGTATCGGAGGTCGCGCTGGGCTTTATCGCGTTTTCCATCGGTAACGAGTTCCGTCTGGAGGATCTGAAAAAGACCGGTAAGCAGGCATTGGTCATTGGTGTGCTACAGGCGTTGGCCTCGACGCTGCTGGTGGATCTCTGTCTGTTTGGTATACATCTGCTGATCCCGGATAAGCTCACGCTGCCGCAGGTGCTGACGTTGGGCGCTATCGCCACGGCGACCGCACCGGCTGCTACGCTGATGGTCGTGCGCCAGTACAAGGCCAAAGGCCCGCTGACCAAGCTACTGTTGCCCATCGTCGCACTGGATGACGCGGTGGGTCTGGTGGTGTTTGCGGTGTCGTTCGGTGTTGCCAAAACGATGGTGAGCGGGCAGATCGACCTCGTTTCGATCATTGTCAACCCGTTGATCGAGATCGTTTGCTCGCTGATGCTCGGTGCGGTGATGGGTGCTGTGCTGACGTGGCTTGAGCGGCTGTTCAACTCCAATACCAACCGCTTGAATCTGACCATTGCGTTCGTGTTCCTGACGGCGGCACTGTCGATGCTGGAGTTTGAGATCGGCCCGGTGCACATCCACTTCTCGTCGTTGCTGGTGTGTATGATGCTGGGTACCGTGTTCTGCAATCTGTGCCCGCTGTCGCACGATCTGATGGCGGCTTCGGATAAATGGACCTCGCCGCTGTTTGCGCTGTTCTTCGTCATCAGCGGCGCAGAGCTGGAGCTTGGTGTGTTTGCCGATCTGGCCATCGTCGGCATCGGTGTGGCGTACATTCTTTCCCGTTCGCTGGGTAAATATTTCGGTGCGCTCGGCAGTGCCAAGCTGACTAAGTGTGAGCCGCAGATCTGCAAATACCTCGGTATCACGCTGCTGCCGCAGGCAGGTGTGGCGCTGGGTATGTGTACCACGGCGATGCAGCTCGGTGAGCAGGGCACGCTGATCCGCAATATCACGCTGTTTGCCGTGTTGATCTACGAGCTGTTCGGCCCGCTGCTGACCCGCCAGGCACTGACCTCCGCAGGTGAGATCCATCCGATGCCGGATCACGTCAAGCATCGACGCCATCACAAGCTGGCTGAGGTCGGTAAGCAGCCGAAACAATAAAAAGTGAAGCTCCCTCGTGTGAGGG
>CAYYDD010000098.1:0-2238 GCA_964470515.1 uncultured Eubacteriales bacterium | reverse complement strand
AGTATCGATAACCACCAGGCTATGTGCGCATTGGCCGTCGGCCCTGCCGACTGCAATTCGTCACCCAAATTTGACGATTCGTCCCCGGAATGATCCGGGGACAATTTTTTGTGATAGAGTATGCTCACGAGGTGAGGCAAAAATGAAAGACAAAAACAAACCAAAGTATAACATCGCCCAAAATGTCGGGTGGATGGTAAAACTAGCCTGGCAGAATAGAAAACGTGTGTTGTTGTTCTGTATAGTGACCGCAATTCTTGAAGTGGGATTCAATCTGACCCAGCTTTACATCGCTCCGGAAATCTTAGGCCGGGTTGAAGCGCATGCACCACTAAGTGAACTCCTTGCTACCATCGGCTTTTTCACCGGTGCTCTGTTCCTGCTTCAGGGATTTAAGGACTATGTGGAGCAAAACACAATGTTTCCCAGGGTGGATGTGCGTACTGTAATCATCGGTATGCTGGGCAGAAAGTCCAATATGACTTCTTATCCCAACACACTGGATGCAGACTATATCGAACTCCGGGAAAAGGCCCATATGGCCTGCGAAGGCAACCGTGAAGCAGCTGAGTATATTTGGCACACGCTGACCCAGCTTCTGAAAAACATTGGCGGTTTCCTGGTCTACTTAACCATCCTGTCCCATCTGGATATGCTCCTTCTGCTGGTGGTGATCGCCACCTGCCTGGGAGGCTTCCTGGTATCCCGGTATACCAACAACTGGATGTTCACCCACCGAGAGCAGGAAGATAAATACTATGCCAAGAAGCGTTACATCCGGGAAAAAGCACAGTCTGTGGAGCTTGCAAAGGATATCCGCATTTTCGGTTTGCAGAATTGGCTTGATGATCTGCTGAATAATGTCCACGATGTGTATCTGGACTTCCGGCTGAAAGTGGAACGCAAGCGGCTGTTGGCGGATATTACGGAAGCAGTACTGACTATGCTGCGCAATGGTCTTGCCTATGTGTATCTCATCAACATGGCGCTGAATGAAGGCTTAGGTGTGCCGGAATTTCTGCTGTACTTTACTGCAGTCACCACCTTTACCACATGGATCATGGGTATTTTGCAGGAAGTAACCAAATTACATCAGCAGAGTTTGGATATCTCTCAAGTAAGGGAATTCCTGGAATATCCGGAACCCTTCAAATTTGAAGAGGGAAAAGCAGTTCCCGAGGCGGACGGCTACGAACTGAAGCTTGAAAATGTGTCCTTCCGCTATCCCGGCACGGAGAAAGATACCATTCACAATTTGAATCTGACCGTGCACCCCGGCGAAAAGCTGGCGATTGTGGGCCTTAATGGTGCCGGTAAGACTACCCTTGTGAAGTTGCTGTGCGGCCTGTTCGACCCCACAGAAGGCCGTGTACTTCTGAACGGGCAGGATATCCGGGAGTTTAACCGCCGGGAGTATTACGGCCTGTTTAGTGCCGTATTCCAGGAGTTTTCTGTTCTGGATGTGACGGTAGCAGAAAACATTGCCCAGACAAAGGACAATATTGATTACGAGAAGGTAATGAGCTGCGTCGAAAAGGCAGGTCTTACCAAGATGATTGCAGAGCTTCCGCAAGGGCTTGATACCCATGTGGGACGGGAAGTGTTCCTGGACGGCATTCTCTTCTCCGGTGGTCAGACACAGCGGCTGATGCTGGCAAGAGCACTCTATAAGGACGGTCCCATCCTCATGCTGGATGAACCTACCGCCGCCCTGGACCCCATTGCGGAAAACGATATTTACATGAAGTATAACGAGATGACGGCGGGTAAGACATCTATGTTCATCTCCCACCGTCTGGCATCCACCCGCTTCTGTGACCGGATCATCTTTGTTGCTGACGGCCATATTGCGGAGGAAGGTACCCACGATAGTTTGCTTGCTCTGGGCGGCGAGTACGCAAAACTCTTTGAAGTCCAAAGCCGCTACTACCAGGAAGGGAGGGAGTTCTGATGCAGGACAAAAAAGTGACGATGAGAAATGTTCTGAAACTTCACTATCGCGGCGCGAAAGAATTGCACAGCGTCAATCCCCGATATTTTGCAGTATGTACCCTCTATTCTGTGGTTGCAGCTATCACTCCCTATGTGGCGGTGTTCTTTTCAGCGCAAATTCTGAAAGAGCTGGCCCTTCATCAACGGCCGGATGTGTTGTGGATGTGGGTGATTGCCGGTGTAGTCTGCACCGGGTTGTGCGCGATCCTGAAAGCATTCCTTTACCAGCGAAATGAGACCCTGTAC
>CAYYDD010000097.1:0-2327 GCA_964470515.1 uncultured Eubacteriales bacterium | reverse complement strand
AACTGCTCTATCGCAAAGGTTGCTGGAAAAATATAAATATCCATACTTGTCAATCGATCATTTAAAAATGGGACTGATTCGTAGTGGAAACACAGAGTTAACTCCTATGAGTGATGATGCTGCACTAACAGATTATCTGTGGCCGATCATTTGTGAAATGATTAAAACAGCGCTCGAAAACAAGCAGAATCTTATCGTTGAAGGCTGTTATATTCCGTTTGACTGGGAGAAGGATTTCACGAGTGAGTATCTTAATAATATAAGATATTACTGCCTTGTGATGAGTGAAAACTATATCAGAAAGCACTTTGCCGACATTAAAGAGCATGCCCGTATTATAGAAGATCGGGTGGATGATGAAAGCTGCACACTGGAGAGCGTATTGAAAGATAACGCACTGACCTTCGAAATGGTACGGAAGCATAACGTGAACTATGTGCTTATCGATGAAGCGTATAAAACAGACGTTGCGCTTTCATAACCGTGCTCACGTTTGAAACGGATGGAACTATATCCATAGCCAGCAAACGCCCTGTACCACGATCGCGGTCACGGCAATGATAAGCCAGCTCTACACATCGGAATAACCACGCAGAACTCGATAAAGGGGACCACGACGTTTCCCCCAGGTGTTGATCGCGGCCGAGAACGCACCGTAAAACACGTCTGAATAGCACACACGCCGTACAAAAACAAGTAATCAAGGGTCACAAGATTTGCACGACTCATAGCCTATGGAGATCAGATAGTCCCGCGGCGCATTGGAGGTTTCCCTATTTTCTACCTTGATATCCGCCGCGTTTTTGCAGGACGGATCGTGAAATTTCTTCGACTTGGTATTTAAAATATAATCCCCCGTGCCACTCACGGTCGTGGTCGCCGTACTGGCCGTGGTGCTGCCGCCCGCCAAGCAGCTGTCCCCCGTGGCATAGTCGATGATAACGCCCGGCTGGCTGTTGTAGGCATACACATTAAAGCAAACGCCTGCGCCGTTATCCTCAACGGATAGTGCCTCCATCTGCACACCGCGGGCGAGTAGGTTATAGCCATCAAATATCGGCGTTACACGGTATATCACGTGGTTGCCGGTCTCCTTGACATAATCCGCGATCATATCCTCAAACGGCAACATCCCCTCGACATTGAGATACCGTGTCCCCGTAATGAGATTGCGCTCGTTGGCATTCTCGCCGGTTAGCTGATATCCAATAAGATGGCAACGGTTGTACAGATATTTTCCGTCCACGAAATCGTATTTTACGGTGTGCCACCCGGTTGGCTTCACCTGCCCGATACTACCGCGTTCCTCGGTAGGCATAATATCCTGCCCCACACACGCCATCACCGTGCGGCAACGCCCCATCTCATCCAACGACAAATACGTCTCATACGACTCGGTCACCAACTGATCGTCGGTAAAGCTTGGAATATTACCGCAAATGGCCACATACGGCTCACCGCTGAACGTCGGCACATCGTTGACCGATGCGATATACCCCTCGGGCACATTCCCCGCCGTCGTGCTGGTCGTACCTGTGGGCGTGCCGTCCGCACAACCGCTACAAAGCAATGCAAAGCAAAGCAGTACCGCGATCATAGAAAAAGCCTTGATTTTCATCGTATGTAAACCTCCTCGGTGATCCGGCAGTGCGAATGCCCTGCAAAGCATGTACAGCTCGTCAGTGTGGCGTTATCCGTAAACAATGTCAGCGGGAAGCTGATGTCCGAGGGATACGCCTTGTTCCAGCGATACACGATCAACCGTTCCACACGGTCGCGGTATGGAGTCACGTCGCTGTTTTCCACAAAGCAATACTCCCCTGCCGCAGCCTTGCTCAAAAACTCCTCATCCACGCACAATTTATCCACAGCCTCGGTGAATTGCCGGGCGGAGTACGCGTTCATCCAAAGTCGGTGGTCGGCCGTGAGCTCCAATACCCGCGCGCGCAGCTCGCGGTCGGTGCTCTGCCGCCGTTTGTTAAACAGAATCCCGTTTTTATCATCCAAGCAGACAATGATGGTCATCGTTTTCACCCCTATTGATTGTACCAAAAATCTGCGGATTCGTCAATGAATAGAAATCATAACCACCGCGCCCTTATGGCATAATGCTAACCGCAACGCTTTCACCGGTTGCCCCTAAGAGGATATTTTTTACCCATAGCTAAAGCTTTTTTATGCCACCGGCACTGCTGGCGGTTGATTATATAACTGAAAAAACTCCAAGTTCATAGTGATATGCACCCCAAAAGTTAGACACTTTTGGAGGTGCATATTTTTATGGGTAAAACAGGAAGAAAAAACAAAACTTATAGCGCAGAATTCAA
>CAYYDD010000096.1:0-2616 GCA_964470515.1 uncultured Eubacteriales bacterium | reverse complement strand
TTCCCGTCGGCGCGGCTTTTCGTTTTAGACCGTATTTGTACGCCGATTCAAACGTCAGTTGGATTTGCGTAGCTGCTTGATGACGGCGGGACTCACCTCTCCGATATAGACCCCTTCATCCCAGCAGGAGAAGTTATCAAATAGCAGGAGCTTTTGATCCTCCATCCCGATACGGCACACCACATCGTCATCCAGAATGTCCGATATGAAGTACATCGGCAGACCTTTGGAGTACACGATCTTCTCCCCGGACTTTTCGATGTATTTCATAATATACGCCATAGCGTCACCCATACGAGCCTTATTGTCTATCGGTTCAAAGTCGCACCGTCCGAAATGCTCGTTGAAATAGGAATTTTGCACCGTAGTCTGACGGCGGTGAGTATTGAAATTGTAGTCCTCCTTCTCATAAAGGATCCCCGGCATCGTGCCCTCTGGAATGTAGAATATCCCGTGAAAGTGCAGCCGTTCCGTCTTGGGCGCGCGTTCCCATACACCTGCATATTTCCAGTCCTTACGGGAGCAAAAGCGGCTCAGACAGATACCGAGTTTTTTACGGAAGGTCTGTTCGGTGTGGAGCTTGCCGTCATAGGTAAAGGTGCAGAAATAGTTAAATTCGTGTAGATTGACCTTGCGACTGAAACGCATACGGCGGCTAATGAGATTTCTTTGCTTACGCTCGATGTTGATATCCACAAACTCCACCGTTGCCTGTTCGCTCTTAAAGTAAGGACGCATACCCTCGATCAGCTTTTGTCTGCGTGACCGCTTGGGCTCGTTTATGAGCTTTTGATACAGTTCATTGAACAACTCCCGCCGTGTTGCCTTGCGTGGCACAGAGGGCTTTGTCGGGGCTTTCGTGGGTATATCTTCCGTGACCTCTGCCTCGGCACATTCTTCCTCGCAATCATCGGCAAGAGGGACGGATACGCCCTCAATTTCCGAAAGCGCATCCGTTTCATTTTCCTGTCCCGTGTCGGTCTGCTCTATGACCGTGACTTCTTCCTCGGGCATACGAACACCGCGACGCCCGGGAGGCGGTCTGTACGGAATGGCAATATAGTGGCTCCCGTCATAATATACTTTGGTATCCTGAAAAGACATAAAAACACCTCCCAAATTTGAATTTTAAGGATTACCGTTCTTATACAGAGAATTGATAAAATAGCTGTTCTGTGAGCGCAATTCGTCCACGCTCGCCTTTTCGGTTTGGTACGTTACATAATCGTGAAGCCCCATTTTGGACTTCCTTGCCATATCGTTAAAATAATCGCTGAAACAGTCTGTTGAAAAGCGGTTTGCATAGATCTTTTGGTTCATTAAGTAATATTTCTTCTTTTCCACCTCGCCGTCCTGCGTGCCGCGCTCCTTCTCAATTTTAGAAATGCTGTATCCGTAGCGGTTGTAAGTCTTAACGTAGTGCCGGTAGATGATTGCCGTGAGCGTTTTGAGGATATGCACCAGTAGCGTATTGTCACCGCGCCGATAGCGGAAATCATAATACAAATTCAGAAAACGCGCAAACAGCCACTCCTGCACCATTTCCACGATGGTAAAGAACGGGAGTGCAAGCCTCTGTTCGCCGGAGGACACAATATGCACGATGTCGCAAAGATCGCGGGCATCTGCCCCCCAGCTTTCGGGTCTCTGCTCGTCGGTAAACACCTTGATAAACGGAAAGTGATCCACCGTTGCCGAGTGTCTGCACATTTTCAGCCACGCATTGAAAAGGTCGTTTTTCTGGTTGGTCTCGTCCTGTCCCTTTTTGACCTCCTTCAGCTCCAAATTGTTGCCGCGCTCCTTGCCGACCTCGGTGATCGCCACGACGCCGAACTCAAAGCTGCCTGCCTTCTCGTTGTTTTCGATGACCTTCTTGCCGAGGCGGAGAACATCAAAGTCGAGGATATGGGCGTAGCGGCTGTTCTTGCCATAGTCGAAGCGGAAGAAATCAAAGCTCCACATCGGGAAATTGCCGCTGTCAAGAAAGCGGTTATCGGTGCGGATGGAGTAATTTGCAATAATCAGCGAGGATTGCATCACGTAAATAAAATAGGCTTGTGCGTAGGTCTCCAGCACGTCAAAAAGGATATCCCTTGTCAGCCCATCGTCATAGATCATCCCGTAGCGCTCGGTGTCGTAGCCGTATAGCTGCAATTCCGCGTTCCGATGCTTATAGTATCGCTTTTGTTTCAGCCATACCCATTCCTTGACGGTAGCGAGGTTATACACCGTTCCGAACTCCATACACCGCCGCAGCTCTATCTCAAAGCAGACCCACGGGAAATACGGGAATTTCATATCGTTTTTCTGTATGATGGAGAATGCCTTTTGCCTGAACATCACCTCTTGGGATAGCGTCATATCCGTAATAATGGTGGTTTTCTTCTTTCCCATACTGCCGCAGGTCATTGACACGATAGGCAGCTCATTGATAAAGCCGCAGTTTTTCGCCTCCATGTGCCGCAGTCTTGCAAGGGCTATTGTCTTGCGGAACCGGAGAAACCACAGATAGACCGCCACAAGGATGATCCACGGCGGGACGCTCCCGAAGAACACCTGCAAGTCAATGAGCAGCTTGGCAAGCTGAACGTAGAGCGTTTCGAGCTTGTAGGACAC
>CAYYDD010000095.1:0-2666 GCA_964470515.1 uncultured Eubacteriales bacterium | reverse complement strand
CAAACACATCCTTGCTACTTTCCCTAGTGTGTAACACTTCATTGACAAACCTACACAAACCAACGTACTAAACGGGGGCGCACCGCAGGCGTGACGGGGGATGCTCATCACGCGCACAAACAAAAAAGCGCCCTCCGCACGGAGGACGCTTTTTTAAGATCAATCGCTGACGAACGGCATCAGAGCGATCTGACGGGCACGCTTGATCGCGACGGTCAGCTCTCTCTGGTGACGGGCGCAGGTGCCGGTGACGCGGCGGGGCAGGATCTTCGCCCGCTCGGACACGTAGCGGCGCAGACGCGCAACGTCCTTGTAATCAATGCTCTCCACGCGGTCTACGCAGAAGCTACAGACCTTACGGCGACCCTTGCGGCCACCGCGCGGACGCTCGAAGCGCTCGGTTTTCTCGACTTTATCAGCCATGAGGCAATCCTCCTTACGTTATAATAGATACTGCGATCCTCAGAACGGCAGGTCGTCGTCGCCGACGATCTCCTCAAAATCGCTGCTGCCGGCCGTGGAGAACGCGGGCGCGGCCTCCGTGTACGACGGCATCGACGGAGAATCGGTGCGGGGAGCCGAATTTCCCTTGGACTCCGCGAAGAACGCGTTGTCGATCACGACTTCAAACACGGTACGGTTGTTTCCGTTCTTATCGGTATACGACCGGCTTTGCAGGGAACCGTGCAGGGCGATGCGCTGCCCCTTCTGGAAGTAACGGCAGATAAAATCGGCCGTGTTGCGCCACGCAACGCAGTTGATGAAGTCCGTCTGGCGCTCAGCGCCCTTCGGCTGGTAGGTGCGGTCAACGGCGACCGAAAAGCTGGTCACCGACACACCGCTCTGGGTAGTCTTGAGCTCAGGAGTCGCCGTGAGACGACCCAGCAGGCAGACAACGTTCATAATGCAGCCTCCTTACTTGTCCTTGCGGACGACCATCGACCGCAGAACGCCTTCGGTGATACCGCTGATACGCTCGAGCTCCGCCGGGAACTCGGGGCCGCTGACGAAATTGTACAGCACGTAGTGACCCTCGGCTTCGTCGTTGATGAGATACGCCAGACGGCGTTTACCCCATTCGTCGATCTCGCCGAGCTCGGCATTGTCCGCGATCAGAGTCTTGAACTTCTCCACCATCGCGGGGACGCCTTCCTCACCCAACGTCAGGGAGAAAATGAAGACGGCTTCGTAGGAACCTTTTACTGTGGGCATAATTGCACCTCCTCTTGGTCTATGGCCCTCTCACGTCGGAAAGGGCAAGGATATAGAACGTAGCGACTTTTCTACAGAAAAGCGCCATAATATTATAGCAACCTCGTATGGTTCCGTCAAGTGTTTTTTGAAAAATTTTCTTGACCCGAGCGCGTGTGTGGAATATAATAGTGTCAGCGACGACGGAAAGGATCGTGACTATGCTTCAGTTTGAAGAATTACGGCTCCGGCTGGAAGGAAGCCTGCCGAAGATCGAGGCCTTGTCCGAGGCGATCGGACTCAAGGCGATGGAAAAGGAGCTGGAGGAGCTGGATATGCGCGCCGCCGAGCCCGGCTTCTGGGATGATATGGAAAACGCACAGAAGATCACACAGCGCGCCGCCGTGCTGAAGGACAGCATCGAGCGGTACGGGCGGCTGGTGTCCGCGTATCACGATACGCTGACGCTCATCGAGCTGGCCGACGAGGCGGAGGACGTATCACTGTTGGACGAATGCCGCGAGGGTGTGGAGCAGGCGGAGGCGGAGCTGGAATCACAGCGTCTCGCCACGCTGCTGACGGGCGAATACGATAAAAAGAATGCCATCGTGACGTTCCACGCCGGCTCCGGCGGCACGGAGGCGCAGGACTGGGCGGAGATGCTGTACCGTATGTACACCCACTGGGCGGAGAAGCGCGGCTTCACTTACAAGCTGCTGGACTATCTGGATGGTGACGAGGCCGGCATCAAGAGCGCGTGTATTCAGGTCGTCGGCGAGAACGCCTACGGCTATCTCAAGGGCGAGGCGGGTGTGCACCGTCTGGTGCGCGTGTCGCCGTTTGACGCGGCGGGTCGCCGCCACACGTCGTTTTCGGCGGTGGAGGTACTGCCTGAGCTGGACGACAGTATTCAGATCGACATCCGTCCCGAGGATATCAAGATGGACGTGTTCCGCTCCAGCGGCGCGGGCGGTCAGCACATCAACAAGACCTCGTCGGCCGTGCGTTTGACGCACGTTCCCACCGGCATCGTGGTCGCGTGCCAGACGGAGCGCAGCCAGTTCCAGAACCGCGACACGGCGATGAATATGCTGAAGGCCAAGCTGATGGAGATCAAGGAGCGCGAGCACCTCGACCGCATCGAGGATATCAAGGGCACGCAGGCGCAGATCGCGTGGGGCAGCCAGATCCGCTCGTACGTGTTTATGCCGTACACACTGGCCAAGGATCACCGCACCGGGTACGAGATGGGCAACGTCAACGCGGTAATGGACGGCGAGCTCGACGGATTTATCAACGCGTATCTCACCGCGTCCGCCAACGGCACGCTGGATTACAAGGAATAATAATTGCGCGTAAGCCGGGGCGGCTGAGCAGACCGCCCTTGCCGCGATCGAACGGTAGACGTAAAACGAGCTCCCCCTGGCGGCACCCTCCGTAAGGAAGGCGCCGCAGTTATATTCGCCTTTGGCGAG
>CAYYDD010000094.1:0-2735 GCA_964470515.1 uncultured Eubacteriales bacterium | reverse complement strand
AGGGGTTGTTCATACCGTACACGGTGGCGGAGGAGCTGAACACCATCCGCTTGCAGCCGCATTCGCGCATCACGCCGCACAGCACCAGCGTACCGTTGACGTTGTTATCAAAATATTCGAGCGGCTTCTGCACCGATTCGCCCACCGCCTTCAGACCGGCGAAGTGGATGACAATGTCGATATCGTTCTCGCGGAAGATGCGCCGCAGACCCTCGGCATCGCGGATATCGCACTCGTAGAACGGGAAGTCCTTGCCAGACAGCTCACGGACACGGGCGAGTGCCTCCGCGTCGGAATTATAGAAGTTATCCAGCACCACGATATCGTGACCGGATTTTAACAGCTCAATGCAGGTGTGGCTGCCGATGTAACCACAGCCGCCGGTGATAAGGATTGACATTGGGAGTTCCTCCTTGTATAATACTGGTAGTGGTTAATATCATTATACCGCATATTTTGAATTTTGCAATGTGCAGTTTATGCAAAGTATCGGTGCAAAACGAAAATAAAAAGTGCAAAAATCAAGCCCAAACACCTATTGAAGGTGAAAAATGATGCGGTATCATAAACGGGCAAGGCAGAAAGAAGAAAGGGAGTTTTAGTATGAAACCGACATTGGTTATTATGGCAGCGGGTATGGGCAGCCGTTTCGGCGGTCTGAAGCAGCTCACTCCGGTGGGCCCGAACGGGCAGATGATCATCGACTATTCCATCTACGACGCGATGCAGGCGGGCTTCGGTAAGATCGTGTTCGTTATCAAGCACGAGATCGAGAAGGATTTCCGCGAGATGATCGGCGACCGTGTGGCGCAGAAGATCCCGGTGGAGTATGTGTTCCAGGAGCTGGATAAGCTGCCGGAGGGCTACACCGTGCCGGAGGGCCGCAAAAAGCCGTGGGGCACCGCGCACGCGATCCTGCTGTGCCGCGGCGTGGTGAAGGAGCCGTTCGTCGTTATCAATGCGGATGATTTCTACGGCAGCGAATGCTACCGCATTTTGGCGGAGTTTCTGGCCGATCCGCCGAAGGGCGAGAAGCTGCAATTCGCTATGGCGGGCTATATCCTGAAGAACACGCTGACCGAAAACGGCTCGGTGGCGCGGGGCGTCTGCCGCGTCAGCGACGATAACAAGCTGCTGGGTCTGGATGAACGTACCTGCATTGAGTACGTCGACGGTAAGCCGATGTTCACCGAGGATGGCGGCGCGACCTACGAGCCGCTGGATGAGAACGCCACCGTGTCGATGAACGCGTGGGCGTTCCCGGTGGACGTTCTGGAGCATCTGGAGGATCGCTTCCACGCGTTCCTGGATACCACGGCCAAGGAAAACCCGCTGAAATCCGAATGCTATCTGCCGCTGGTCGTCAACGATATGCTGGCGGAGGGCATCGCGGAGACCACCGTGCTACGTACCACCGACCGTTGGTACGGTATGACCTACGCTGCGGATAAAGAGGATGTTACCAACGCCATCACCGCGATGACCGAGCAGGGTCTCTACCCCGTGGAAATGTGAGGCGTACTATGACGATCGTAGAGATCGCCGAGTAATTTCAGGTGACCGTGAGCCGCTGGCGGTCAACGACCGGGATACCGTGATGCATGGCTCGTCGCTGTACGATTTCTGCGACAGCCCGACCGACTATCTGGACGGTGACACCTACTTGAAGATGTATTATCCGAAGCAGAATTTGGATCGTTGCCATACCCAGTTCAAGCTGGCGGCGGATATTATGGATAAGCTGGACGAGCTGAACGCCATCGTGAAAAAGTACGATAAACAAGAAAAAGCCGCAAAAGGGAGACGCTCTGTAAGGAAGCAATTATTAAAAGACAAACACCACGCTGTATTACCGAATTTGTATTACAGCGTGGTGTTTTGTTACGTAAGTATTTGTTTTAAGAGTTCGGTGGCGGGCTCATCGGTGGGATCGTTTGTGCCCAGCTTACCTCGGAAGGCATCGGCGAGGATGGATTTTTTCATCACAGCGATCTTGTCCAGCATTTCTTCGGCGGCTTCTTTGATCCGCTGCTCGTTACCGAACAGTTCGTCGAGAATGCGGACGATCTCGTCTTGTTCTTCCTCGGTGTTAGGTATCCTTACTTTCAATGCTGACAGTTCCTTTTGATTGATTTTGGGAAGAACTGAACGAGACCCGGCGGAAGAAGCCTGCTCCAAAAATTCATCCGAAAGCATAAAGTACAGCAAATACCGTGTGTTCTCCTTCGCTTCAATCGGATACATATCCGCACTGCACAATCCGTCAAAATCGACCATCGTCACTTTTGATAGATACGGCCGGATTTTCGAGTATAATATCTGTCCGGGATAAAAACGGTGTTTTCCGCTTGTCACTTTATCTTCGGATATAGTATTGTATTTTAGCAACACGCCGGAACGCTTTTCAACGTTATCGGGAGCAATATGTGGATATTCTTGATAATCAGCAGGATCAACCAAGTTGCTCTTAATTTCTGCGACCTCGTCAAAGTGGCAAACTCTCCACTCTGTAATTGAAAGTTCTTTATTATATCTCCATTGTTCTGTTAGCTTACCTGCAAAAGCATCGGCTAAAATAGCGGCTCTGCGTTGTTCGTACCCATCCACGATCTGCTGTGCATTCTCCGCCGCTTTATCAAGATCAGTAAACAGCTCGGTAATCGTATCTACAATGCGTTTTTGTTCTGCGAGAGGAGGTATTGGATATGCAAAATCCTCAATGTTTTCCCCTCGAA
>CAYYDD010000093.1:0-2902 GCA_964470515.1 uncultured Eubacteriales bacterium | reverse complement strand
CCTCGTAGCATCCGTACCGTTTGTAAAAGGTTTGGGCGTCTAAAAGCTTACGTGGTGCGATCAGACGAAAGGTATGTATGTAAAGGAGGGCGTGCCTGTATTTGCCGTCCTCATTGCAGGTCATAATGTACATTCCGTCACCCAAAGGGTGCGTGATATGCCACTTACACCTGCCGTTTTGGTTCAAAAACTCATTTGCGAGAGGGTTGCATTTTCCACACAGCGCGAGGCATAGGTTGCCAGCCGCACGCCCTTGGTATGATCGAACGTATTGACCGCCTTCATCAGCCCGATAGTACCGATGGAGATCAGATCGTCTTGATCCCGTACCGAGCTGTAATATTTCTTGATGATGTGTGCCACCAGCCGCAGATTGTGCTCAACGAGACGGTTGCGCGCCTCCATATCGCCGCGCTCGTGGTAGGCGATCAGATATTCCTGCTCCTGCTGCCCCGTCAACGGATGCGGAAACGACCCGGAGTTGACCACCTGCAACGCCATAAAAAAGATACGCGATACCGCGTCCCACAGTTCGATAAACATACTCTCTCCTCCTTCAAGGAGATGGTATGCCGCAGACCGTCGATTTTTGCCTGTCCGTTGACTTTTTTACCCCCTGACGGTATAATAACAGCAAGGGGGGAGCAGTATGAATAAGTTCACCGAGCTGCGGCTGAAGCTGTGCCGTGTCGGCACCACCCTGCTCCAAGTGTTTCTGATCGCCTCAGCGGTGCTGATCGCCCTCCACGTCGCGCTGATCCCCGTGTGGCTGCAACAGCATTGGCTGGTATTTGCCGCCAGTGCCGCGTTCTGGATTTTGGCCGAGACCACCGTTTTCTGGCTCGGTATCCTCTGCGTGTACGTCGCCTCCGTGCAGCTCGGCATCCGTATCCGCGTGCTGGGTGTAGTGCTCGGGATGATTCCCGTCGCCAATCTGATAATGCTCGACAAAATCATCAAGACCGTGGATGCCGAAATTCGCTTTGAGACCGAAAAACTGGCACTCAATGCCACCCGTCAGGGGGAACAGCTGTGTCAGACCCGGTATCCCATCCTGCTGGTACACGGCGTATTTTTCCGCGACACCCGGTATTTCAATTACTGGGGGCGCATTCCCCACGAGCTGAAAGAGAACGGAGCCACCGTGTATTACGGCGAGCATCCCTCGGCCGCGACCATCAAGGATTGTGCCGCTACACTGGCCGAGCGTATCCGCGCTATTACCGAGGAGACCGGCTGCGAAAAGGTCAACATTATTGCCCATTCCAAGGGCGGCTTGGATTGCCGCTGTATGCTGTGTGATAAGGAGGCAACAGCTCGCGTCGCGTCACTGACGACCATCAACACGCCGCACCGCGGCTGCAATTTTGCCGACGCCCTGCTGGAGACCGTGCCCGAAAAAGTCAAACGCAAGGTTGCCAGTGCGTATAACACGGCGTTGCGTAAGCTCGGCGAGCCGGAGCCCGATTTTATGGCCGCGGTCGCCGATCTGACGGAGAAGCATTGTCTCAAGAACAACCAGCAGTTCACCGCCCCGCACAGCGTGTACTGCCAAAGCATCGGTTCTAAGCTCAACCGCGCCACCGGCGGTAAGTTCCCGCTCAATCTGTCGTATCATCTGGTGCGTCTGTTCGACGGTTGCAACGACGGCCTTGTCAGCGAAAACTCGTTTAAGTGGGGCGATAATTACAGGCTGCTCACCACGACCGGCCGCCGCGGCATCTCGCACGGCGATATGATCGACCTCAACCGCGAGAACATCCCCGGCTTCGATGTGCGTGAGTTCTACGTCCAGCTTGTGCACGACCTGAAAGCCAAAGGGCTGTAGTCAACCAAAGGGAACAAGCCGGAAAGAAATCTTGTGCCTTGTTCCCCTTGACACATATCCCGTAAATCAGTATAATGAATACACATCTTTCACACACCCAAGCTCGATGCCTCGCCTCATTTGGGAGCGAGACACGGGCGGGGAGCCCCTGCGGGCAAAACGGCGCTTCGCGCCAAAAGCAAATCCCTCAAAGCCCTTGTAAACACGGAAGAAAAGCCTTTACTTATGCGGGCTTTTGGGGTTTTAAGAAAACTCAAAAATGCGTGGATTTTGAGTTTGACCACAGTTTGTCCCACTTCCACGCAGAAACTGAAAAATCGAATAGATATCCGGGTGTGGCGCAGCTGGGAGCGCGGGTGGTTTGGGACTGTGAGATAGGTAATTCAAGTAAAATCCCAGACACCTCAAAAAAGCCTTTAATACTGCGGTTTTTCCGCTTTCATATTTTTTGAAAATATGCTATAATAGCCTTACGACCACATAGTGTCCCACAGTTGCGGAATTTCTGTAAAAATCCGAGCGTAAAATTGAATAAATCGGGGTGTGGCGCAGTTGGTAGCGCGCGACATTTGGGATGTCGATGCCGCAGGTTCGAACCCTGTCACTCCGACCAAATGCAAATAATCCGAACCTTGTACCTATCGGTGAAGGGTTCGGATTTTTGCTACATATTCAGTATCCGAATTTCAATAGCAAAGCATAAAGATAAGGCAGAGAGTTTTTACGCTCTCTGCCTTATCTTTGTGATTGATACTATAACCAGCAAATCTTATCAAAATTCCTCATAGGTGTTACGGGAACATCATCACTGTACCCTAAAACTATGGCAGAAACGATAGTGTCTTCACATTCTAGTAATGTTAAGATTTCATCATAAGCATACAATATGTCGGCAATCCACAAACTTGATATGCCCAAATTATGGGCGTCTATCAACAGGTTTTGTACCGCTGCTCCAATAGAAAGAATATCACAACTTTCATTTTGCCTGCAATTCAAATTCCACAGTGAACCATCATTGCACCTATTTTCTTGGCACTCTTTATCATAACAAACAAGAACGATAACAGGTGC
>CAYYDD010000092.1:0-3012 GCA_964470515.1 uncultured Eubacteriales bacterium | reverse complement strand
AGCAGCTGATCAACCAGCTCTACAAGCTGCCGGACGTCTGCTCCGTGGCTGAGCTGAACCCCGACGAGACCGTCAGCCGGGAGCTGCTGCTGATCAAGGTGGCAAACGACCCGGAGGTCCGGGGCGATATCCGTACCGCTTCCGATGCATACGAGGGCAAGAACGTGGACTACACCAAGGAATCCTTCGTCATCCAGCTGGTGGGCGACAGCCGCAAAATCGACAACTTTATCAACCTGATGCGTGATTTCACGATCCTCGAGATCTGCCGCACCGGCGTTGTTTCTCTGGAGCGTGGCGCCACCACCATCCGGAAGGTCACATTATTCTAAATAATAAAAATCAACTTTCAGAAAGAGGTATTGATTATGAACAGAATTTTCTATCAGCAGGATTGCGATCTTCAGAAGCTCAGCGGCAAGACCGTCGCCATCATCGGCTACGGCTCTCAGGGACACGCTCACGCCCTTAACTTAAAGGACAGTGGCGTGGATGTAGTTGTAGGTCTTTACGAAGGCTCAAAGAGCTGGGCAAAGGCCGAAGCACAAGGTCTTAAAGTTATGACAAGCGCCGAAGCCGCAAAGGTTGCCGACATCATTATGATCCTTATCAACGATGAAAAGCAGGCGGCACTTTACAAAGAAAGCATTGAGCCGAACCTTACTGAAGGTAAGACTTTGGCTTTCGCTCACGGCTTTAACATCCATTTCGGCTGCATCAAGCCGCCCAAGAACGTCAATGTAATTATGATTGCTCCCAAAGGTCCCGGTCACACCGTCCGTAGCGAGTATCAGGCAGGAAAAGGTGTTCCTTGCCTTATCGCTGTTGAACAGGATGCCACAGGCGATGCGTTGGATTTAGGTCTGGCATATGCCCTTGGTATTGGTGGCGCCCGTGCCGGTGTTCTTGAGACCAATTTCCGTACCGAGACCGAAACCGACCTGTTCGGTGAGCAGGCAGTTCTTTGCGGTGGTGTATGTGCTCTTATGCAGGCGGGCTATGAAACCTTGGTTGAGGCAGGCTACGATCCGAGAAACGCATATTTTGAGTGCATCCACGAAATGAAGCTGATCGTTGATCTTATCTATCAGAGCGGCTTTGCCGGTATGAGATATTCCATCTCCAACACCGCCGAATACGGCGATTATATCACCGGTCCTAAGATCATCACCGAGGATACCAAAAAAGCTATGAAGCAGATCCTCAAAAATATCCAGGATGGTACTTTTGCAAAGGACTTCCTCCTCGATATGTCCTCTGCAGGCTCTCAGGTTCACTTTAATGCTATGAGAAAGCTGGCAAGCGAGCATCCCAGTGAGGTCGTAGGCGCAGATATCCGCAAGCTCTATAGCTGGAGCGATGAGGATAAACTTATCAACAACTAACGGGAGGGATTTCTATGCCGAAAGAAAATGTAGTAGACGGTGTGCAAAATGCACCTCATCGCAGCTTGTTTCACGCTTTGGGACTGACCGAGGAAGAACAGTCCCGCCCACTCATCGGCATTGTCAGCTCCTATAATGAGATCGTACCGGGGCATATGAACATCGATAAAATTGTCGATGCCGTAAAGCTCGGTGTGGCAATGGCAGGCGGCGCTCCTATCGTGTTTCCTGCGATCGCTGTTTGTGACGGTATCGCTATGGGACATACGGGAATGAAGTATTCTCTTGTGACGAGGGACTTGATCGCCGATTCCACCGAGGCAATGGCTTTGGCACACGGCTTTGACGGACTTGTGATGGTGCCCAACTGCGATAAAAATGTCCCCGGACTTTTAATGGCGGCGGCAAGAGTAAATATTCCTACCGTGTTTGTCAGCGGCGGCCCGATGCTCGCAGGTAAGGTCGAAGGCAAGAAAACAAGCCTTTCTTCTATGTTTGAGGCGGTCGGTGCTTACAATGCATGCAAACTAAGTGATGAAAAGCTCAAAGAATATGAGTGCAAGACCTGCCCCACTTGCGGCTCCTGCTCCGGTATGTATACAGCAAACTCTATGAACTGCCTGACCGAAGCGCTTGGTATGGGACTTAAAGGCAATGGCACGATTCCTGCGGTTTATTCTGCCCGTATTGAACTGGCAAAACATGCAGGTATGGCGGTGATGGATATGGTAAAGAAAAATATCCGTCCCCGTGATATTATGACCAAAGAAGCCCTGATGAACGCGCTCACCGTGGATATGGCGCTTGGTTGTTCCACCAACAGTATGCTCCATCTTCCTGCCATTGCTCACGAGTGCGGTGTAGAACTGAATTTAGATATTGCAAATGAGATTAGTGCAGTAACACCGAACCTTTGCCATTTAGCACCTGCCGGTCGCACCTATATGGAGGACTTAAACGAAGCAGGCGGTGTTTATGCCGTAATGAACGAGCTTACCAAAAAAGGCTTACTTAACACCGGGTGTATAACTGTGACAGGAAAAACCATTGGCGAGGATATTGAGGGCTGTATCAACCTCGACCACGATACCATTCGTCCTATCAATAATCCTTACAGTGAAACGGGCGGCATTGCGGTGCTGAAAGGCAATCTTGCACCCGAAGGTAGCGTTGTAAAGCGCTCTGCCGTTCTCCCCGAAATGTTAGTACACGAAGGTCCTGCAAAGGTATTCGATTCCGAAGAAGAAGCGCAAGCCGCTATCAACAGCGGTAAAATTGTTGCAGGCGATGTAGTCGTTATCCGCTACGAAGGACCCAAAGGCGGTCCGGGTATGCGTGAAATGTTGAATCCCACCTCTGCGATTATGGGAATGGGACTTGGTAATAGCGTAGCACTTATCACCGACGGTCGTTTCAGCGGTGCAACCCGTGGTGCTTGTATCGGTCACGTAACACCCGAAGCCGCGTCCGGCGGTATGATCGGTGTTGTTGAGGATGGCGATATTATCAGCATCAATATCCCTGAAAACAGCATTGAACTCAAGGTAGATGAGACGGTTCTTACCGAGCGTATGAAAAATTTTGTGCCGAAGAAAAAAGAACTGTCGGGATATCTCAAACGCTATGC
>CAYYDD010000091.1:0-3256 GCA_964470515.1 uncultured Eubacteriales bacterium | reverse complement strand
ACTCCGGAGGAGCGCGATCTGTTACCCATCCTGTAGCACGACGACGGCTCGCCCGTCACGGCGGAAACGCGGACTATCATTTGTACTACGGCAGCCACTTCCTCTCGCGTGAGGACCGAAACCACGACATCGCTTCCTCCACCGTCATTTAGGAAAATAATCACCGCAACCGTAGCCGATGATTATCGGCTGCGGTTTTCTTTGCTCTAATCTGATCTTATAAAATTATCTGTTTCTGGGTATTTTTATATAACCAAATTCGGCGTATACTGTGGTACATACTAAGAAAAGGAGGCGGCGGTGATGCACAATCATCAGAAAAAGATCGCGGTCATCAACGACTTTTGCGGCTTCGGACGCTGCTCGCTGGCGGTGTCGCTGCCGGTCATTTCGGCGCTCAAGGTGCAGTGCTGTCCGTTGCCGACGGCGATATTCTCCAACCACACCGGGTTTGAGAGCTTTTACAGCACGGATTTTACCGCGCATATGGACGCGTACATCCACGAATGGGTCAAGCTGGATCTGCGGTTTAACGGCATCCTGACCGGCTATCTCGGCTCGCCCGAGCAGATCGCTATCGTGCGGCGGTTTTTACAACGGTTTAAAACCGAAAGCACGGTGACGGTGATCGACCCGGTGATGGGCGATTACGGGCGGCTGTACCCCTCCTACTCCCCGAAGCTGGCGGAACAGATGGCGACACTGGTGCCGTTCGCGGATATTCTGACCCCCAATCTGACCGAGGCGTGTATTCTGACGGGTACACCGTACCGCGCGGATATGGATGAGTCGGCCTTAGAAAAGCTGTGTCACACGCTCAGCGGTATGGGCCCCGGCAAGATCGTCATTTCCGGGCTAGAGCACGGCGACGATCTGGAAAATTTTATTTTTGAAAACGGAAACGTCTCCGTCGTACGCGAGCACAAGGTCGGCCCGTGTCGCTCGGGAACGGGGGATGTGTTTTCCTCCATCCTGGCGGCAGAGGCGGTGAATGGCGTGGAGCTAACACGCTCCGTGCGGCACGCCTCGGCCTTTATTGCGAAGGCACTGCGGCGGACACTCGAACTCGACCTGCCGAAAACCGACGGCATTTGTTTTGAGGAATTTTTAACAGAGATGGGTTCACTATGAAACAAGAAAAATTAAAACGGATGTGCCTGGCAGGCGTGTTCACCGCGGTGGTGTTCGTATTCACCGCGTATCTGCACATCCCGTCGCACACCGGCTATACCCACGTGGGTGACGGGTTTATCTATCTGGCCGCATCGATGCTGCCGCTGCCGTACGCAGCTTTTGTGGGGGCGGCGGGCGCGCTGCTTGCCGATTGCCTGACGGGGTTTGCGCTGTGGGCGCCGGGCTCGGTCATCATCAAGACGGCGGCGGTGTTTTTCTTTACTTCCAAAAAGAAAACCCTACTCACCCCGCGCAATCTGCTGGCACTCCTACCAGCCTCTGCTATCTGCATCGGCGGGTATTACATATACGAGTCGATCATCACCGGCAATTTCATCGCGCCACTGGCGGGTATCCCGGGCTATATCACGCAATCGGTTCTCAGTAGCGTGCTGTTTGTGATACTGGGGCTGGCACTGGATAAATTAAAGATCAAAGAGCATCTGATAGACGGAGGAAGCAACGTATGATGACCATCACCTACCCGGTAAAGACCGGTATCTATGTGAATATGACCAACCGCTGTCCGTGCGCATGCACGTTTTGCCTGCGCCACAACGGTGCGGG
This sequence comes from uncultured Eubacteriales bacterium, assembly GCA_964470515.1. Taxonomy (GTDB): domain Bacteria; phylum Bacillota; class Clostridia; order Oscillospirales; family Acutalibacteraceae; genus RGIG3009. Next base: position 1,516 of record CAYYDD010000091.1, on the reverse strand, counting down.
GGTGTACGGCTCGGATTCGCTGTGGTTAGAGCGCGAGCCCACTGTTCAGGAAGTGTGCGACAGCATCGACACGTGGGATCTCACACAGTACACCGAGGTGGTGTTCTGCGGCTACGGTGAGCCCACCGAGCGGCTGGACGAGCTGTTGCAGGTGGCGGCCCACATCAAGGCCATGTGCGATATTCCGATCCGTATCAATACGAACGGACTGGCCGATCTCATCCACGGTGAGAGCGTCGCGCACCGGCTGAAAGGCTTGATCGACACCGTATCGGTCAGCCTGAACGCCACCAACGCCGAGGAATACAGCAAGGTCGTGCGGCCGAAATTCGGTCTGCCGTCGTACGATGCGATGTTAAAATTCACGGCGGATTGCGTGCGCTTCGTGCCGAACGTCGTGATGACGGTGGTGGACGTCGTGACCTCGCCCGAGGAGCAGGCGAAATGCCGCGAAATCTGCGAATCCATCGGCGCGACCCTACGTGTGCGACCGTTTGAAGGATAGACACGAAGTTGATGGCAGCCGACCGATTTTAGGTCGTAGGGGTCGGCGCTTGCGACGACCCGTGGTAATTGTGCGGATTTCGGCAGGCGAACAATGGTCGCCCGTTTTGGAATGGCACAAATAAAAAACCAGCCCCGCGCACGATGTGCGCGGGGCTTTGTTGTGTTGTTTAGTTGCAGACCGTCTGCTCGGTATCTTTGTCGAAGATGTGGATCTTCGTGTTGTCGATGACCATATCGATCTCATCGCCGGGGCGAGCGGTCGAGGTGGGATCGACGCGAGCAGTCAGGCTACTGCCCTCGACGTTGACGTACAGGAAGATCTCGGCACCCATCAGCTCGGTGACTTCGACCTTCGCGCGCACGCGGCACTCGGGGAAAACTTCCAAGAAGCGGGGCTCGTCGTGAACGTCCTCAGGACGGATACCCATAATGACTTCCTTGCCGACATACGCTTCCAGCACGTTATCCTTGTTCTTGGACTCCGGCAGCGGGATCTGATACTTGATGCCCTTGCGGGTCTTGGTATCCTCGGTGCCGAACTCGCAATAGTACTGATCACCGTTCTTGCCGACGACAGCATCAATGAAGTTCATCTGGGGGCTGCCGATGAAGCCGGCAACGAACATATTGCAGGGATACAGATACAGATTGTTCGGGCTGTCAACCTGCTGGATCAGACCGTCCTTCATAACGACGATACGGTCACCCATCGTCATAGCCTCGGTCTGGTCGTGGGTAACGTAGATGAATGTGGTGCCCAGCTTCTGGTGCAGCTTGGAGATCTCCGTTCTCATCTGCGCACGCAGCTTAGCATCCAGGTTGGACAGCGGCTCGTCAAGCAGGAAGACCTTCGGCTCACGAACGATAGCACGACCCAGAGCAACACGCTGACGCTGACCGCCGGACAACGCCTTCGGCTTTCTGTCGAGCAGGTGGGCGATATCCAGCACGCGGGCAGCCTCTTCCACGCGGCGCTTGATCTCATCCTTGGGAGTCTTGCGCAGCTTCA
>CAYYDD010000090.1:0-3561 GCA_964470515.1 uncultured Eubacteriales bacterium | reverse complement strand
ATCACGAATACTGCATTACATACGACCTTGAAGATACGCTGGACGCGGTAGGGCTGACCGTTGACGAGATCAACGCGGACAAACGGCTGTTGCGCGGACTCGAAAAGGCGCTTTCGCAGTATTTGAAGGACTCGAAAAATTATTAAGGAGGCGAGATTATGAAAAACACCAAAGAAATCGACGCTATTATGACCGCTATTCACTGCATCAACGTAGTCAGCGATCATCGGGATCCCGACATTATGAGGCTGACCGATTATTTCTTCCGCCGCGTGCTTGGCTACAATTCCAATCTCAAAACCATCTATTGCGTCGGGCAGACCAAAGAGACCATTATGCCCGTCCTGATGCAGCTGCTCGAAGAAGATACCCAATATAAAAAATACTTGGAGGAATACGGAAATGAAAAGAACTCTCATTGATTTTTGGTACGGCAATATCAATCCGCAGGATCACAAGCAAGACGATCCGCGCATAGCCGATCTTTTGAAGCTGATGGAGCGCAACCGTTCCGATCTTGCCAAAACGCTGAATGAGAGTCAGCGCGAAAGCCTTGAAAAATATGAGGATTGTGCCAACGAAATGACAAGCTACTGCGAGCGTGACATCTTTATTTACGCTTTCCGTCTCGGTATGCGGCTGGCTATCGAGGCTCTGACCGACGAAGAACCCGAAGATATACCGTAAAGGAGGATACAAAATATGAGCATTAAACAGGATATCCGCAACCGCATTAAAGACGCGATCCGTCATTACGATTTTGAAGAAGCCATCAGCAACGCGATGGACGAGATCGACATTGAAGAAATCATCACCAAGCGTCTGAAAAGAAGAATTGAAGATATGGACTTTGAGCCGTTGGTGTCGGGGCTGATCGAGGATGCCATCGACGAGCAGCTTGACGATATCGACATTGAGGGCGAGGTGCTGAACGCCTTGCAGGAAGAATTTGAGGTGTAAGCGTATGAAAACAAAAACCACCGTTTTCTATAACGATACCGATTGCGCGAGCTTTGAAGCCACGAAAAACTATCTGTTTGAGACCTTTGCCGAAGAAGAAGGCTGGGAGTCGCCAGACGATATTCCCGATTGCGTGGTCTATCACGAAATGGACGAAGACCGCAGACGCGAATGGGACGATTTCAGAGCAGACGTTGAACCCGTCTTTGCACAAGACAGCTACCTCTTGACAGGTACTTGCGGCAGATGGGACGGACCCGCGCAGGGCGGCAAATTTATCCATAGCTTTGATGATCTGCTTGACTGTATTCGCCATCTGGACTACGTAAAGTTCTATGACGAAAACGGTCATTTTTATATTTCCGGTTATCATCACGACGGCTCGGATCACTACGAGATGAAAAGGCTGACGAAAAAGGGCTATGAGTTTGCAGACCGTAATTATTTCGCCCACGACAGATATTTACACACGACGATTATGCGGAATAACTTTTACTCGGCTCTGCCGCGCCTTGCACAGAGGCTTTACGGGGTGTGAGATATGGGAAAGAATACGAACAATCCTTACGGTTACAAGGTCTGCTATAAGGAAGAAGGCGCAAAAGACTATATCCGTCATTTCAAGACCTATACCTATAAGCAGGCAGTTACGGCAAGAGCAGGATATATTCGCTTCCCTCCGAGAGCGCGGGAGGACGGACATATTCTCAATAAACCGAAATGGGTGATCATCCCGATCAAGCACTCCGAAGTACGTGCCGGCATCTGGCGCGAGGATCCCTTCTGATACGAAGGGGCTTTTTTCTTTTTACGCAGAAATAATCAAAATCATACGAAATGGAGGTAACACAGATGATTACATTGAACCTTACTGCAACCACTACCGAAGAAAAGGTACTGAAAGAATATTTAGAGCAAAACGTCAGCGAGATACTTGCCGATAAGATCAACAACGGCGTTCCCGTGGAGAAAGACGGTAAGCAGCTGATCAGCCGTAAAACGCTCGCGGGCTTTATGAAGTTTGCCACCGAAGAAGCGAAAAAACAAGCCGAGAACGGAGCTACAAGCGCGTGTGTGCATAGTGACGTCGTTTTTGGCTGGGCGATCCACTACTTTGAAGAAGATAGCATCCTCGGTACGCTCTATAACGAGGACGGGACGGAGTACAAAGCTCCCAAGCCTGCACCGAAGCCGAAGAAAGCGGCTGCATCCACTACCGCAACCGATACCAAGACTACTACTCCCGCCGTTTCTGCTCCTGCACCTAAAAAGGCAAATCCCACGGGACAGCTTACGATGTTTGACTTTATGGACGAACCTACGGAGGACGAAACACCTACCGATAAAGCCGTAGAAGATGCCGTCGTAGAGGTCACAGAACAGCCCACAGAGGTCGTTGACGACGAAGTGGAGGAAGAACCCGTTACAGAGAAAAAAACGCCCGAAAAGCCTAAAATCCTGCCTCTGTACGAGAAGTATCAGCACTATCAGCAGGAGTTTCCGAATACCGTTGTAGCTATGCGCGTAGGTGACTTTTTTGAGATATTCGGAGAGGCAGCCGTGACGGTAGCAAAGGAGCTTGAAATGACGCTGACGAGCCGAGATTGCGGACTTGCGGAGCGCGTTCCGATGATCGGTTATCCCTTCCACGTCGCAGATACCTACCGCGAGAAGATACGGGCGTTTGCCAATATCGCGGTGATTGACGGCGAGCAGATGAACTTCTATCCAAAGATTGAACCCGTCCAGCCCGAGCCTGTCGCTGTCCTTCCCGATAATTACGCGGTTATCGAAGAAACCGGGGAGATCGTGGAGCTTCCTGCCGTTGAGGAACCCAAAGAGCCGCAGGGCGAAGATCCTTACGCCGATATGGATTTGATGTATAAAATCTATATGCTGCTCGACCAGAAAATTGATATTGTAAAGTGAGGTGCAATGTAATGAAAGACAATAAGATAAAGTCCGTTCCCAAATATATCGTTGAAATGATCCGTAAGCGCGATAAGGAAGTACATCCGAAGCCTTGCGGATTAACTCGTTTTTATGCCTATCTGACCAAGAATGACGGCGAGCTGGTAAAGGTCACGGTAGCGGTCAAGCACCGTTATACGAAGTGGCTCTATAAACAGGTTGCCGTTCACGGTGTTCACTCGGATATCTGTTACATAAAGGACATCGTGTTTTACTATATCAGCGGTTACAGTGTCGGATGGTACGCCGAAGGACTGACCAAAGACCCGAAATGGTATGAAAGCGAAGAATGGGGCTGGCACTATGATAAAATGTTTGACCCGCACGCTCCCATTGTCAACCGTGATTATCTTGCTAAATTTCCCGAATATAAATATGCCGCGTGGGAATTGTATCACGGCGCGGATATACTGAAATATCTCCGTATTTACGAGCAATACCCACAGGCTGAATACCTGATGAAAATGGGTCTGGAAAAATACGCTATGAGCAAGCAGATTTTACGCAAAGCCGGTTCGGACAAGCGTTTTCGCAAATGGCTGTCAACCAACCGCCAAGAGCTTGCAAATCACTATTATTACGTTTCCACCGTCTTTTCCGCATATCGCAAAAAGGAATCGCTACCCGACA
>CAYYDD010000089.1:0-3675 GCA_964470515.1 uncultured Eubacteriales bacterium | reverse complement strand
CGCCGCCGGTGGGCAGAAAGAATTTCAGGCCGTTGCGGTCCCACGGATGGTGGCTCGCGGTGATCTGCACCGCAGCATCACAGCCGAGCTCCACCGTCGTCATAAACAGTGCCGGCGTGGAAACCAGACCGCAATCCAGCACACGTACACCGGTCGCCTGCATCGCGGCCGTCACGGCATCACGGATGCGGGGACCGGAGAGGCGGCTGTCCCGCCCCACCGAGACCGTGAGACTGTCGGCCGATTTACCCGCTTTGCGGGATACCCACAGCACGAAGGCACGAATAATGCCGATGACGACCTCATCGGTCAGTTGACAGTGCTCGCCGGGAACACCGTCCAGCGCCACGGCACGGATATCTGTACCGCTCTTAAAGCGTTTCCATTCGATCTGTGACATAGCGACCATCCCTCCGATCAGGTTTCCGATTGCTATTGTAGCACACTTTTTCATAAAAGAAAAGAGAAAAAAAGCGAGTTCACCTCTTGAAAAATGCGTTTGATTTTGGTATGCTATAGAACAAGGTGGGTGAACACGATGAAAAAGGGGTTTGACAACGCTTTGTATATGGCGAAGCAAAAGGAGCACATCCTGGAGCGTATCTCCCGATTCAACGGCAAGCTGTATCTCGAATTCGGCGGCAAGCTGTTCGACGATTACCATGCCGCGCGTGTACTGCCCGGCTTTGAGCCCGATGCCAAGATCCGTCTGCTGTACGAGCTGCGGGACAAGGTAGAAGTCGTGTTCTGTATCAGTGCCGCCAACATCGAAAAGACCAAGATCCGTGCCGATCTCGGCATCAGCTATGAGATGGATCTGTTGCGTCAGATCGACGTTATCACGGGGCTGGGTATCGAGGTCAACAGCGTGGTCATCACCCAGTATTCCGGGCAGGCGGCGGCAGATTCGTTTGTGCGCAAGCTGGATGCCCGCGGTGTCAAGAATTACATCCACCGTCCCATTGAGGGTTATCCCTCTCACGTAGATCACATCGTCAGCGATGAGGGCTACGGTGCCAACCCGTACATCGTGACTACCAAGCCGTTAGTCGTCGTCACGGCACCCGGCCCGGGCAGCGGCAAACTCGCCACCTGTCTGTCGCAGGTGTATCACGAGCACCGTCGCGGTGTTATGGCGGGCTACGGCAAGTATGAGACCTTCCCCATCTGGAATCTGCCGCTCAAGCATCCCGTCAACCTCGCCTACGAGGCGGCGACCGCCGATCTGCAGGATGTGAATATGATCGACCCGTTCCATCTGGAGGCCTACGGTGAAGCAACGGTCAACTACAACCGCGATGTAGAAGCCTTCCCCATCGTGCGTACCATTTTGTCACGCATCACCGGCAATGACCGATTTTATTGCAGTCCCACGGATATGGGCGTGAATATGGCGGGTTACGCCATCGTGGATGACGAGGTATGCCGTGAGGCCGGTCGTCAGGAGGTCATCCGCCGCTATTACAAGGGCCTTTGCGATCTCAAGCAGGGCAAGGAGCATCCCGAAACGGTGGACAAGCTGCAAATGATTATGCAGCAGATGGATCTACAAAAGGAAGACCGTCCCGTGGTGCTGCCCGCCTTGGCCAAAAAGCAGGCGTGCGACGACGCACCTGCGGCGGCGATCCGTCTGCCGGATGGGCGCATCATCACCGGCAAGGCGACGCGCTTGCTCAGCGCGTGTAGCGGCGCGGTTTTGAACGCCATCAAGGTGATGGCGGATATTCCGAAGGAAGTACTGCTGATGAGTCCGCAGGTACTCGAGCCGGTGCTGAAGCTGAAATTGGAGCTGCTGAAAAGCCAGAGTAGCGTGCTGAAGACCGACGATACACTGACGGCGCTGTACATCTGTGCGGCATCCGATGCCACGGCAGCCGCGGCGGTGGCACAGTTGCCGAAGCTACGCGGTTGCGAGCTGCATTCGACACAGCTGTTACACTCAGGTGATGAGTCCACACTGCGCAAGATGGGTCTGAACATCACCTGCGAGCCGGAGTTCCCGGACAAGAGCTTGTATTTCGGTAATTAAAAACAGCGGGCACAGCCCGCTTATATGCCGCTGTGGTGGAATAGGCAGACACAAGGGACTTAAAATCCCTCGGTAGCAATACCGTACCGGTTCGACCCCGGTCAGCGGCACCACATAAAAAACCGCTCTAGCAAGCCATTTTTGGCAAGCCGGAGCGGTTATTTTTTATGTAGGAGCAGTGGCGTTTTGGTTGGTGTGGGGTTTATTTGGGGTTTATGTTGTGAAAATCAGTTGTTCCGGGACGTGTGGAACTATCACGAGCGGGGTTTTCCCTGCCCGCTTTGCTTGCGCTTTTCCGCTGCCGCTCTCTGCTCGGCCTCGATCAGCGGGACGGCCTTACCGTAGGACAGCAGCTTGCCGGTGCGTTGCTCGTATCGCTTGATCCACCGGAGCACCTGCGAGATCGACAGCCCCTTGCACTGTGCCCGTATATCTGCCATCGCCGCGGCAGCTCGCAGGGCGGTGGCCTTCTCCCGGTTGCGCTTCGCCTTAGCCAGCCTCACACATTCCTCCGAACAATACACCGTGGTGATCCAATCCTCCTGCACGGTGAACGTCTCCCCACACAGCTTGCAACTTCTTTGTATGACGATCTACCTCCTTACACTTTCCGATCCAAGGGTAAGCCACCTTCCGCAGCTTGCCCCCCGCTCGTGATCTTTTCAAGATACCCCACGTAGGGGGCGCACCCAAGGGAGACCCCCCGTACCCCCGGGGGGAGGGGGAAAAGATATCCCTCTCAAAATTTTTTCTCACAAAAAGGCGGCCTGTCGACGGATGTAATTACGCCACCACAGGCGGACTTTTTGCAGCCACTTTGTTCCGATCCGATAACTGTGAAACTAGCAACGGCGTCGTCGGCAAACAGGATCACGTTTGCGGCTCTCTTTTTTTAAGGTGTCGGATTTGTCGGGATGTTACCAAAGAAAAACAGCGGTAGTAACACGGTTGGTAACACCGCAAAAACGGCTCTACACTGCGGCTTGACAGACTTTTTTGCCCTCTTTTTGTTACCAAGTTACCGATTTTTCTATACGCGGAATATAAATATATATATTTTTTATTATTATTTTTACAATTTTTTCTTAATGTTTTTTGAAGTTGGTAACATAGTAACAAAGTATAAAAAACCTAGTAATGATGCGGCTTGAAGGGCGTTACTAGGGGTGTTACTAGGTGTTACCAAAGGAAACCGACACCCCAAAACAGAGGTGCCGGTGCCTTTGTTGGTAACAGGTTAATGCCGTTTCCAGTATTTTTGCAAGCCGTATTCTGTGAACCGTTTCGGCATGGCTTGTCTCTCCCATTCGGGGAAGTTCTGCATAATGAGCGATATGTCGTTGCTGTCCTTGCGTGTCGGCTTGGCGTACTCATTCATCAGCGCTTCCTTCCACAGCTCCAGAATACAAATCTCGTCGCGGCCGTACAGGTAGTCCTCGATCAGACCGACGCGGTAGTCCTCCTCGGCAGCGTTGCGCTGTGCGCTCTCGATCTGCGACAGCAGCGCATAGTTTGGAACGGCGGGAAGCTGGTCGAGGTCGTACAAGGCCTTCGCCTCTGCCCAGCATTGCCGGATGTAAGCACGGATCTCCTGCTCGCGGTCGTGCAGCTCGTAGCCGTTGCTGTGCACCGTCACCGGCAGGAAG
>CAYYDD010000088.1:0-3778 GCA_964470515.1 uncultured Eubacteriales bacterium | reverse complement strand
GGGAAGGTGGATTCGAACCACCGAAGTCAGTGACAACAGATTTACAGTCTGCCCCCTTTGGCCGCTCGGGAATTCCCCCGCGTTAAACGCAAGACAAACTATACCACGCCAAGCGGAAAATGTCAAGCCTCATTTTCGAAAATTTCAAAAAAGCGTAAACTTTTTCAAATATACTCTTTGAAAATCCGTTCTTTTCTGTTATACTAACCTACATAGGACATCGGCCGCACCCTGCGGCAGAATAGGAAGTGACAGTATGTGCGGATTTTGCGGGTTTACCGGTGAGCTTGTTGACCGTGAACAACACTTGCGTGAAATGGCAGCCAAGATCACCCATCGAGGCCCGGATTCCGAGGGTTTATATATGGACGATACGCTGGCGATGGCGTTCCGCCGTCTGAGTATCATCGACTTAGAGGGCGGCGATCAGCCCATTGAAAACGAGGATGGTAGCAAGGTTCTGATGTTCAACGGCGAGATCTACAACTACCGCGAGCTGCGCGAGGAGTTGCTGATCGCCGGGCATATCTTCAAGACCGAATCCGACAGCGAGGTGCTGCTGCACGGCTTTGAGGAATGGGAGACCGATCTGCTCGACCGTGTGCGCGGTATGTTCGCCTTTGCCGTGTGGGACAAGCCCACCCACTCCCTGTTTCTGGCGCGTGACTTCTTCGGAATCAAGCCGATGCACTACGCGTTGCTGCCCGACGGACGGTTGGTATTCGGCTCGGAGATCAAGAGCCTGCTCGCCCACCCCGATGTGCCGCGCGAGTTCAACGAGGCGGCGTTGGATAACTATTTGTCGTACCAATATTCCCTGCCGCGGGAGACCTTCTTCAAAGGCATCTACTGCCTGCAGCCGGGGCACTATCTGCGTTACCAAGACGGGCACCTTACGGAGACCCGCTACTGGGAGGCCGCCTTCCATCCCGATGAAGCAATGACGCTGGAGCAGGCTGTCGATCAGATCGACGAAGTGTTCACTAACTCGGTAGAGGCACACCGCATCAGCGACGTGGAGGTCGGCTGCTTCCTGTCCGGCGGTGTGGATTCCTGCTTTGTCGCCTCGTATTTCAGCGGGCAAAAAGCCTTCACCGTGGGCTTTGACAACGGTGAGCACTATAACGAAACTCATTTCGCCGCCGAGCTGGCAAAGGAGGTCGGCATCGAGCATCACCGTCACCTCATCACACCCGAGGAATACTGGGAGTCGCTCCCGCAGGTGCAGTATATGCTGGATCAGCCGCTGGCCGACCCCGCATGTGTGGCGCTGTATTTCGTATCCAAGCTGGCCTCGCAGTACGTCAAGGTCGTGCTGTCGGGTGAGGGCGCGGACGAGCTGTTCGGCGGCTACCGCATCTATCACGAGCCGTTTTCACTGGCCGGGTATCAGCGTCTCCCTCGCTGGCTGCGCCGTGCGCTGGCCGGTATGGTGCGGGCGATCCCGTTTGATTTCAAGGGTAAGTCGTTCATCATCCGCGGCTCGAAGTCACTGGAGGAGCGGTTTATCGGCAACGCCTATATGTTCTCCCAAAAGGAAAAGGCGCGTCTGCTGAAAAACGTCCCCGCCACCGACCCGACAGAGCATACCGACGTGTGGTACGACCGCTGCAAGGGACTCGACGACGTGACCCGGATGCAATACTTGGATATCAACCGCTGGATGGTGGGCGATATCCTGCTCAAGGCCGACCGTATGAGTATGGCTCATTCGCTGGAGCTGCGCGTGCCGTTTCTGGACAAGCGCGTATTCGAGGTCGCGTCGCGTATCCCGGTCAAGCACCGCATCGGCGGCGGCACTACCAAATACGCGATGCGTCTGGCCGCACGTCGGCATATGCCGGAAAAGGACACCGCTCGCCCGAAGCTGGGCTTCCCCGTCCCCATCCGCATCTGGCTTCGTCAGGAATCGTATTATAACACGGTAAAGGAAGCCTTCCTCAGCAACGAGGCACAGAACTTCTTCAACACCGACGTGCTGGTCGGTTTTCTGGACGAGCACTACTGCGGCAAGCGGGACAACAGCCGTAAGATCTGGACGGTGTATACGTTCCTCGTCTGGTATCGGCAATATTTTGCTGAAACTTGATTTTTATTCATAGTTTTGAGTTTTTATTCTATCAAAAACCGGGTTTTGCAAACGAAAACGCACGAAAAACGTCTATCGTCCGCCCTCTCGTGGCGGTTCGATGGGCGTTTTCTGTTTGGTTGCACAAAGTTTTCACCAAAAATACGTACAAAGAAGCGAATAAATATTCGTTCCAAAATCGCCGCCTTGCGGTGAGGCTTGTCGATTTGCCGTGTGAAGACTTGTCAAAAGTGCCAAAAAAACAACGCGGATTTTAGCATTTTTTCACAAATGCGGTCAAAGAAACCGCCAAAACGTCCCAAAAGCGGCCAACGGCGGCTCAAGCACGCCCCCTCTCCCTAACTCTTGTACAATTTCCACAAAAAGTGCGTATTCCGACGGTTTGACAAGTGAGATTTTGTCGGGTATAATCGGCAGGGTCGTGAAAATACCGCCTCATAAAGCGGAAAAAACGGCATACACTGTTGATAGGACAATGTTAGGAAAGGAGGATCGGACTTCTTATGAAAACAAATAAGAGCCGTTCCGAGCACCGCGTTTCCGATCTGTCCTCCCTGCTTGCGAAGGGAATGGAATTGATCAAACAGCATCCCGCCTGGGCTGCTATGGCCGGACTGGCTTTGATGAGTCTGGTTATGCTTTTTGCGGTGACAGCTGCGCTGTCGCCTGTCATTGTGGATGACGACGGTGCCACTCGTACGGTACTCACTCTGGGCCGTACACCGGAAACGATACTGGCCGGTGCCGGTATCACCTTAGCCGACGACGACGTGGTCACCGCGTCGCTGAACGGCCCGGAAAAACGCATTTGCATCGAGCGTGCCTTTGATGTCAGCATCACGGTCAATGACGGTGATGCCACCGTGGTGCGGCTGACAAACGGTACGGTGAACGACGCGCTGAAGCTCGCGGGTGTCGAAACGGACGCGGGCACGGTGATGAACGTGGCGACCAACGCGCCGCTGTCCGACGGCCTGAACATTTGTGTGGAGCAACTGGAAAGTGAAACGCGCGTTGTGACCGAGGAGATCGAGTACGTGACCACCTACCGCTACACCGACGAAAAGCCCTTGGGCAGCCGCGTGTATCTTCAGGTGGGCAAGGTCGGTGAAAAGACCTGCACGTACACCGATTACCTGCAAAACGGCGAGGTCGTTCGCAGTGAGCTGGTATCGCAGGAGCTGACGAAACAACCCGTCAACGCTGTCGTGTTGGTGGGTCAGGGTGATGCGCCCGCGATAGCGGAAAAGTTCCCCCTGGATGAAAACGGCATACCCACGAGTTACAAGAGCGTCATCACCGGCAAGGCGTGCGCCTACACCGCCAAGGCCGGCGCGGTGACCGCCACCGGTACCGTGCCTCAGATCGGCACGGTCGCGGTTAATCCCAAGGTCATCCCCTACGGCTCCAAGCTGTTTATCGTGTCGGATGACGGGTACGTCTACGGCTACGCCACGGCTGAGGATACCGGCGGCGCGTTGCTGAGCAACAAGATCATCGCCGACCTGTATATGGACACCAAAGAGGATTGCTACCAATTCGGACGTCGCAGCGTTAAGGTGTATATTTTGGAATAAGAGAAGGCCTGACGTTGATATGCACCCCAAAAGTTAGACACTTTTGGAGGTGCATATTTTTATGGGTAAAACGGGAAGAAAAAACAAAGTATATAGTGCAGAATTTAAAATT
>CAYYDD010000087.1:0-3941 GCA_964470515.1 uncultured Eubacteriales bacterium | reverse complement strand
TAAACACATCTTGTTCGCTTTCCCTAATGTGTAACACATCATTGACAAACCTACATAAAAAATAATTTTTTTGCGAATATTCAAAATTCTCTTGACAATTTGCCCACTTCATGTTACACTAAACGGGAAGCAAACTTCTCATAGTTGGTGAAGGGGTGTACTATGATTTCTACTGTTGAAATACAAAGAAAGCGAGTAGGTTTAACTCAAACCGAGCTGTCCAGCAAAGCCGGCATTAGCCGTAGGGCTCTTTCATCCATAGAAAAATCCACCGCTATTCCTTCGGTGGATATAGCCTTAAAATTGGCAACTATATTGAACACAACTGTTGAAGATCTTTTCCGTGTGTCTGACACAACAGTTACCCCCGAGGTTGCAATAGCTACACCTATCATTCCGATACAAACTCCAAATAATAAGTGGAATACATTTAAGTTTATTGATTTGTTCGCAGGCATTGGAGGTATTCGACTTGGTTTTGAGAGTGTAGGAGGACAATGCGTATTTTCCTCTGAATTTGATGAAGATGCGTGTAAGACCTACGAAGCAAACTTTGGCGAACATCCCTCGGGGGATATAACCAAAATCAATGCTGAGGATATTCCTGATTTTGATATCCTTCTCGGTGGTTTTCCTTGTCAAGCCTTCTCCATTATAGGAAAAAAAGAGGGGTTTGCCAACGAAACTTGCGGCACTCTGTTTTTTGATATCGAGCGCATACTAAAGGTAAAACGCCCCTCGGCATTTATGCTTGAGAATGTTAGAAACTTGGTAGCACACGATAACGGAAACACGTTTAAGGTTATCCGTGAACATTTGGAAGCTCTCGGATATACCGTTCACGCAAAGGTTCTCAATGCTCTTGACTACGGTGTACCGCAGAAGAGAGAACGAATTATTATTGTTGGTTTTTTAAAGGATATTCCGTTTGAATTTCCAAAGCCTGTTTGCAAAAGTGAAAGACTTTCACTTTCTGATATTCTTGAAGAGAATGTCGATGCAAGATACTATGTAAAAGAACCTATCAAGTTGTCAAGGCTTGAACGGTTGCGCGACAAGGATTACCCGAAGCCATATATTTCTCACGAGAATATGGCAGGTTCCGTCACTCCGCATCCGTATTCTTCGGCTCTTCGCGCAGGAGCTTCTGCAAACTACATTCTTGTTAATGACGAACGCCGCCCGACAGAAAGAGAAATGCTTCGCATACAAGGATTTCCTGATACATTCAAAATCGTATTACCATATGGAAAGATAAAGAAACAATGCGGCAACTCTGTGGCTGTGCCGGTTATTAAGGCGGTAGCGGAAGAAATGCTGAAGTCCCTACGAGCATACGATAACTAATATAAAAAGGTATTTGCAAAATCGCAAGTACCTTTTTATTGTTAGTAAAAATTCTCCGTTAAGGACATCACGCTATGTCGGATCATTTTTTATAAGGATTTTCGCGATTTGTGTTGTATAATAGGTGTAAGGGTCAGACGTGACCCTAAGGAGGAGACCATATGGACAACGTTGCCAGTAGCTACCGACGTTTTCTGGATGGTGAGGAACGCGCCTTTGACGAGATCATAAAAGCACTGTTCGATCCCCTTGTCTTTTTTATTCATCGTTATGTGCAGGATATCCACACCGCCGAGGACATCGCCATCGATGTCTTTTCCGATCTGGTGGTACACCGCCACCGCTACAACTTCAAAGTGACGCTCAAGACCTATCTGTTTATGATTGGTCGGAGCCGTGCGCTCAACTACATAAAGCACCGCGGCCGCATACCGACCGTCACGCTGGACGATCTTGAAAATATGCTGTTCTCCGACGAGCTACCGGAGGAATTACTGCTGGCCGACGAACATCGGCAGGCGGTACATACGGCGCTGTCCGCACTGCCGGAGGAGATGCGCGCGGCAGTGCATCTGGTGTATTTTGAGGAATTGTCCTACGAAGAAGCGGCGCGTGTGATGAAAAAGAATAAGAAGCAGATCGACAATCTGTTATACCGCGCCAAAGCCACGCTTCGCACCACACTGGGCAAGGAGTGTTTCTATGAGAAGTTTTGACGAACGCCGCACGGAGATCTTCCGCCGCAGCGCACAGCGCATTCAGAAACGGCGACGCACCGCACGCTTTGCGATGCTGTGTATCCCGCTGGTGCTGTGCCTTTCTGTGGTGACACTGCTTCTCCCGCAGCAGGGAGTCTCTCTCCCCGATGCGGAAAGTAGCCTTACCGCCAGCGAGATCGCGGTGGAGATACAGCAGGAGAACTCTGCATTCTATCGCGAAAGCACCGATACCAAACAGATTCTGACACTGTCCAACGCCCTTCAGGACGCGATGGCACTGGATTTCAGCGACGGCTTTACCGAGGAAAGCGCGACCGCTACGCAGAACAACGTGCTGAATACCGATCAGATCCCGACGGCTACCCAACGCACCGACAATCAGCCCCACACCGTGCAGACCTATTCTAAGCCGATAGGCAGTATCGTGGAATACGGGTGCTATATCATCACCTTTACCACCCGCGACGGCAATACCACCACCTATCGGCTGGGCAACAAAACGCTGACCAAGACGACCACCTCACAAACCGTCACACTGACAGACGAAACAGCCGCCGCACTGCGGGCACTGGTTGAGCAATTAACGTAAGGAGGTTTTGGTATGACTAAGAAAAAACGCTGGATCCCACTGTGCATCATCGGCTGCATCATCGCCCTGCTGCTCTCGGTCGCCGCTGTGCTCGGCACCGTCCGCGCGAAGGGGCACAGCATCACCATCGGGAGGTATCTGGAGCTTGTGAGTCACGATGCCCGTTTCCTGATCGACGGCACCTCGTTGATCGCGTTGTCCGACGGCAGCGAGCAGCAGAAGCTGTTTGACGCGCTGAGCTCCGGCGATCAGATCGCGGTCGTTCACGGGGCGGTGGCGGAAAGCTACCCCGCACAAGCCGAGGCCTACCATTGCACGCGGCTCAGTCGAGGCACCGACGAGGATATCCCCACCGAGGCACTTCACGCACTGTACTCGCTCGGCTATTTCAGCGACGGCATCCCCTTTGCACAGGTTGATTTTAAGGCGCAGTATATCCATTCCTCCACCGATTTTGGCGAGCCCACCTACCCCGCCGCGCACGTCATCCGCTCCGTATCCGAGCTTCTCACCTATTACAACGGAATCCGTCCGACCGACGGCGACGGACTGATGAACGACCATTCCACTCCGCTACTCGAGGCCTTTAACACGTATGACGACGCGTATTTCGAAGACCGTATCCTCATTCTCGTGGTACTGCAAGAGGGCAGCGGCTCTGTCCGTCACGAGGTGACCGGCGTTAACGTAAGCGGTGATACGCTGACCGTAGCCATCGACGAGCTGACCCCGGAGGTCGTCACCTTCGATATGGCGTGGTGGCACGTCCTTATCGAGCCGGCGGCCGGTGTGGACGTTTCCGATGAATCCAACATCACGGTAGTAACCAACGTTCGCCGCGTATCCGATTCCACAAGACGGTGTTGCTATCCGCTTGTCAACGATATCGTAGCCGAGTTTTCCTATGCCGACGCATACGATGCCTATATCGGCTGCCGCTTTCTACCGGGCACGGCTCCGTTTAAAAACACCACCGTTTTCCCCACCGATAATTGCGAAGCGGCTATCAAGCGTGCCAAAGCGGAATGTACCGTCGAGTATACCACTACAGACGTGGCCTTCGACGACACCGCCGATATGTGGCGGGTATGCTTTCTCCCCGGCGGCAACGTAGCGGGCGGCGACCAAACGGTATACTTAGACACCAACGGCATCACCCACCTCATCGTTTACGGTGATTAGTTTTCCCTCCATAATAAGAAGCGAGCAAGGCGCAAGCCTTGCTCGCTTCTTCAGTCTGTCAAAGAAGCCCTGTTTTCGTTAGGCGAAAACAGGGGCTTTGGTAT
>CAYYDD010000086.1:0-4328 GCA_964470515.1 uncultured Eubacteriales bacterium | reverse complement strand
AAGAAGCCGAACTCCGCTCTCCGTAAGGTAGCGCGTGTCCGTCTTTCCAACGGTATCGAAGTTACTTCGTATATCCCCGGTGAGGGTCACAACCTGCAGGAGCACAGCGTCGTGCTGATCCGCGGCGGCCGTGTTAAGGACCTGCCCGGTGTGCGTTATCACATCATCCGCGGTACCCTCGACACGCAAGGCGTCGCGAACCGCAAGCAGGCCCGTTCGAAGTACGGTGCCAAGCGTCCCAAGGCCGGTGCTGCCAAATAATCCGACATTTCATCAGCGGCTACATAGTAGCGGCAGATCACGATATACGGGTAACCCCGTTTTGCGTACTGCCTCAACTGTGGCGCCAACGGGAGTATGTCACTTTCGAGTACCTATGATATCATTACTATGAAGGAGGGAAGTAAAGTGCCGAGAAGAGGTTCTATCGCAAAACGTGACGTTTTGCCCGACCCGCTTTACAATTCCAAATTGGTGAGCAGACTCATCAACAATGTGATGTACGATGGCAAGAAGGGCGTAGCCCAGAAGATCGTTTACGATGCCTTCGACATCATCCGTGAAAAAACCGGTAAAGAGCCCCTGGAGGTCTTCGAGGAGAGCATGGAGAACATTATGCCTCTGCTGGAGGTCAAGGCTCGCCGTGTAGGCGGTGCTACGTACCAGGTTCCGATTGAAGTGCGCCCCGACCGTCGTCAGACGCTGGGTCTGCGCTGGCTCACGAACTATTCGCGTGCTCGTTCCGAGCGCACGATGAAGGAGCGTCTCGCCGGAGAAATCCTCGATGCCCTGAACGGCAACGGCGGCGCCGCGAAGAAGCGCGACGACACCCACAAGATGGCTGAGGCCAACAAGGCTTTCGCTCATTTCCGCTGGTAATCCGTTTGCTGTAATATGGAAGAAGGAGGATGACTTATGGCAAGAGACGTATCTCTGGCTAAAACCAGAAATATCGGTATTATGGCGCACATTGATGCTGGTAAAACCACCACCACTGAGCGTATCCTGTATTATACCGGTGTAAACTACAAGATCGGTGAGACCCACGACGGCGGCGCTACCATGGACTGGATGGCGCAGGAGCAGGAGCGCGGTATCACCATCACCTCCGCTGCCACCACCTGCTACTGGGATAAGCAGGGCGCCGGTGAAAGACACCGTATCAACATCATTGATACTCCCGGTCACGTGGACTTTACCGTTGAAGTGCAGCGCTCGTTGCGCGTGCTGGACGGTTCCGTAACGGTTCTGTGTGCCAAGGGCGGCGTTGAGCCCCAGTCCGAGACGGTGTGGCGTCAGGCGGACGAATATCAGGTGCCCCGTATGGCGTACGTCAATAAGATGGACATCATGGGTGCCGACTTCTATCGCGTCGTGCAGATGATGCGCGACCGTCTGAAGTGTAATGCTGTGCCGATCCAGCTCCCCATCGGCTCCGAGAACCTGTTCAAGGGTATCGTTGACCTGGTGGAGATGAAGGCCGACGTCTATTATGACGATATGGGCAAGGATATGCGCGTGGAGGAGATTCCCGCGGATATGGCTGAGATCGCTGCCGAGTATCGCGAAAAGCTGTTGGAGGCTGTCGCTGAGCAGGATGACGAGCTGATGGAGAAATACTTCAGCGGCGAAGAAATCACGATCGACGAGATCAAGACCGTCATCCGTAAGGCGACTATCGCCAACACGATGGTCCCGGTCTGTTGCGGTACGTCCTACCGCAACAAGGGTGTCCAGAAGTTGCTGGATGCCATCGTGGACTATATGCCCTCCCCGCTGGATGTTCCGCCCATCAAGGGTGTGAATCCCGAGACGGAGGAAGAGGATTGCCGCCACTCGTCCGATGAAGAGCCGTTTGCGGCTCTCGCGTTCAAGATTGCGACCGACCCGTATGTCGGTAAGCTCGCGTTCTTCCGCGTGTATTCCGGCGTTGTCAAGGCCGGCGATACCGTGTACAACTCCAGCAAGGATTCCAACGAGCGCCTGGGTCGCATCGTGCAGATGCACGCCAACAGCCGTAAGGATCTGGATATCGTGTACGCCGGTGATATCGCCGCCGCCATCGGTTTGAAGAACACCACGACCGGTAACACGCTGTGCGATGAGAAGCATCCCATCATTCTGGAGTCTATGAACTTCCCGGAACCGGTTATCCGTGTTGCCATCGAGCCCAAGACGAAGGCCGGTCAGGAGAAGATGGGCATCGCTCTCGCCAAGCTGGCGGAAGAGGATCCCACCTTCAAGACCTACACCGACGAGGAAACGGGTCAGACCATCATCGCGGGCATGGGCGAGCTCCATCTGGAGATCATTGTTGACCGTCTGCTGCGTGAGTTCAAGGTGGAAGCCGACGTGGGCGCTCCTCAGGTTGCTTACAAGGAGACCATCCGTCGTCTGGCCGACGTGGATCAGAAGTACGCCCGTCAGTCCGGTGGTAAGGGTCAGTACGGTCACGTTAAGATCAAGCTGGAGCCCAACGAATCCGGCAAGGGCTACGAGTTCGTCAATGCCGTGGTCGGCGGTGCGATCCCGAAGGAGTATATCCCTGCGGTCGACGCCGGTATTCAGGGCGCGATGCACGCCGGTACCATTGCCGGCTACCCCGTTGTAGACGTGAAGGTCACGCTGTACGACGGTTCGTATCACGAGGTCGACTCGTCCGAAATGGCCTTTAAGATCGCCGGTTCTATGGCGTTCAAAGAAGCTATGCGCAAGGCTGATCCCGTGCTGATGGAGCCCATTATGAAGGTCGTCGTGGTCGTTCCCGACGAGTATATGGGATTCGTGGTCGGTGATATCGCTTCCCGCCGCGGCCAGATGGAAGGCTCCGAGAACATCAACGGTGCCGTACAGATCCGTGCCAACGTCCCGCTGTCCGAGATGTTCGGTTATGCGACCGATCTTCGTTCCGGCACGCAGGGCCGTGGTCAGTATGTGATGGAGCCCAGCCACTACGCAGAGGTTCCGAAGAGCGTTGCCGAGGAGATCATCTCCAAGCGCGCCAAGTCCAACTAACTTGTTAGCGGGTATTTCAGAAACTTTGTAAAAAAGGCTTGAAATTTTCCCCGTTACTTGGTAGAATGGGACTATCACCTAAGTATTTCTATTTTGAGGTTATAAAAGGAGGAAAACCACAATGGCAAAGGCAAAATTCGAAAGAAATAAGCCCCATGTAAACATCGGTACCATCGGTCACGTTGACCATGGTAAGACCACCCTGACCGCGGCTATCACCAAGGTGCTGTCTCTGGGCGGCGCTGCCGACTTTGTCGACTACGCCAACATTGATAAGGCTCCCGAGGAGCGCGCACGCGGTATCACGATTAACACCGCTCACGTTGAGTACGAGACGGAGAACCGTCACTATGCTCACGTTGACTGCCCCGGCCACGCCGACTACGTTAAGAATATGATCACCGGTGCTGCTCAGATGGACGGTGCTATTCTGGTCGTGTCCGCGGCTGACGGTCCGATGCCCCAGACCCGTGAGCACATCCTGCTCTCCCGTCAGGTCGGCGTTCCCTACATCGTGGTGTTTATGAACAAGTGCGATCAGGTTGACGATCCCGAGCTGCTCGAGTTGGTCGAGATGGAGATCCGTGAGCTGCTGAACGAGTACGAGTTCCCGGGCGACGACACCCCGATCGTCAAGGGCTCCGCTCTGGTTGCTCTGGAGTGCACTGCTACCACGCAGGACGCTGCTGAGTATGCTCCGATTCTGGAGCTCATGAAGGCTGTTGACGAGTACATCCCCTCTCCGGAGCGTACCACCGACAAGCCCTTCCTGATGCCTGTTGAAGACGTGTTCACCATCACCGGTCGTGGTACGGTTGCCACCGGCCGTGTGGAGCGTGGCCAGCTGAACCTGTCCGACGAAGTCGAGATCATCGGTCTGACCGACGAGCGCAAGAAGACCGTCGTTACCGGTATCGAGATGTTCCGTAAGCTGCTCGACTACGCTGAGGCCGGCGATAACATCGGCGCCCTGCTGCGTGGTATTCAGAGAACCGAGATCGAGCGTGGTCAGGTTCTGTGCAAGCCCGGCACCATCAACCCCCACACGAAGTTCCACGGCCAGGTTTACGTCCTGTCCAAGGAAGAAGGCGGTCGTCATACGCCGTTCTTCAACAACTATCGTCCTCAGTTCTACTTCCGTACGACGGACGTTACCGGTGTCATCAACCTGCCTGCCGGCACGGAGATGTGCATGCCCGGCGATAACGTCGAGATGGATGTCGATCTGATCACCCCCATCGCTATCGAAGAGGGTCTGCGCTTCGCTATCCGTGAAGGCGGCCGTACCGTCGGTTCCGGTGTTGTTACCAAGA
>CAYYDD010000085.1:0-4333 GCA_964470515.1 uncultured Eubacteriales bacterium | reverse complement strand
AAACACATCTTGTTCGCTTTCCCTAATGTGTAACACATCATTGACAAACCTACAACTTGTCGAATGATAAAAAAGTTCTGCAAGAGTGTTGACAAATGGCTTGTAAATGGTGTAAACTAAAGTCGGTATTAAATTTGGCATTATTTTATCAAAGGAGAGGTTTCTTGTGAAAAAAGTTCTTTCTCTGGTCGCGGTTTGTCTGTTACTGGTCGGTATGGTCGGTTTCTCGGCTTCCGCTGCTACCCCCAAAGAGGAGATCATCGCTGCTGCCAAAGAGGCTATGCCGGATGCGTACGAGAGCAAGTATATGCCAACGATCGAGAACGTGCTGAGCCAGATCGACGTTAGCACCGAGCAAGCAGAGGCTGTGATTGCCAACATTGCGGCGGCAAAGGCGGCTGTTAAGGAGGACAAGGGTGCGTCTCTGTCCGAGTACACCCGTGCTGAGATCGATGCAGTTCTGGCGGAGTTCGACGCGGCCTGCACCACGCTGGGTCTGACCTACGAGTTCGTTGAGGCTGAGGATCCTGCTCACGTGGGCGATACCATTGTCCACGTCTACAAGGCTGACGGCACTCAGATCGGCACCGTTGACGGTGAAGGTGTGAAGAAGACAAACGCTTCCGAGCAGAACGGCGTTGTGATGATCGCTCTGATTGGTGCGCTGGTTCTGGCGGCCGGTGCGGCTGTGTGTAGTAAGAAGATCGCTGTCCGCTGATTACCGAATATGGAAAACCGTGTCTTTGCGACACTGAGAAAAAGCCCTTGGTTCAAGGGTTTTTTCTTGTTATTGCCGTATGTTTTTGTGGTGATTGCCATCGGCTGCGCCGTGGTGCTGCTTTTTGAAAACGTGATTGCTCCATCGGAATATTACCGTGTGCTGACCGGCAGCGCGGCCCACAGCTCGGTCGTCGGTGAGGTAACGCCGGATGAGGGGCACATCCCTACCATTGCCTATGAAAGTCAGTGGGCCACGCTGAACGTCGAAGGGTGGGAGAAAACCGATATTCCCGTGTTTTTCGGCGACAGTAACGCTATTTTGCGGCGCGGCGCCGGTATGTGGTTCAACTCCCGTTTTTGCGGTCAGGGCGGTAAAACCGTGCTGTCTGCTCACGTGACCTCATATTTTTATGAGATTGAGGATACCGCCATCGGCACTCTCGTTACGATGGATACCGTGTACGGCGAATACGTGTATAAGGTGACGAATATCGAGATATTCCACTATCAGGATAATTCGCTGATCCTGCCGGAGGACGGGGAGGACGTGTTGCTGATGTACACCTGCTACCCGCGTCAGAACGGCTATCAGTTCAAGACCCAGCGTATGGCACTGATCTGCAAAAAGATCAGCGGAAAGGAGTGGAAGACGTATGGTTGACCGCTTTCTTCGCTCCGTATTGCAAACGCTGCTGTCGGTACTGCTCGTGATTTCCGTAGTCGTCACGGTGTTGCTTTTCGGTTTGCAAAACATCGTGTATAACGAAAAGCTGTACAGCGACATACCGGAGGATCCTGTCTTTGTTGAGGGAATGACCACCTATGTGCTGAACGATCTGGAAGCGGAGTGCTTGTTTTACGATCTGCCGTTTGATACGATCAAGGGCGCCGTGACCGAGGAGTGGATACGCGAGCTGTCAGAGGAGTATACAGCCGCTGTGTACGAGGCTCTGTGCAGTGGGAATGCTGATGAGGATTTTACGGTAGATCCCGCGCCGTATCGCGCCGTGCTGGACAGCTTCTTCGCCTCACTTCCCGAGGAGGAGCGCCCACTGGATGACAATGCTGCGGCGACCCTGTCCGAGGAACTGGCGCATAGCACGGCCCTTGTGATGGCGGGCGGCCTCAGTGATACCATTCTGAATTACGGTTACCGTTTTGTGTACGGGGATACCCTGCTACGGCGGATAGCGTCGTATGCGGTGTGGGCGCTTATTGCTGCGGTGGTGCTGGCTGCGCTCAGTCTGATCCCGTGGGGCGGGTGGCGCCGCCGTCTGTATGCCACGGCTGGGTCACTGTTCGTTGGCAGTGCCCTTGCTTTTATCCCATTGTGGCTGCTACAGCGTCACGGTGTGGTCGACCGTCTGGCACTGGGTGAGTCGCCTCTGAAATTGTACATTAACGGCATCTTGAGTGGGATGATCGACGGGATGACCGCGATATCGTTGTGGGTGTTTGTCGGTACGCTGGTACTGCTTGCGGCATCGGTTGTGGTTAGTGTGGCAGGATTGGAACCGGCCACGCCTTACAAATGATAAATTCCCGTTCGCCTTTGCCTTATCGCTTGAAATCCGAAAGGATGTCGGCATTCTGCGGCTTCGGCGAAGCAAAAATTTCTCTGTTTGTAAGGGCAAAGCGTTTCTGCCGCCGAATTTTTCGTGCGGGGAAGCGTGAATTTGCCGCAAGGCTGGCACCTTGCAAAAATGAACGCAATGCCGCACCGATAAAGGCGGCGTGCGAAACTGTGGCGGGCTCGAGGCCTGTCATACTATGGTTTATCACAAGGAGAAAGCGCAATGAAAAAGATCTTAAGTATTGGTAACAGCTTTTCGGAGGATGCCACGCGGTATCTGGAGGCGATGGCCGGTGGTGAGCTGTTTGTTCGCAACTGCTATATCGGCGGTTGCAGCCTGAAAATGCATTACGATAATATCGTGGCGGATGCTGCGGCGTACGATTATCAGAAGGACGGGGAAGGGCTTCATAAGATCGCGCTGTCGGATGCGCTGACGCGTGAAAAATGGGATTACGTTACCGTGCAGCAGGTCAGTGCTCAGTCGGGTATTTACGATACGTACGAGCCGTATCTGTGTGAGCTGATCGCCTACATCAAGGAGAAATGCCCCACCGCCGAGATCTTGTTTCACCGCACATGGCCGTATGAAGTCGGGTCGAGCAACCCCGGGTTTGTCAACTACGGCTGTGACCGTGATGCGATGTACGAGGCCATCGTGCGCACTACCGATCGTGTGGCGACGCACTATGGGTTGCCCATCATCGGTGCGGGGGATGCCGTATACAAGGCGGCCAAGCTGTCGGCGTTCGATGTCGCAAACGGAGGTGTATCCCTTTACCGTGATACCTTCCACCTTGGCTGGGAGTACGGCCGGTATCTGGCGGCACTGTGCTGGTATCGGTTCTTCACCGGCAAGAGTGCCGAGACCGTTACACTGGTGCCGGAGAATACCGACCCCGCTAAGCTCGACGTGCTGAAAGCATTTGTCGGATAATGTGTAGGGAACGGATTTATCGTTCCGTCAAGTTTTGCACAAATCTAAGGAGTGGAAGGCATAAACGCCTTCCCTAAATTTGGTTCCTGCGCAGATGATATATTAGCGCAACAAAAACGGCAGGCTTACACCTGCCGTTTTTGTTATATCAGCCACCAAAGGATGAATTGCACCGAAATCACCAGTGGCAGCCCCAACATAAAGCGCTTGTGTTTTGTTTTGTGACGGATGAGTAGCATCATCAGATACATAGCCGCTGACCCACCCAGTCCCGCCAACACGAACAGCGTTTGCTCCGGGACACGGCACCGCCGTCCGCCGGAAATAGCTTTATCGTAGATCGTTACCACCGCTGACAAGACGCTGATGACGAGAAAAGCGATCAGCCACGGGTCGAACATACGTATCACCTCAGCCCCATTATAAAAGAGACGGCGGTGTCTGTCAATCACCGTTTTCGGCGAAAATGCTGTACTTTTTGAGGTCGATACGGCCGTCGACCTCAAACTCGATACCCTCGGCCTCCAGCATCGCGCGTTGCATCCCCTCACCGCCGAAGGCAAAGCCGGGTGCCACTGCGCCGTGGCGATTGACGACCCGGTGGCAGGGGATAACGCCCGGCTCGGGATTGACGTGCAGGGCGTAGCCCACCACACGTGCCCATCGCGGATTACCCGCCAGCATGGCTACCATACCGTAGGTCGCTACCCGCCCCTTCGGGATGGTGCGTACCACGTCGTAAATTTTCTGAAATACCGTACCGCTCATAAAAACCACCTCTTTTTTCAGTATACCACAAAATCCGCGACAAAAACCTCTTGATTTTCACGTTCAAGTGTGATATCATACTTGATACACGCGGG
This sequence comes from uncultured Eubacteriales bacterium, assembly GCA_964470515.1. Lineage (GTDB taxonomy): Bacteria > Bacillota > Clostridia > Oscillospirales > Acutalibacteraceae > RGIG3009. The sequence goes on along the minus strand of CAYYDD010000085.1, from coordinate 240 downwards.
AGTAGTTTAGTGGCAGAACTTCAGCTTCCCAAGCTGACCGTGCGGGTTCGATTCCCGTCTCTCGCTCCACAATCGACAAGGCTCAACGGAGCCTTGTCGATTTTACTTCTTCACTTTTCACGATTCCCTCCAAAGCTGATTTTGGCAGAAGTAAAAACAAGCCCGGCAACCAAACGGTTGCCGGGCTTGTCAGTCTGTCAAAGAAGCCCTGTTTTCGTTAGGCGAAAACAGGGGCTTTGG
>CAYYDD010000084.1:0-4476 GCA_964470515.1 uncultured Eubacteriales bacterium | reverse complement strand
AACCCTTTTGGATGGTTTCGATAACGGCATCCCGTTGTTTATCCTTATACACAAATTCACGCTGAAAGGCGGGGCGAACGTTCAATTTACCGCCGAACGCCACTACGCCGTTTTCTTCGCTGTCCAAATACCCGTCGGCAATGTCACGAACGGTTATTTCTGTCAATTTGATTTCCATAAATTGTTACTTCCTTTTTATCGCTATGCGTTTGTATATAAATTTACCGTTAATCATAGGCTTTGCAAGGTCAAAATCACCATCTTGTCCGTGATTGAACTCGCCCACAATTTCAAATTGGTCGGGATTATATTTTTGCATAAAGGTAATCGGCACACCCATTATACCATCGTAGTCGCAGGGGATTTCTGCTGCTTTATCCACATTGATAGCATCAAATGTATCATACTTTGGGTATTCTTCTGGCGTGTATTTTTTATACAAAGGGATGTATTCGTGGCGTTTACTTACGTCTAAGTTGGTGTACCACATTACACCCGACACCCGAATCATTCCCTCGCGGTGATCGGCATCCGTTGCGGTATCTTCATAATAACGGTTGATAAAGTGGGCGCAATTCCGATTGAAACCGTAGCCCAACCACATTTTATTGTCCATTAGAAGCGGAAATATTTCTTTGTAACCAATAGCGTTTTGATTGCCGATAATCAAAAATTTCTTTTCGTACTCCATCAACTGCGCCACATATTCACGGAACAGAGAAAAGGGCGGATTGGTCACAACAATATCGGCTTCTTTTAGTAGTTCTATACATTCCTCCGAACGAAAATCGCCGTCACCCTCCAACAAAGTCAACGTATTATTACCGTTCTTGAGCAGATATTCTACGTCGGCAAGGTCAACCGCACCGTCACCGTTTAAGTCTTTCACTTCGGTGATCTCAATTTTATACGGCTTCTTACCGCTGACGGCTTCACCTACGGGTATTTCATCGCCAAATAAGGTTAATTGTGTATACATTACGGGTGAGGTGGCATAGCAGGTGGCGATCAGCTTTTTAAGACCGTAACTGTTAAAGCACATAGCAAAGTGCTTAAAAAAGTTGCTCTCATAAGGGTCGTCGCAATTACAAAGCACCACCTTACCCTTAAAGAAAGGTTTATAGTGCCGCAATTCCTTTTCAATATCTGTCAGTTGCGTATAAAACTCGTCTTTTTTCGCTTTGTTTGCTTTATTCAACAACGTATTGTTTGCCGCCATAATGTCCTCCAAAATTTTCCTTATAGCGTCATTATACCATAACCGAAACGCGAAGCGTTGTTTGGGCGAAGCCCTCAAAGGCAAAGCCTTTGAAGGTTATTATACCACAACGTTCAATGCTTTACAATAGCAGAATACGGCAATTAAGGGCTTATCAATAATTGTACTCGTTTTGTGCGTTATCGGCTCATTGGTTGTTATTGGTGAAACATTAGCCGTTGGACTTGCTATGTTGATTATGTCTGTTCTATTTTGCTTGTTGTCTTATGGTGTCGGTGAAATAATCTGCCTATTAAAAGATATAAAAAATAAACTAAAGTAAAGTTATATCTAACAAGTCGATAAACAAAAACTACCGTGCAAAATTAGACTTGCAAAGGCGGTTTTGGAAATATTAGATTGAACTTTTTACTTTCATATTGGCGTACCAAAATCGTACCAATATTTTTGAGAGCCATATTTTTATAAGATTTTAGGCGCAAAAAATGAGAATAAATAGACTAAATAGACCCATTAAAACCACTGATAAAATAATCCATCTTGAGTGGGAATGGGAAACCGCAAAAAAGCAGTTTGAAAAAGATTTGTTAGGAGAATAATATTTCTTTTTCGGTAAGAACCAGCATTGGGTTTGTACAAATTTCGGCGGAGAATATGAAACGGCCGTCCGGTACGTTGTTACCGGACGGCCGTTGTTCGTTTCTTATTGTTTGACTGCGATGCATTCGATCTCGATCTTGGCTCCCTTGGGGATGGCCGCGACCTGCACACAGCTGCGTGCGGGGAACGGTTTTTCAAAAAACGTTTCGTACACCGCGTTCATCGCCGGGAAATCGTTGAGGTCGGAGAGGAACACCACGGTCTTGACGACGTTCGACATCGTCAGGCCGCCGGTCGCAAGGATATTTTTGAGGTTAGTGAGCGACTGGGTGGTCTGCTCCTCAATGGTCTCCGCCATCGTGCCGGTGGCGGGATCGACGGGGATCTGTCCGGAAACGAACACCATCGAGCCGATATCGAGACCCTGCGAATACGGGCCGATTGCGGCGGGCGCTTTATCTGTAGACAACAGCTTCATACGTGCCACTCCTTTACATAATGTGGAAACCCTCGGCGGTCAGTGCCGCCTTGATCTCCTCAATCTGGGCGAAATCGCGAGTCTCCATACCGACGTTCAGCACACAGCTTGCGACCGGCATATTGGCATCGGATCGCTCGTGGTGCACACTGACGACGTTACCGCCGCAGCGCGAAATGATGGTGCTGACACCCACCAGCTGACCGGGCTTATCCTCCAGTGCGATCTGAAGATTGGCGGTGCGACCGGTGGTGACGAGACCCCGGGTGATAACGCGGGAGAGGATATTCACGTCGATATTACCGCCGGATACGATGCACACGACCCGCTTGCCTTTGATGGGCAGCTTGCCGAACATCGCGGCGGCCACGCTGACCGCGCCGGCACCCTCGGCTATGAGCTTTTGCTTCTCAATGAGGGTGAGGATGGCGGTGGCGATCTCGTCCTCCGTGACGGTGACGATGTCATCGACGTACTGACGGATGATATCAAACGTGGTGTCGCCCGGATGCTTGACGGCAATACCGTCTGCAAACGTGGCTACGGTCTTCAGCGTGACGGGCGCACCCTCGGCGCGGCTGCGTACCATTGCCTGCGCGTTTTCCGCCTGCACACCGTACACCTTGACGCTGGGCTTGAGCTGCTTAACCGCCGCGGCCACACCCGAGATCAGCCCGCCGCCGCCCACGGGAACGATGACGGCATCCACGTCCGCAAGCTGATCCAGAATTTCCAGACCGATGGTGCCCTGACCCGCGATGACCTCCTCGTCATCAAATGGGTGGATGAGGGTCGCCCCCGTTTCCACCTGTAGCTTCAGCGCGTGCTGATACGCGTCATCGTACGTACCGGGCACCAAGCAGGCTTCCGCGCCGAGCGCCTTGGTGGCTTCCACCTTGCTGATGGGAGCACCGTCGGGCATACAAACCACGCTCTTGATACCCATTTTGGTCGCCGCAAGTGCCACGCCCTGCGCGTGGTTGCCCGCGCTGCACGCCACGATACCGGCGGCCTTCTGCTCCTCGGTAAGCTGGCTGATCTTGAAATACGCGCCGCGCAGCTTAAAGCTACCGGTCACCTGCAGGTTTTCGGTTTTCAGATACAGCTTCGCATCCGACGACAGATTTTTCGCATAGATCAGGTCGGTGCGCCGTGCCACATCTTTCAGCACAAACGCGGCCTGATAGATCTTATCCAATGAAACCATAGGTTTTTAATTCCTCTCTTACACGGTCACGCGCCAACCCAACGTATCCTCCAGCTTGCCGGTCTGGATGCCGGTGATGGTATCGTACAGCTTCTGGCTGAACTCACCGATGGATCCGTCCTGAATGGTCATAACCTCGTCCTTGTAGCGCAGCTTACCCACGGGCGAAATGACCGCAGCGGTGCCGGTGCCGAACACTTCCTCCAGCTTGCCGGACTTCTGTGCCTCGATCAGCTCGTCCACCGAAATGCGGCGTTCCTCGGTGGGCACGCCCCACTCCTTGCACAGACGCAGAACCGAGTCGCGCGTGATGCCGGGCAGGATGCTGCCGCTGAGCATCGGGGTGACGATCTTGCCGTCGATCTTGAAGAAGATGTTCATCGCGCCCACTTCCTCAATATAGCGGCGCTCCACACCGTCCAGCCACAGCACCTGCGAATAGCCGCCGTCGTGCGCCTTGACCTGCGCTGCGAGGCTGGCGGCGTAGTTGCCGCCGGTCTTGGCAAAGCCGATACCGCCGCGCACGGCACGCACATAATCGTCCTCGATCCAGATGCCCACGGGCTCCAGACCGCTGGCGTAATACGCGCCGCTGGGGGACAGAATAATCATAAACAGATAGGTCTTGGATGGTGCCACGCCCAGGAAATCGTCCGTCGCAATGATGAACGGACGCACGTACAGCGACGTGCCCGGCTCGCTCGGGATCCAATCCTCGTCCACCTTGACGACCGCCTTCACCGCCTGCACGAAATCCTCCTCCGGCAGGTAGGGGATGCACAGACGCTCGTTGGTGGCGTTGGTGCGTTGGGCGTTCATATCGGGACGGAACAGATAGGCATTACCGTCCTCGCCCTTGTAAGCCTTCAGACCCTCAAACATCTCCTGCCCGTAGTGGAACACCATCGAGGCGGGGGACAGCGTGAGATCCTGATACGGGACGATGCGGGCATCGTGCCAGCCCCGGCCCTC
>CAYYDD010000083.1:0-4999 GCA_964470515.1 uncultured Eubacteriales bacterium | reverse complement strand
TTTTTGGAGCTGCTAACCAGATTTGAACTGGTGACCTCATCCTTACCAAGGATGCGCTCTACCGACTGAGCTATAGCAGCATATGGCGACCCGGAACGGGCTCGAACCGTCGACCTCTAGCGTGACAGGCTAGCGTTCTAACCAGCTGAACTACCGGGCCACATTTTGCATCGATAACGGCAATACGCCATCGGCGACGCTATCCATTATAGCGGCTGACGGCGTATTTGTCAACAACTTTTTTGCAAAAAATTGTTTAATCGTCACCCTTGTGTGTCGACGGTGCATCGGGTACCCCGCCAAGCACGGAGCAACGTTGCACCGACGCATCTCCGTATCGCTCGCGCAGATCGTCCACTACCGATTCCAGGGCTTCCAACCGATCACGAGCACGGCTATCCAACGCGTCAAACAAGCACAGTTGTTCACCCTCGCCCGCTTTCTCTAAACGGCACGCCGTCACCGTCAGGCTGCGCACCGGCGTACCAGGCTGCCAGCAATCATGCAGCAGTGCCGCCGCTTCCTCGTACAGCTCCGACAGCAGTGCTGTCGGACGTGACATCACCCGCTGCCGCGAAATGGTTTTCAAGGACGGATATTTGATGCTCACCTGCACAGTATGGCATATCTGCCCCGCCGCACGCAACTTAGCCGCCACCGGCTCCGCCAGATACAAAAGTCCCCGCAGTAGCTCCTCTTCACTTGACAGATCGTGACGGAAGGTCAGCCCGTTTCCTACCGACTTGGCCTCTGCCCGATCAGTAAACAACCGCACTGGCGAGGGATCGTTGCCGTTGGCGTAATCGTAGAGCTGACCACCGGCTTTGCCCAGCGCGGCCACCAAGCACCCACGGTCGGCCGCCGCCAGCTCACCAATGGTGCGTATCCCCATTTTGTTCAGCGTCTGCTCTGAGGAACGCCCCACGAACAAAAACCGCGACACCGGCAACGGGTACAAAATGTCCCGATACCTGTCCCGTGACAGCACCGTGGTCGCATCCGGCTTGCGATAATCGCTGCCCAGCTTCGCAAAAGTCTTATTAAACGACACCCCCACCGAGATAGTGATGCCTAGCTCGTCCTTGATACGACGACGCAACGTATCCGCAATGGTCTTGCCGTCGCCGAACAGCCGCCGACTCCGTGTCACATCCAACCATGATTCGTCTACGCTGAACGGCTCCACACGATCGGTATATTCACAATACATCGCATTGATACGCTCGTAAAACGCGTGATATCGGTCAAAATGCGGCGACACCAGCACCAGCTTCGGGCATTTGCGTCGTGCTTGCCACACCGTTTCCGCCGTGACGATACCAAACTTTTTTGCCGCCTCGTTCTTGGCCAGCACGATACCGTGCCGATCCGCGGGATCACCGCACACCGCCATCGGCACATTCCACAATTCAGGACGATAGACGCACTCCACCGACGCGTAAAAGCTATTACAATCGCAATGCAAAATACAGCGGTCCACCGCCCTCACCTCCAGCAAGAACATTTGTTCTTATTTTATTTTACTCCATTCTTTCCCGCTTGTCAAGTGGAAGCATTGACAAATTCATCGAAAAACGGCTATACTGTTAAGGATCGGAGATCGATAGTATGTCACTAGTGCGTATTCCTTACGGTGCATTGCCGGATGGTAGCACCGTTGAAAAGTTAACACTGTCCTGTCCCGACGGAATTTCCGTATCATTCATCACCTACGGGGCGACGATGATCTCGCTCATCGCCGATAGCCGTGACGTGGTGCTGGGCTACAATTCCCTTTCTGAATATCGACAGGATACCGCGTCTATCGGTGTCACCGTGGGACGGTATGCGAACCGTATTGCAGGCGGCACGTTCCCCCTGAACGGCGTAATATACGATATTGGCCGCAACGAGTCCGCGCGGAACGGCCATCTGCACGGCGGTGTCGAGGGGTTTCAGGTGAAAAACTGGCAGATCTTTGCCTGCGAGGAAAACGCGTTTACGCTCTCCCTCGTATCCCCAGACGGCGATATGGGCTATCCCGGTACGCTGACGGTGTGCGTCCGCATCGCATTGGATGAGCCGAACGCCCTTTCTCTCACCTATATGGCGGTGTCGGACGAGGACACCATCATCAACCTGACAAACCACGCCTATTTTAACTTAAACGGTTATGACGGAGGCGACGTGCTGGACACCGAGCTACAAATTTTTGCCGAGGCGATATTGCCTGTCAATGAGCACCTAATCCCCACCGGAGAATATCTGCCCGTCGAGGGCACACCGTTCGACTTCCGCGCCGCCAAGCCCATCGGTCGTGATATCAAGGAGTCCCATGCACAGCTTCGCCTCGGTAGCGGGTATGACCACAACTTTATCTTAGGCAATGCTATGGAATACCGTCGTGCCGCTGTCGCACATTCGCCCCGCTCCGGCATCACGATGGAATGCTATACCGACCAGCCGGGCGTACAGATGTACACCGCCAATTTCTTGGACTCGGCTGTCGGTAAAGGCGGTGCGATGACGAAGCATCAAGGATTCTGCTTGGAAACGCAGCATTTTCCCGACAGCCCGAATCACCCGCAGTTCCCCACCACCACACTGTACGCGGGCGAAACGTTTATCTCCCGTACCGTCTATCGATTTATATAATGTGTATAACATTTCCCGAGCCGGTCCATACTACCGTTCAAGGAGGCGTTATTTATGTCAGTGGAATTCAAAAACAGCGAGACCAAAACCAATCTGATGCGCGCGTTTGCCGGTGAAAGTCAGGCACGCAACCGCTACACCTTTGCCGCTGAAGAGGCAGGCAAGCAGAATCTGTACGTTATTGAAGCAGTATTCCGCTTTACCGCCGATCAGGAGAAGGAGCACGCGGCTATCTTCTATCAGCATCTGCAGGAGATGGCGGGCGAGACCATCACCATCGACGGGGGCTATCCCGTAGATATCTCGCCCTCAATGGTACAACTGCTACGCAAGGCGCATCACAACGAGTACGAGGAATATGAGGATGCGTACAAGGCGTTCGCTGATACCGCACAGCAGGAGGGCTTCCCCGAAATTGCCGCGTCGTTCCGTATGATCGCCGATATTGAGAAAACACACGGTGACCGTTTTGCGGCCTTTGCCGAGCTGCTGGAGCAAAATAAGCTGTTTGTGTCCGACGTGGAATGTGCGTGGATGTGCCTGAATTGCGGCCATACCTTTACCGGCAAGGAGGTGCCGGAGCATTGCCCGGTCTGCGCTCACGACCGTGGTTATTTTATCCGTCTAACATTGGCACCCTATTCCCCGCAATAACAGTTAAAACGCCTCACCGTGCGGTGAGGCGTTTTTTAATCTTCGTTTTCGGTCTTTTCTTTTGCGGGAGGATCAATGAGCGAAACCATCGCGATGCGCACCTGATGATCCGCCACCTTGCGCACGCGGATCGCCATACCGTGCGCCTCCAGCTCAAACTGGCTGCCATCCTCCGGCACCGAGCCCAACGCACCGAAGATCAGGCCGTTAAAGGTACCGTGATCCTCGGTCGGCAACGGGATCTCCAGCGCGTCCTCAACGTCGCGCAACGGCGCGTTACCGCTGATCTTCCACGTGCGAGAATCCAGACGCTCGATGATAGGCGCGTCCTCGTCGTCCTGCGTCTGGTCGCCCAGATCGCCCACAAGCTCACCTACCAAGTCGTTGATGGTAATAACGCCGCACATACCGCCGTATTCATCCAGCACCACCGCAAACGGGTTGTGCGAGTTTTTCATATTCTTAAACAGCACATCCGCCTTCACCGTCTTCGGCACAAAATACGCCGGGCTCACTGCATTCTTCATCACCGCGTCACGGGTGTGCTTTTCCAAGCGGAAATATTTTTTGGCGTTCAGCACACCGATCACGTCGTCCACCGTTTCATTGCACACGGGATAATAGGTATGTTGGCTTTCACGGATGGTGCGCGCCCATTCCTCGTCGTTCTCATCCGCCCACAGCAACGTGACCTCGGTACGGTGCGTGGCGATATCGTCGGCACTTAGATCGTCAAATTCAAACACGTTCTGAATAAATTCCTTTTCATCGTGGTCGATGGCACCCTTTTCGCTGCCCGCGTCCACCATCATACGGATATCTTCCTCGCTGACCTCGTCATCGTCCGCATTCGGGTCAATACGCATCAGACGCAACACCCCGTTTGTGGAAGCCGACAGCAACGACACCAGCGGTGCAAAGATCTTCGACATCACAAACAGCACATTAGAAAGACCCATCGCCAGCTTTTCGGAATTACGCATTGCCACACGCTTCGGCACCAATTCGCCGAGCACCAACGTAAAGAACGACAGAATCAGCGTGATCGCCACGACCGCCAGCGTATTCAGCGTGCCGGCGGCAATGTATGTATCAACGCCAAGCGACATCAGCCACGCAACAAGCGGGTCGGCAAAGTTATCCGCGGCAAACGCACTGCCCAGAAAGCCGGACAGCGTGATCGCTACTTGAATAACCGCCAGAAACCGCTCCGGCTGCTTTTTCATTTTTGCCAGCTTCGCGGCGCGCTTGTTGCCGTCGACCGCCAGCTTTTCCAGTTTTGTTTCGTTCAGGCTTATGACGGCGATCTCCGCACTGGCAAAGATCGCATTCAGTGCAATAAGCACGAGCTGCACCAACAGCATAAACCATATTGAGTCCATGATACGCTCCTTTAATTTTGTTCCAAAATGCAACAAAAGCACAGCCCGTATTTGCAGCGCAAAACAGGCTATGCTTTCTTATTCATCACAGATTACCGTGCATAAAGGCGGTCGATCGCCGCTATTATCACCGTCGGTACTCATACGATGATCGTCGCTCCTTTGGAATAGTTATCGTGATGTATTATACACGAACTGCACAGAGATGTCAAGGGGGATTCGCATCATCAATTTTTTGATTGTAGGTGTTACTATGAATAAGATAACGCAAACAATGCAGTTTAGGCAATCCCTAATTTTGTACGCAAAGAAACACGGAGTAACCAAAG
>CAYYDD010000082.1:0-5093 GCA_964470515.1 uncultured Eubacteriales bacterium | reverse complement strand
CAAAGCCCCTGTTTTCGCCTAACGAAAACAGGGCTTCTTTGACAGACTGAGCCGTCCGTCTTTCCAGTCGGAAAGACGGACGGCTTTTCTTTGTGGATTACGGATTCGTAATACGCGCCAAAAACGCTTTGGTGCGCTCATTTTGCGGGTTGTCGATCACCTTGGCCGGTGTGCCCTGCTCCACGATAAGACCGTCATCCATAAACAGGATGTAGTCGGATACCTCGCGGGCAAACTGCATTTCGTGCGTGACGATAACCATCGTCATATTGCCGTCGGCCAGTTGGCGAATGACGCGCAGAATTTCACCCGTCAACTCGGGGTCGAGTGCGGAGGTAGGCTCGTCAAAGAACAAGATCTCCGGCTCCAACGCCAGCGCACGGGCGATGGCCACACGCTGCTGCTGACCGCCCGACAGCTCGCACGGATAGGAAGCGTACTTCGCGGACAAGCCTACCTGATCCAGCAGTGCGCGACCGCGTTGCTCGATCTCGGCAAGGATGACCTTGCCGTTCGCCTTGTAATCCGACCGCTCCTGCGCCTGCAGGCGAGGGGCAAGGCAGACGTTTTCCAGAGCCGTATACTGCGGGAACAGATTGAAATTCTGGAATACCAGCCCGAAGTGGAGCTGACGGCGACGCTGCTCGGACTGAGAAAGACGTTTTGTCTCCGTGGCATCGAAAATGATATCGTCATTCACGGTAACAAGGCCCTGATCGGCTCTCTCTAAAAAGGTCAAGCACCGCAACAGGGTGGTTTTTCCGCTTCCGGAGGAGCCGATAATGGAAAGCACCTGCCCTTTTTCAAGCGAAAAATCAATTCCCTTGAGCACCTTGGTTTTCCCAAAGGATTTGTGAATGTTTGATACTTGCAAAATAGACATATCGGCACCCCCTTAAGAACGGAAATAGTTGAGCTTCTTCTCGACCTTATTCAGTACGATCGTGAGAATGCCGTTAACGGCTAAATAAAAGATAGCGGTGTAGAAAAGAGGCCAGATCATACCTTTTTTGATGAAGCTTTCACCGGCCCAAATAATTTCATACACGGCAATAACGCGAGCCAAAGCGGTATCCTTTACCAAAGTGATACATTCGTTGCCCATTGGCGGAACGATGCGCTTGATAAGCTGCAGCAGGGTAACCTTGAAAAAGATTTGGCTACGCGTCATTCCCAGAACTTGCCCGGCTTCGTTTTGTCCGCGCGGGATCGACTGAATACCCCCACGGTAAATTTCCGAAAAGTAGCAGGCATAATTGATGGAAAAGGTGATAAGTGCCGCTGTAAAGCGCGGCAGAAGCGGCCAGTCGAACAGCAAGCCGGGGCCGTAATAAACGATGAGAATTTGAAGCATAAGCGGCGAGCCGCGAACGATCCAAACGATGGTTTGCGTCAGCCAACGCAGCGGAGTGACACGGCTCATCGAGGCTAAGCAGATCAGAAGCCCCAGCGGGAGTGCAAACAGCAACGTTAATGTAAACAGCTCACCGGTGGTGACAAGGCCCTCCAGCAGGGTCTTTGTAACATTAAAAAACGATACCATAGTAAACCTCTTTCAACAGTACAGTAAGGCAGAGAGGAAGCCTCTCTGCCTTACCGATAGTGTAAAGCCGATTATTTTGCGATAATATTCTTGGAGATACCGTATTTTTCGGCGACAGTGGCTACCGTACCGTCGTCATAGGCCTTCTTCCAAAAGGTGTTAAATTCTTCTACCAGATCGCTATCCTTGCGGAAACCGACACCGTAATCCTCGGTGGTCAGCTCAACGGTGGTTGCCAGATCGGGATAGCTGGTGCCTTCACCAATCATAGCACCGGCCATCAGCAGGTCGATCACGCAGGCCTGCACACTGCCGGATGCCACTTCCATCAGTGCTTTAGCCTGATCGTCAACGGCGGTGTAGGCGATGCTCAAGGCATCAAGAGCCTCTGCACCGGCAGAGCCGTTTTCAACGGCGAAAGTCAGCGAGGACAGGCTTTCTTTGGTAGCATACTGCGCGGCGATATCCGATTTCATTACCACGACCTGAGCGTTCTTGCAGTACGGCTCGCTGACACCCATCAAGCTCTTTACCTCGTCGGTGATGGTCATACCGTTCCAAACCACGTCAATGCTCTTGGTTTCGAGCTCCATTGCCTTTTTGCCCCAGTCGGCGAGCACCAGGAATTCTACCTCAACGTCGAGATACTTGGCAAACTCCTTGGCCATATCCGCGTCGAAGCCGATCCACTCGGTGCTTTCTTCATTCTCTTTGTAGTCCATCGGCGCGAAATCCGTGATGCCGACGATCAGCTTGCCGTTGGTTTTCACATACTCCTTATCCGATGTGGAGGTCTTTTCTCCACAGCCTACAAAGCAGGTGAGCACCAGCAGGCAAACCAGCAGCAATGCCATAAAACGTTTCATAATAGTTCCTCCTCGTCATCTTAAAGATTTGACTGAGGCTATTATACACTACCGCATTAGCAAAGTAAAGTGGAAAATCGAAAAATCCCGAAAAATTTTTAGTCAAAGAACAAGCGGCTTTGCCGTCCGGTTTACGCTGTTTTCTTTTTAGGCGTGCGGAGATTGGCGAGGATCACAGCACCGAACATCAGAACACAGCCGATGCCCTCGCGCAGCGTGGGAACGTTGTTGAGAACGACCAGATCGCACAGCACGGCAAACACAGACTCTAAGCAAAGCAGTAGCGTGATCACCGTGGGGTTGGAATCCTTTTGCGCGACGATCTGTAACGTATAGGCGATGGCGCTGGAGAATACCGCACTGTACAGGATGGGACCCCAAGCGCCCAGAATGAGTGACATCGACGGTCTTTCAAACACCGCTGCCAGTACGGTGCTGACAATGGCTACCACGAACAGCTGTACACAGCACAGGTGCATACCGTGGATGTGGGGGAGACGGTCAATGAGCAGGATCTGAACGGCGAAAAATACGGCGCACAGCAGGATGAGAAGATCGCTGCTTTGGATAGTAAAGGCTTCACTGACGCATAACAAATACAAACCGACCAGCGCAATGGCGGTGCTGATCCACACGGTCAGCGAGGCGCGGCGACGGCAGAACAGACCGAAGATCGGCACCAATACAACGTATAATGAGGTAATAAATCCCGCTTTTCCCGGGTCGGTATCACCGATACCGGCTTGCTGTAGGTTGGCGGCGATGGTCATCGCGGAACCGCACGCAAGACCGCCCAGTAGCAGATCGCGGCGGTAGGTGGCCTTGTGATCGGCGGGGATGACCGTTTTTTTACGGAACAGCAACGACACGATAAGCAGTAAAAAAGCGCCCACCCAGGAACGGCCGGCACTGTAGGTGAACGGACCGATGGTCTCGGCGGCGATATCCTGCGCCACAAAGGTAGAGCCCCAAAAGAAAGCGGCAAGCAGCGCACAGATCGAGGCGCGTAAATTTTTTGACAACCGAATCACTCCTTTTGCCTCGGATTGTAACAGCATAGCACACGGAAAACAAAAAAGCAAGTGTTTCGCTACTTGACAGCGGGCGGTTTTCTCGGTATTCTATTAAGGTACAATATATAAGGAGGGAAACAGTGTGGATAAATATAAACGCTTGGCATCCAACACGCTGATTTTTGCCATCGGTACCTTCAGCTCAAAGCTGCTGTCTTTCTTCCTGACACGTCTGTACACCGAGGTGCTGGATAAAGCGCAGTACGGTGTCACCGATCTCATCCAACAAAGCGGTAACCTGCTGTTGCCGCTCGTGACCTTGGGTATCACCAACGCGGTCGTGCGATTTGGCTTGGATAAGGGTGTACGCAAGCAGGATGTGTTCACTACCGGTCTGCTGTCGCTGCTCGGCGGTATGGTGCTGTTGCTTATTATCAGCCCGCTGCTCGGAATGATCGAGCTGCTCGGCGAGTACGTCTGGTTGCTGTGTCTGTTTGTATTTATGTCATCGCTGCGGTCGCTGTGCGCGCAATTCGTGCGTGCACAAAGCCGTGTCAAGCTGTTTGCGATCGACGGTATTCTCAGCACGGTTACCACCATTCTATTTAACCTATTATATTTGATAGTATTCAAATGGGGCATATTCGGTTACATTTTCTCCATCATTTGTTCCGATGCACTGTCCGTTGTCTTCTTGTGCGTTGTCGCCCGGCTACAACGATATATTAAGCTGCGTGGTCTTGATGTTGCACAGTCGCGGGCGATGCTGCGGTATTGCATTCCGCTGATTCCGAATACGATACTGTGGTGGATCACCAACGTGTCCGACCGCTACATCGTCGCCGCTATCTGCGGCGAAGCAGCCAACGGTATGTACGCAGCTGCGTATAAGATCCCGTCACTTATTATGCTGGCCTCGGGTATCTTTATGGATGCGTGGCAGATTTCCGCGTTTACCGAAAAAGAGGGGAGAGACCGTTTTTACTCCAAGGTGATGTCCACCTACAGCTCGTTGCTGTTCGTGATGGCTTCCGGCGTGATACTGTGCACCCGGTTTGTGCCGCATCTCTTGTTCGCCGAAGCTTATTATGATGCGTGGCGGTATATCCCGCTGCTGGTGGTGGCAATGGTGTTCACGTGTATGGTGAATTTCCTCGGCAGCATCTATATGCTGGAAAAGAAAAGTGCGCGGTCGCTTATCACAGCGGCCATCAGCGCTGTGGTCAATGTGGTGCTCAACATCTGGTGGATCCCGCACTTCGGTGTCAACGGTGCCGCCGCCGCCACATTGCTCTGCTACCTTGTCGTGTTCGCCATCCGCCTGTGGGATACCCGGCGGTACATCCGTATCCGCTGGAACTATGCCCGCCTCATTCTCTGCACCGTCATCCTACTGGTACAGACCGCGCTGTTGTTGCTTGAAGTACCGTCGTGGGTGCTGTGGGAGACTTTACTGTTCGGTATCGTACTGGTGCTTTGCGGCAAAGGAATGATCGAGAGTGTTCGCCGTCTGCTTCGTCGATAAATTTTTTCGAAAAATTCTTCAAAAAATCAAAAAAAGGTGTTGACAAAAGCGGTTTGTGGTGATATCCTATTAACACTGCCCCCTGGAAAGGGGACGGCGAAGGGACCTTGAAAATTAAACAATGCAAAGAACAGAACAAACTACCC
>CAYYDD010000081.1:0-5539 GCA_964470515.1 uncultured Eubacteriales bacterium | reverse complement strand
GTGAACGAGCTGTCTTCTGTGGTGTCTGTTCCAGCGGGGGATTGCCCCATAATGATATCTGACACTTTTTCCAACTTAGTCCAACACCAATTCTTCGGCACCTCGTAAGGCTGTTCATCTGCCGGGACGAGAGCATTTTTCAGCCGTTTTTCCGGTGATAAGGCGGACGTGCTTTTCTTGACTATCATTATGTTGCATCCACCTTTCTCTGTATTCTAACTAAAAAATTATACCGTAACCGCAACGCGAAGCGTTGTTTGGGCGAAGCCCTCAAAGGCAAAGCCTTTGAGGGTTATTATAACACCATTTGCTTTAATAATCAAC
Organism: uncultured Eubacteriales bacterium; assembly: GCA_964470515.1. Lineage (GTDB taxonomy): Bacteria > Bacillota > Clostridia > Oscillospirales > Acutalibacteraceae > RGIG3009. The sequence goes on along the minus strand of CAYYDD010000081.1, from coordinate 5,215 downwards.
CGTCTATATATATTTACAGGATTTTGTCGCTAACATCCGATGCTCGCTAAACCCTATGGACAGAACGATATCGCATACCAAACGGTTGGTATGCGATATCGTTCATGTGCACCCAAACGCGCCGTTTTTTCATTATAATCACAACAAAAAGCCTTTGTCAAGGTTTACAAATCTCCTACGTTGTGCTACAATAAAGAGCGATAAAGGAGGCTTTTCCTATGAATTTTTCTTGCGTTGAAAAGCGGATGCACGGCCTGCTGAACCTGGGTGTTCCCGGCTGTTCCATCCGGGGATTGCTTCAAATACAGCTTGTGTCGCGAGGTGATGGGTGAGTTTAACGCACCCATTCGCGACGAAATGTATGACATATTAGGTCTGTAAAGGAGTATGGCTATGGAACACTGGTATCCGGCGGTTACCGCCTATTTGAAAGAACACCGGGATGAGTTGGTGCGTGATCTGATGGTTCTGGCGCGTATTCCGTCGATTGCAAAAGCCAATACCGACGGTCTGCCGTTCGGGAAGACCTCCGACGAGGCACTGACCGCCGCCGCCAAGCTGTTTACCGATAACGGTATCCCGATGACGGTCAAGCACGAGCTTGGTTATGCCATCGCTGTGATCGAGGGCGAGGGTGACGGCATCGGTCTGTTCGGTCACGCTGACGTGGTGCCCGTCAACGACGATTGGGTGATAACACAGCCGTTTGAGCCTATCGAGAAGGACGGTATTCTGTACGGTCGCGGTGTCAGCGATAACAAGGCCGGTATCATCGGCTCGCTGTATGCGCTGAAGGCACTGAAGGCGGTGGGTGTCCCGCTGCGCCGCCGCATCACCGTGTTTGTCGGCGGCAGCGAGGAGACCGGCGGGATGAACGATCTGAAAGCGTTTGTGCAGCACGAGCGCCAGCCTGCTGTGTCGGTCATCCCGGACAGTGATTTCCCCGTCAGCGTGGGTGAGAAGGGCATCCTGCACGTGGAGTGCCGCAGTCGTGACACGCTGACCGAGGTGACAAGGTTTGACGGCGGTCAGGCGTACAACGTGGTGCTGGACCGTGTGGCAGTCGAGGTCGGCGGTGAGGCCCTTACCTTTGAGGGTCTGGCTGCCCATGCGGCGCACCCGGAGCGCGGTGTCAACGCCGCGCACAAGGCGGCGGCTGAACTGTGCGAGCGGGAGTCGCTGTGTGAGGGCGACCGCCGTATTTTGGTTGGCCTGCGGGACACGCTGTGCGGCTGCTTCGGCGAGGAAGTGGATATTTTCAGCGAGGGTGTGTTTGGCAAGCTGACCTGCGCCAACGGCATCACCCGTTTGGAGGACGGTCATCTCGTCTTTACGCTGGATATCCGCTACGGCAACGAATTTGATCACGAGGCCGGTATTCCGCGCTTGGTTGCGGCGATGGAGGAGCGCGGCTATGAGGCGATCATCCGATCCAACAGCCCCGGTTTTTTGCTGGATGAGGGCGGCGACGAGATGGATTGCATTCTGGGTGCTTGCCGCGATGCGGCCGGGCTGTCGGATGCACAGCCGTATAAGACCTATGGCGGCACCTATGCCCGCTGCTTGAAAAACGCCTTTGCGGTGGATCACAGCCTGCCGTGGGATAAAGCGGTCTTGGGTCTGCCCGCCGGTCACGGTGGTGCGCACCAGAGCGACGAATGCTTGTCGGTCGAGGCTCTGCTCGGCGGTACCGCAGCGGTTGCATTGGCCGTGGCGCGATTGGATCGGTTGAACGGATGAAAAGCACCGCGATAGTCGTGTGGTAGAAAAGACGTTAACGGTCAACAGAAAACGAAAGGCGAAAAATGGTCGGGGATAACTTCAGTCATTTCCTGCCTATGCAGTCCGAGCAATCCATCCAGCCGCATTTCGTAGCCCATTCGTTGCGTTGCCGCTGTGTGATAAGCGGTATGATCGCCGTTATGGTCGTGGTGCTGACGGAGGGCTTGTTTTAATTTGAGTGTGTTGGCTGAGGGGGTAAAACACTATGGAAGCTCGGTTTGAGATTGTTACCACTACCACGCAGGAGGCGTATCGTTGTGATAACGAGATAAGCGGCGTATATGCTGCGGATTTTGCCGAATGGCGTGCTTCCATCATAGTGGAGGTGACCGAGTAATGAACTGGGAAGTCAGAGTGGCACTTGACCGTGCGGAATACCGTGAGTTTATGGAGGTACAGACCAAACGCCGTGTGAGGGCAGTGCTTCCGGCGATGGCACTGTGTTTATTGCTGCAAGTGTTTCTCCTTACGATCGACGTGTGGGTCTGTCTGCTTGGCCTTGGTGCCGCTGTAATGTTCTTGGTCATCTATTGGGGGGCACCGTCTATAGCCGCGGGTCGAGGCTGGAAATCGCAAAGCCGCGTTTCGCAAACCGGCCTGCTGATATATCGCTTTGCCGAAGGGGAATTTACTACGGAGCACCCGATGGCTTCATCGCAAATTCGGTATACGTCCCTTACACGCTTGGTTGAGACCGAAACACTGCTGATCCTTTATGGTGGCTCGCGGCAGGCGTGGGTACTGCCGAAAAATTCTTTCACAGTCGGTAAGAGCAGGGATTTCTGTGATTTCTTATCCCAAACGACGCGGCTGCCATGGCAAACGGTGGCTACTGCCAAGTTGCGCCGTCGCCGCACGGCGGTGACCGTGGCCACCCTGGCCATCGCTTTCACCGTGATTATCGTTTTTGAAGGTGTGCAGTACATCCGCCGCCCCGTCACCTTTGGTGGTGAGCAGAGCACCTGCACCATTGACCTGCCGTACTTTTTGCAATTTACGCCAACCGATGGCAGCAACACGCTGTATACGGGCAACGATATTACCGTCAGCGTTGATTTCAGCACGATGGAGCAGCTGCAACGGCGGTATGACTCTGCCGACTATCAGGAACCCCTCACACTGAAAACCTATGCCGCTTATGAGCAGGCGCACGGCGGGGCTCATCCGGAGGGCGAATGGATCGAGGACAACGACACAGCGACCGAGTGGTATATGCAGTATGCCGGTGGTGCCGACTATGTCTGCACGGTGCTCCGCTGGACGGAGGACGGGTGCTGGAAGCTGACCTTCCGTTGTCCCGGTGAGCGGCAGGATACGTATTACAATCGCTTTACCACATGGCGGAAATCGGCCGTCTATACCGATTAAGCCAAATTGAAAACGCCGCAACCTCGCGTGGGCTACGGCGTTTTTTATAAAAAAGCCCCCCTGCATACCGTGATGTTCTTAACGGAGAATTGGTGGGTGGTATGTAACCGGAAGGTGTAAAAACCTTCCGGTTATTACTTTTTGGTGCATATGATTTTCCTTGTGTTACGGTACTTTTGGCGGTTCTCTGCTCCTAAAGTGGTTCCTTTTCCTCAAAAGTGGTACCACCTTTGGGGAAAGAGTAAAAATGCCGAAACCCCTTGTGCGGTCGGCGTTGCCGTCCGCTGTGAACCGAGTCGAGGGGCGTTTACAACCCCGACTCTTTCTCCTGCTTGCTTTTCGACCTATCGAAAAGCCTGAAAAAGTTGCCACAAACCATCCGATTTGCCTTTGCGAGCTTGTCTTCAAACTGCCCCACGGGCTGTTTCCTTTTGGTCGGGGTGTTTGCTTGCCAATGTGCTTTCATCGGCACACAGGTGATCCGTGGGTGTGGTAACGGCAGAGAAAAAGAGCATTCTTTTCTGCCGTAATAAACGCCTTGCTTTTCTTGGGGAAGGACTATACTGCAATCATCTGCATTCCACCTTTCGTTGGTTATGTAATCAAGGCGAGAGCAAAACAAAAAGACTCGCACTTACGTCGAGACGAAACACAAACGAGCGAACTGTATCGGTTCGCTTAAAAATGTTCCGTGCCGATGTATGTACGAGTCTTAAAACTCTGAAAAATTTGTGGCACTTGATATTTAGTTTTCATCCCGACCTCTGTCGGTGGTTTTGTTATACCATAATCGAAACACAGAGGAAACTTTTGCCAAGATGGCTGAATAAGATGGACGAGATGTTGAAATACTATTCTGTTTGGACATAAGCAAAGGCGCCCCCGAAGCGGCGCCTTTGAGGGTATATAGTATGTGTTATGGGTCTATATCTTCCCGTAATTTTATGAAATACTTCTCGATGCTTTCTGCTGTCTTTTCCAAGTCATCAAAATCTATCAGATCGATGATATCTTCTTTCATCTCTACTGTAAGACCAGTGCATTCAAAGGAACCGTCAGAGCCGATTTCAATGATATACTTTTCTTCGCCGACACTCTCGGTTATAAGCATCTCTGTCTTTTCTGCTTCGACGTTTACAGTTGTTCTTACTCCGATAAGCACAACGTTGCTGATGATTGTAGCCGCGATTGACACTAAAATTAGCATTCCTAATACTTTTAATATCTTTATTACGATCGCCGCCAGCTTCTCAGTATTGCTGACCTTTTCATAAATGACTTCCTTGGTATCGTTACCTGTGAGTTCATCCAGACTCACATTAAAGATCCGAGATAATATCTGAGCTTGTTTGATATCGGGAGCGGTTTCACCCGTTTTCCTTAATTAAAGATACAGTATGTAAGATTTGCCCTTTTCAGGGGCAAATCGGTGTGTTTTTAATCAACTATTCCGACGAAACGGTAGTAGATGTCAATTACCTGTACTCTCTCCCCGTTTTCGTCCTTTGTGGCTTCGTGTACCACAATTTTGTCAATAAGTTCATTGAGCAGGGGTGCCGTCAATTCGGTAAGGTTCGTGTACTTACGGATAATAGAAATCCAACGCTCTGCGTTGTCCTTGCTTGCAACCGTTTGGTTAAGAGTCTCTTTTAACTTCTTAACATCGGCTTCAAGCTGTATTTGCTCGTCTTGGTATCTACCCCGCAAGCATTCAGAATTGTTCCTATGAGTCGGTTAAGCCAATTCATACCGAGGATTTCCGTTTGAAAGAAATCCCACGCAGTTTTTAAGATTTCCATAAAAATCTCCTTTCAAACATAAACATATTGAAATGTATCTATATTTAGACCTTAAGGGAAGTCGTGCGGAAAAGATAAGACTTACCTTTACTTTTCACAACACGACTTGTTTTCGCAACCACAGGTGACGGAAGTGAGTTTTGCCAGACTTTCTGCGGCAACCTTCGCTCCTTCACTTGAAATGGAGTAGTGCATCCATTTTCCTTCCTTTCGACCAACCACAACACCGGAATCACAAAGGATCTTCATATGGTGGGACAGCGTGG
>CAYYDD010000080.1:0-5548 GCA_964470515.1 uncultured Eubacteriales bacterium | reverse complement strand
TCCTATTCGCTACTCTTTTTTATCTTTTGTCACACATCATTGTAACACCTACAGTTCAGCCTTTTCCATTTTCTAAAATATCATTGACATTTATTTGCAAAAAGTTTACAATTAAATCATTATTAGACATTTTTAGGGGGCCGTGACCGTGAAGCTGCTGGAGGATCGTATTTTGCGTGACGGACAGTTCCTGCCGGGCAACGTGCTGAAGGTGGACAGCTTTCTGAATCATCAGATCGACGTAGGTTTTATCTGCGAGCTGGGCAAGGAATTTGAGCGGTTGTTCCACGATGCGGGCGTTACCAAGATCCTCACCATTGAGGCTTCCGGCATCGGCATCGCGTGCCTAACGGCGCAGTATTTCGGTGTGCCGGTGGTGTTTGCCAAAAAGTCCAAGACCACCAACATCTTCGGCGACGTGTACACCGCCACGGTAGAGTCGTACACGCACGGCACGACCAGTCAGATCATCGTGTCCAGCCGCTTTTTGCAACCGGAGGATCGCGTGCTCATTATCGACGATTTCCTCGCCAACGGACAAGCCCTAAACGGTCTTATCGAAGTGGTGGAAAGCGCGGGTGCTACCGTGGTGGGCGCGGGTATCGTCATTGAAAAGGCGTTCCAGCCGGGCGGCGAACTTATCCGCGGCCGCGGCATCCGTGTGGAATCGCTGGCACGCATCGCGACGATGGACGGCTCGGATATTGAATTTGTAAGAGACTAAAGGTACTAACGGTTACACTGTTGCGTAAAGCAACTGTAATAAAGAAAAAACGGAGGGAAAACACAATGAAAAAGGTACTGGCACTGCTCCTGGTACTCGTCATGATGCTGGGTATGACCGCTTGCGGCGGCAATACCTCGGATAACGATGACGATGCCGCAAAGATGAAGGTCGGCTTCATCTTCCTGCACGACGAAAATTCCACATACGACAAGAACTTCATTGACGCAGCCATCGAAGCCTGCAATAAGATGGGCGTAGAGATGGTTCAGAAGACTCAGATCCCCGAGTCCAACGCGTGCTATGAAGCGGCGAAGGAACTGATCGAGGTCGAGGATTGTGATATCATCTTCGCTGACAGCTTCGGTCACGAGTCCTTCTTGATGAAGGCGGCTCAGGAATATCCTGACGTCGAGTTCTGCCACGCCACCGGCACGCAGGCTCACACCGCCGGTCTATCCAACTTCCACAACGCGTTCGCTCACATTTACGAGGGTCGCTATATGGCCGGTGTCGTTGCCGGTTTGAAGCTGAAGGAAATGATGGATGCCGACAGCACCATCGTTCCCAAGATGGGCTACGTCGGTGCCTTCACCTTTGCTGAAGTCATCTCCGGCTACACCTCCTTCTATCTGGGTGCGAAGTCCATCGTTCCTGAGGTGACGATGGACGTTAAGTTCACCGGCTCCTGGTACGACGAGGAGAAGGAGAAGCAGGCTGCCCAGGCTTTGATCGACGGCGGTTGCGTCCTCATCAGCCAGCATGCTGACTCGATGGGCGCTCCTACCGCCTGCGAGAACGCCAAGGTCCCCAACGTTTCCTACAACGGCTCCACCGCCGTTGCCTGTCCCGAGACCTTCCTGGTTTCCTCCCGCATCAACTGGGTGCCGTACTTTGAGTATATGATCACTCAGGTCAAGAACGGCGAGGCCATCGACACCGACTGGGCTGGTACGCTGGAGACCGGCTCCGTCGTGCTGACCGAGCTGGGTAAGAACGTGGCTACCGGTACCGCTGACAAGCTGGCTGAGGTCGAGGCCGGTCTGAAAAACGGCTCCATTAAGGTGTTCGATACCACGAATTGGACAAAGGGCGGCGAGACCCTGACCTCCTATATGGCAGACGTTGACTTCGACACCGATTACACCAAGGATACCGAGGCGATCAAGGACGGCGTCTTCTACGAGTCCGAGTATCGTTCGGGCCCGTACTTCGACGTTGAGATCGACGGCATTACCCTGCTGGATCGCAACTACGGCTGATCGTCATTCGTAACCCGCAAAATACGGCGGGGCGCACACCGCCCCGCCGTATTTTAATTCCAGTTTTGAACAGTACGCTACCGACCTCGGTAGCGCACTCTTGAAAATTAGGAAAAGGAGGGGTATCCAGTGGCAAGCAAGGTAGCCATTGAGCTGAAAGATATCACCAAGACCTTTGGTAGCGTGGTCGCAAACAAAAACGTGGATCTCACTGCCAATCGGGGCGAAATTCTGTCGATCTTAGGCGAGAACGGCAGTGGCAAGACCACCCTGATGAATATGATCTCCGGTATCTATTTCCCGGACGAGGGGCAGATCTTTATCGACGGTGAGGAGGTGGTCATCACCTCCCCCAAGGACGCGTTCGATTATAAGATCGGTATGATCCATCAGCATTTCAAGCTGGTGGACGTGTTCACCGCGACGGAAAACATAGTACTGGGGCTGAAAGAGGAAGGCAAATACAGTCTGAAAACAGCCGAAGCCCGTGTGAAGGATATTTGCGACCGCTACGGCTTTGAGATGGATCCCAAGAAAAAGATCTACACGATGTCGGTGTCGGAAAAGCAGACCGTTGAGATCATCAAAGTGCTGTACCGCGGTGCGGATATCCTCATTCTGGACGAGCCGACCGCCGTGCTGACACCGCAGGAAACGCAAAAGCTGTTTACCATCCTGCGCCGTATGCGAGACGACGGAAAGGCCATCATCATCATTACGCACAAGCTTCACGAGGTACTGAGTCTGTCCGATCGCGTGTCTGTACTGCGCAAGGGCGAGTACGTCGGCACCGTCAACACCGCCGAAACCAGCGAGGCCGAGCTGACGGAAATGATGGTGGGCAAGAAGATCTCTCTGAACATCCACCGTAGCGAGCCGAAGGATTCGGTCGACCGCTTGGTCGTGCAGGATATCAGCTGTGTCAACCGTCAAGGTGCGCTGGTGCTGGACGATGTGAGCTTTACGGCGCGTTCGGGTGAAATTTTAGGTATCGCCGGTATCGCTGGCTCCGGTCAGCGCGAGCTGCTGGAGGCCATTGCCGGCCTGCAGCACCTGACCGAGGGCGATATTTTCTATCACGATCCCAAAACCGGCAACACGGAGGATCTGCGGGACAAGACTCCGATGCAGATCCGTGAGTTGGGCGTGCGCTTGTCGTTTGTGCCGGAGGATCGTCTGGGTATGGGTCTGGTCGGCAATATGGATATCGTGGACAATATGATGCTACGCAGCTATCGCCGCGGCAAGAGTATGTTCTTGGAGCGCAAGGCTCCACGCGATCTCGCTGAGCATATCATCAAGGAATTGGAGGTCGTCACCCCCAGCGCCAACACGCCCGTGCGCCGCTTGTCCGGCGGCAATGTGCAGAAGGTACTGGTCGGCCGTGAGATCGCCGCAGCCCCCACGGTACTGATGGCGGCCTATCCCGTGCGCGGTCTGGATATCAACTCGTCGTACACGATCTACAACCTGCTCAATGAACAGAAGGAGCGCGGCGTGGCCGTCATCTTCGTCGGCGAAGACCTCGACGTACTGATAGAGCTTTGCGATCGTATTCTGGTCATCGGCTCGGGTAAGGTCACCGGTCTGGTGGATGCCCGTACCGCAACCAAGGAGCAGATCGGTCTGCTGATGACGAAAACCGAAGGCTTAGAGGAAAACGGAGGTGAGGAGAATGGCTGAGAAAACCGTGAGCAAGCATCACCGTGAGCCGCTGTTGCACCTTGCCAAGCGCGATGATTTGGTCTGGTGGAAGGCGTGGCTCATCCGCCTCGCCGCGCTCCTCATCGGTATGCTCATCGTCGGTGTTCTGTCGTCGCTGCTGACCGGTACCGATTTCCTTGACACCTATGATCTGATGTTCCGCGGCACATTCGGCCGCATCTTTGAGGGCCGCACCAGTATGCTGTGGAGGTTCCTGCAACAAACGGCCATCCTCCTGTGTCTGTCGCTGGCCGTCACCCCCGCATTTAAAATGAAATTTTGGAACTGCGGTGCCGAAGGTCAGGCACTTATCGGCGGCTGGGTCGCGATGGTGTGTATGATGAAGCTCGGCGGCACAATGCCGAACTGGCTGCTCATTGTCGTGGTGGTGCTGGCCAGCATCGTCGCCGGTGCTGTCTGGGGTCTCATCCCGGCCATCTTCGGCGCACAGTATCGCACCAACGAAACGCTGTTCACGCTGATGATGAACTATGTGGCCACGCAGATCGTGTCATACTACGTGGATATCTCCAGCGGCGGCTCGCAGGTCATCCAGCCGGTCTCCACCGGTGCGCTGCCGGTCATCGGAGGCCTGCCGTACCTGCTGAATGTCCTGATCGTTACCGTGCTGACCGTAGCGATGTTCGTGTATCTGAAATACAGCAAGCACGGCTACGAGATCGCGGTTGTCGGCGAGAGCCGTAACACCGCCAAGTACATCGGCATCAACGTGAAGGCCGTGATGATCCGCACGATGCTGATCTCGGGTGCCATCTGCGGCATTGCCGGTATGCTGCTCGTCGCAGGTACTGACCATTCCATCAACACCAACACCGTCGGCGGTCAGGGCTTTACCGCCATTATGATCTCGTGGCTCGGCCAGTTCAACCCGTTCATTATGGCGGCTATGTCCGGCTTAGTTATCTTCTTAGAGACCGGGGCCGCCAAGGTGGCGGACACATTCTTCCTCAACAGCTCGTTGGCGGATATCGTGTCAGGTATCGTCATTCTGTTTCTGGTCGGCTGTGAGTTCTTTATCCGCTATACCTTGAAATTCCGTCATTCCAAAAAGGAGGGAGAAGCATGATCGCCTCGTTTATCAGCAGTGCTATTCCTCTGGGTGTGCCGTTGCTTTACGGCTCCACCGGTGAGATCATCACCGAAAAATCCGGCCACCTCAACTTAGGTATCCCGGGTATTATGTATGTGGGCGGCATCGGCGGTGTCATCGGCGCGTTTTTGTATGAGAACGCGTGCGGCAACGATATCGCCAATATGAATCCCGCGCTCGCGATCCTCATTCCGCTGTTCGCGTCCATTCTGGGCTCGGTGCTGATGGGTCTGATCTACTGCTTCCTTACCGTCACGCTGCGCGCTAACCAGAATGTCACGGGGCTTGCGATCACCACCTTCGGTATCGGTATCGGCAACTTCTTCGGCGGCTCGCTCATCAAGCTGGTGGACAGCGATATGCCCTCCATCATCCTTACCAAAACGAGCTCATTCTTCCGTACGAGTCTGCCGTTTGCCGATGACCTCGGCTGGTTTGGTCAGATCTTTCTGTCGCACGATTTTCTCACGTACGTTTCCATTATCATCGCGGTCATTACCTCGCTGGTGCTCAACCGCACACGCGTCGGCCTGAATTTGCGCTCTGTGGGCGAAAACCCCGGCACTGCGGATGCGGCGGGTATCAACGTCACACGCTACAAGTACCTGTCCACCTGCATCGGCAGTGCTATTGCCGGTCTGGGAGGTCTGCAGTACGTGATGGCGTACGCCAACGGCGTGTGGTCGAACGATGCGTTCGGTGACCGCGGCTGGATGGCGATCGCACTGGTCATCTTTGCGCTGTGGA
>CAYYDD010000079.1:0-5765 GCA_964470515.1 uncultured Eubacteriales bacterium | reverse complement strand
AACACATCTTGTTCGCTTTCCCTAATGTGTAACACATCATTGACAAACCTACAGCTTGCAAAATCCGTAAAACTAATGTACAATCGTTGTGAAAGGGAGTGCTTTTGTGGAATTTCTGTATTTTCTGGAGGGACTGCGCACGCCGTGGCTGACCGAGCTGATGCTGTTCATCACGTCATTGGGTGAAGAACTGCTGTTTATGGCCTCGGCGATGATCCTGTTTTGGTGTTTGGATAAGTATCTCGGGTATTATATGCTGTCGGTAGGTTTCATCGGTATTCAGCTCAATCAGCTGGGCAAGGTGCTGTTCCGCATCGAGCGTCCGTGGGTGCGTGACCCGTCGTTTCACGCGGTGGAGGAGGCCATTCCCGAAGCAACCGGCTACTCCTTCCCCAGCGGGCACACGCAGAACGCGGTGGGCACCTTCGGTGCGGTCGCACGGTGGGTAAAGCAACGGTGCCTGAAGCTCGTTTTGTGGGCACTCGCACTGCTGGTGGCGTTTTCACGGATGTATCTGGGCGTGCACACGCCGGCGGACGTGCTGGTATCGCTGGTCATCGCCGCAGCACTGGTGTTTGCGCTGTATCCGCTGTTTCGGGGTGCGCGTGAAAATGCGAGGCCGGTCAGCATCCTGATGATCGTGATGCTGATCTGGTCAGCCGCGCAGATCGTCTTTATGGAGCTGTTCCCCTTCCCCGCCGACGCGGATCCCGAGCAGCTGTATCACGGTCTGGAAAACGCCTACAAGATCGCGGGCGCGGCACTGGGCTTTGCCGTCACGTTCGAGGTGGACAGACGGTATATCCGCTTTGAGACCAAGGCCGTATGGTGGGCACAGATCATCAAGGTCGCCGTCGGCTTAGCATTGGCGTTGGGGCTCAAGGAGCTGGGCTACGTCGTGTTCGGGCTGATCCCCTATCTGCCGGTTGTGAAGCTGCTGTCTTACCTTGTGATGGTGCTGTTTGTGGGCTGTGTGTGGCCGCTGACGTTCGGCTGGTTCGGGCGATTCGGGAGCAAGCGATGACACGAATTTTGTTTATCTGCCACGGCAACATCTGTCGGTCGCCGATGGCGGAAATGATACTCAAGCACTTGGTACGCGAGGCCGGGCGGGAGGATGAGTTTCTCATCGACTCGTGCGCGACCAGCGCCGAGGAGATCGGGCACGACGTGTACCCGCCGGCTCGTCGGGAGCTGGCGCGGCACGGTATCCCCTGTCCCCGCCGCGCGGCGCGACAGTTGCGTGCGGAGGATCTTGCGCGGTACGATAAGCTCATTTGTATGGACATCTGCAACGTGCGCAACGCACGGCGGTTGCTGGGCGATGACCCGGAGCATAAGCTATCGCGGCTGCTTTGTGATCGCGACGTGGCCGATCCGTGGTATTCCGACGATTTTGAGACGGCGTACCGAGACATCCGCGAGGGATGCTTGAGGTTGATAGCCAATTGACAAGCCCTCCGTCATCGGCTACTCCGACGTCCAGTCCCCTTTACACAAGGGAGACTAAAAAGGGAAAAGTGCCGGCTCTGCGGAGTCGGCACTTTTGTTATGTTCCTTCGGATTTTTCCTCGGTTTTCGGGATCAGACGGCGCTTGATCTGCGGGCCGTCATACAGACGGCGTATCCGCACCCGACCGACGTACTTGGCATCACACGCGGGGCATTGCAGTTGCGCTTGGAATTGGCGGTGGAAAAACCGCCATTCTTCCTTTTCTTTGAGCGGTTTGCCGCAGGACGGGCACCGGAAGCGGAAATCCGCACGGCGCACGGCCGGATCATCCAGCTCGCGCACGAAGGTGGGCTTGAACGTGATACGGCGGTAAAATTCCTCATCGGTGGGACGCACGGCCGCGTCAAACGATGCTTTATCGTACACACGGCGGAGTATCAGCGCCGAGAGCACGCTGTCGTCGATGGCGTGATGCAGTTCCAGTGACTCACTGTCCATCCCGAGCAGGGCGGCGAATTTGGCAAGGCCGACCTGCTGGGCGGCACCTAGCTCCAGCCGTTCCTGCGCGTAGGCTTGCAGGTCGAGGTAATGCGACACGAACGGGATGTGCTCCTCCCCGTAATAGTAGCGGCAGTTCTCCATAAACACCAGCAGGTCGGTGGTGCTCCAGGTGAGCAGCAGCGCGTCCTCGGTGCCGATAAAGCAGTGCAACCGTTCCATCGCATCGGTGAACGTAGTGCCGGCTTTGACCTGCTCATCGGTATAGCCGGTGAGGTCGGTGACCCAATGCGTGAGCCTGCGGCTGACGCGGGGACGGATCACGGTGTCAAACCGTTCGGCGACGGTGAGATCGCCGTTCAGACGCACCGCGCCGATCTCGATGATCTCGTTAAAATAGCCGTTCAGCTTTTTGCAGAACGTGCCGTTCCATTCCAGATCCAGTACGACGATAGCCAAGCGATCAGCCCATCCCTTTCAGCGTACGGCCCGCCAGAATGTGGAAATGCAGATGCGGCACGGTCTGCCCCGCATCCGCGCCCTGATTGGAGACCACACGGTAATCGGTGACGCCCTCGTCCCGCGCCACCCGAGCGATAACCTCGAACACGTGAGCGATGACGGCACTGTTTTCCGCCGTGACAGCGGCACAGCCGCTGAGATGCTGCTTCGGGATCACAAGAATATGCACCGGGGCCTGCGGCTCAATATCGCGGAACGCCAGCACCTGCTCGTCCTCGTATACCTTATTCGACGGGATCTCGCCCACCACGATCTTACAAAAAATGCAATCCATAGCACTCTCTCCTTATTTCAGCTGACCGCCGACGATGTCGGCAACCTTATCCATAGCTACGGGGACGGCGGACAGGTCTTTACCGCCGGCCATCGCCATATCCGGCTTACCGCCGCCCTTACCTCCGCACAGCGAGGCGACCTCGCGCACGATGGCGCCGGCATTCGCACCGGCGGCCACGGCCTCCTTGGTGCACCAGCACACAAAGGTGACCGACTGCTTCTCCTGCGACGTACCGGCCAGCACCACAACCGCCTTGTCGGGCGCACGATCCTTGCAACGGTCGCACAGCTCACGCAACTCGCTGCCGTCCATCTCGGGCAGCACCGCAGTGACCAGCTTGACAGTGCCGCAATCCACGGCATCGGCGAACAGATCGCCCGCCTTCTGCGCCGCCTGCTGGCTGCGCAGGGTCTGTACCTCGCGCTGGGCATCCTTCCACTCGGTGACGAGCTGCGACGCACGGCGCACAACGTCCTCCGCGCCGTTGGCCTTCATCACCTCGGACGCGCGGCTGAGCTCGCCGTGATAGGCGTTCAGCAACGACAGCACACCGGCACCCGTGACCGCCTCGATACGGCGGACACCCGCCGCGACGGAGGTCTCGGTGAGGATATGGAACAAGCCCAGCTTCGCGGTATTATCGGCGTGAGTACCGCCGCACAGCTCGATGGACACGCCGCCCATCGTCACCACGCGGACGACATCACCGTATTTCTCTCCGAACAGCGCCATCGCGCCCAGCTTGCGGGCTTCGTCGATGGGCATTTCACGCACGTCCACGCCCACGCCGCTTAAAATCCATTCGTTAACAAGACACTCGACTTCGGCCAGCTCCTCGGCGGTAAGAGCGGAGAAATGCGTGAAATCAAAGCGCATACGGTCGGGGCTGACGAGCTGACCCGCCTGCTCAACGTGGGTGCCGAGCACACGCCGCAGCGCAGCCTGCAGCAGGTGCGCCGCAGAATGGTTACGCATCACGGCCGCACGGGCTACGGCATCCACGGCGGCTTCGACGGTGTTACCGACGTTCAGCGTACCCGTCTCCAGCGTACCGCTGTGCAGCACGACACCCGAGGCGGTCTTCTGCGTATCGGTCACGACAAAGCGCAGACCTTCCGCCGTGATGACACCGATATCGCCCACCTGACCGCCGCTTTCGCCGTAGAACGGCGTGGTATCCAGCACCACCGTGGCGCTTTCGCCCTCGCCGAGGGTCTCCACCAGCTCGTCGCCGCGAATGATGGCGGTGACAGCGGCGGTGGCGGTCAACGCGTCATAACCGACAAAGCTGCCAACCTCCAGCTGCTCGGCGATGCCGGGGTTGGCCTTCCACGCGTCGGCACCCGCATCCTTGCGGGCGGCACGGGCGCGGGCGCGCTGCTCGGCCATCAGCTCGTCGAAGCGCTCCTCGTCCACGGCGATACCCTTTTCTTCCAGAATATCGCGGGTGAGATCCACGGGGAAGCCGTAGGTATCGTACAGCTTAAAGGCATCTTCGCCTGACAAGATATCGCCCTTTACATCCTTCAGCATAGCTTCAAGCAGCGAGAGGCCGCTGTCGATTGTCTTTTCAAAGGCTTCTTCCTCATTGCGGATAACGCGGACGATGAAGTCCTTTTTCTCCTCCAGCTCGGGATAGGCCGAGCGGTTTTCAGCGATGACGGTCGCACATACCTCATACAGGAACGGGCGGTGCAGACCGAGCAGACGACCGTGACGCGAGGCACGGCGCAGCAGACGGCGCAGCACGTAGCCGCGACCCTCGTTGGAGGGCATCACGCTGTCGCCGATCATAAAGGTGGTGGAGCGGATGTGGTCGGTGATGACGCGCAGCGACACATCGGTAGCTTCGCTTTCTCCGTAGGTCACGCCCGCGATGCGGCTGATGTGCTTCATAATGTTCTGGACGGTATCCACCTCAAACAGGTTGGCTACGCCCTGCATTATACAGGCCAGACGTTCCAGCCCCATACCGGTGTCGATATTGGGATGGTCGAGCGGCGTGTAGTTGCCGTTGCCGTCGTTATCGAACTGGGTGAACACGTTATTCCAAAATTCCACGTAGCGGTCGCAATCGCAGCCGACACCGCACGTCGGCGAGCCGCAGCCGTACTGCTCGCCGCGGTCGAAATACAGCTCGGAGCAGGGGCCGCAGGGGCCGGAGCCGTGCTCCCAGAAGTTATCCTCCTTGCCCAGACGGACAATGCGGTCGGGCGATACGCCGACCTCCTTGGTCCAGATATCAAAGGCCTCGTCGTCGTTCTCGTAGATTGACACCCAGATGCGGTCGGCGGGCAACTCCAGCACCTCGGTGCAGAACTCCCACGCCCAGGCGGTCGCCTCGTGCTTAAAATAATCGCCGAAGCTGAAGTTACCGAGCATTTCAAAATACGTGCCGTGGCGTGCGGTCTTACCGACGCGCTCGATATCCGGCGTGCGGATGCACTTCTGGCACGTGGTGACGCGTTTGCGCGGCGGCGTGACCTCACCGGTGAAATACTTTTTCATCGGCGCCATACCGGAGTTGATGAGCAACAGCGACGCGTCGTTTTTCGGCACCAGCGAAAAGCTTGGCAAACGCAAATGCCCCTTGCTCTCAAAAAAACGGAGATATTTTTCGCGGAGCTCGTTCAGACCTGTCCATTCCATACCGTTGACTTCCTTTCACAAATAAAAATACCTCCGCCCCATACTTGGGACGGAGGATTCCGTGGTACCACCCAACTTGCACCGCCGTGGCGATGCCGCTTGAGGCCTTTAACGCAGGCGTACGCACAGCTCGTCACTGTGAGGCTCCGGGGTGGCTTCCGTGGGCGGCAGGAGCATCTTACAGCCGGGGATGCTCTCTCTGAAGCTGCCGGTGCGACGGTTGTTCCCATCACAGCCGTGACATATTGCGTTTATTGTACCGCATCGGGGCGGTGGTTGTCAAGGGGGTATTTTAATCCGCTTTTACTCCCCTTGTAGGTGTTACAATGATGTGTGACAAAAGATAAAAAAGAGTAGCGAATAGGA
>CAYYDD010000078.1:0-5823 GCA_964470515.1 uncultured Eubacteriales bacterium | reverse complement strand
ACTTAACGGACACGAAGAAACGGCATAGAAAACCTATGCCGTTTCAACGAAAACAATATTACTGTTTTATTAAGGACACCCTAATCGGTTGTTTTTCTTTACTTTTTCGTAGAAGTGTGATATAGTAGCCAAAAGAACGTGTTAGACGAGAGGAGAGATCATTTTATGATTCCCGCACTTGTTTTGTTTGCCGTTACCTACGTGCTGATGTTGGTGTTCAGTAAGTACCGTCCGTACATCGCGTTGGCATCCGCCCTAATCTTTATCGTGACGGGGATGTTGCCGCTCGGTGATGTGTGGGCATCCATCGACTGGAACGTGCTGCTGATGATTGCCGGTACGATGGGTATCGTGGCACTGTTCATTGAAAGTAAGATGCCGTCGCTGCTGGCGGATATCGTGATGGATAAGGTGCCAAACGTGCAATGGGCGGCCGTGTCGATGGCACTGTTTGCCGGTATCATTTCCGCGTTTGTGGACAATGTGGCCACCGTGCTGATGGTCGCGCCCGTCGCGCTGGAGCTGTGCCGCAAGTTCAAAACGAATCCCGTGCCGTTTATCATCGCGATCGCGGTGTCCTCCAACCTACAGGGCGCGGCCACGCTGGTGGGTGATACCACCGCCATTATGCTTGGCTCGGCACTGGATATGAGCTTTATGGATTTCTTCTGGTACAAGGGTCGCCCGAGTATGTTCTTCGCGGTGGAGCTGGGTGCGGTGCTGTCCGCACTGATCCTGGCATACCTGTTCCGCAAGGAAAAGGATGCTATCCCGAAGGCGGAGCACCGCACGCAGGTAACGAATTACGTGCCGACGGTGTTGCTCGTCGGTGCCATCCTGTTGCTTATCATCGCGTCGTTTATCCCGAACAAGCCGGCCGTTACCAACGGTCTCATCTGTTGTGTGCTTCTGGTAATCGGTCTGGTGTACAACTTCATTCAGAAGCGTAACCTGAAAGCGGTGGTCGATCCGCTTAAAGAGATTGATTTTGAGACCATCGGTCTGTTGCTGGGTCTGTTCCTGATGATCGGCGGTATCTCCGCGCAGGGCGTGATCGACGCGGCAGCCAACCTGCTGGCCAAGCTCGGCGGCGGCAACATCTTTGTGCTGTATACGGTCATCGTGTGGGCTTCGGTGCTGATCTCCGCGTTTATCGACAATATTCCGTACGTCGCCACGATGATCCCCGTCATCGGCGGTCTGGCGGCGACGCTGGGGGTGGATCCCACGCTGCTGTACTTCGGCTTGCTGTCGGGTGCGACGCTGGGCGGTAACTGCACGCCTATCGGTGCGTCGGCGAATATCGCAGGTATCGGCATCCTGCGCAAGGAGGGCTATACCGTGAAGAACAGCGATTTCTTCAAGATCGGTATCCCGTTCACGCTGGCGGCTATCATCCCGGCCTATATTTACATTTGGTTTATGTACGGCGTATAAGCTCTGAGCCCTTGATGAAAATCAAGGGCTTTTTTCGTGAAACGGATGAAATAATTATAAAATCGCGGTGGAATGGTGAGTGAAAACCCATCGGTTTGTGGTATGATAACAACAGAACGTAGAAACAAAGGAGCAAGACGTATGATGAACAAGCCGATTGCCGCAGTGGAAAAGAACAGAGAGCTCATTCTCTCGGCACTGGACTATATCTGGACCAATGCCGAAAGGGGCTACCGCGAGGTAAAGACCTCCAAGTATTTGCAGGAGGCGTTTGAAAAGCTGGGCTATGAGCTGATGCTGGCCGGTGATATCCCCGGCTTCTATACGGTACTGGATACCGGTCGTCCCGGTCCGGAGGTACTGGTGCTGGGCGAGCTGGATTCGCTCATTTGCCCCGACCATCCCGAGGCTGACCCCGAAACAGGCGCCGTGCACTGCTGTGGCCACGCGGCACAAAGCGCGGCACTGCTCGGCATTGCGGCGGCACTGAAGGAGCCCGGTATGCTGGACGGGTTGTGTGGTCGCATCCGTCTGTGTGCGGTTCCGGCGGAGGAGCTCATCGAGATTGAATACCGTTCCGAGCTCAAAAAGCAGGGGATCATCAAGTACTTCGCCGGTAAGGGCGAGTTTATGCGCCGCGGTTATTTTGAGGGTGTGGACGTGGCACTGATGGTCCACACCACCACGGGCACAGTGCCCGGCGGTTGCATCGGCTCGGTCGGCTGCCTGGTTAAGCGTGTCATTTACAAGGGCAAGGCTTCCCACGCGGGCGGCAACCCGTGGGACGGCTGCAACGCGTTGTATGCCGCACAGCTTGGTCTGTCGGCCATCAACTCCATCCGCGAGACCTTTATGGAGCAGGATATCATCCGTGTGCATCCCATTATTACGAAGGGCGGCAGCGCGGTGAACGCCATTCCCGACGAAGTCATCATCGAAAGCTACGTGCGCGGAAAGACCTACGAAGCCATCGAGAAGGCCAATGCCAAGGTCAACCGTGCACTGGTCGGTGCGGCGTTGTCGCTGGGTGCGAGCATCGACATTCAGGACACGCCCGGCTACGGTCCGCTGGTCAATGCCCCCGCAATGCTGGAGGTCGCGCGAGACGCGGCCGCTGAGGCCCTGCCGGAGTTGCCGCCGTTTGAGTATAACCACGTTGTCGGCAGCGGCAGTACCGATATGGGTGACCTGTCCTGCGTGATGCCCGTCGTGCATCCGTATATGCCGGGTGCTGAGGGCATCAGCCACGGTGCGAACTACTTTATCACCAATCCCGAGTGGGCGTGTGTCGGCTCGGCCAAATGGCAGGTTGCGATGGTCACGCTGCTGCTACAAAACGGCGGCGAGCGTGCCAAGACCATCGCCGCAGAGTTTCAGCCGCCGTTCGCCTCCGTGGAGGAATATTTTGAGTATGTGGACAGCCTCGAGTGCGCAGGTGACCGCATTACCTACGGCGAGGGCGGAACCGCTTCCGTCAAACTGTAATTGTTAACAACGCACCCCCGACTCAGTGTGAGTCGGGGGTGCGCTGTTATTGCGGCTGTAATCGGATGTATCCGAAATTGAGACCGATGCGGTGCGACAGTTGTGGTTAAGAAAAAGGCTTCCTCTGACGAGAAGCCTTTTTAATTGCCCGTATCCGTTGGCGCGAGTGTGTTGCGGTATTCACGCGGTGTCTTGCCCGTATGCTTTTTAAACAGCTTGGAAAAATAATTGACATCGGGAATGCCGCAGTGCTGCGCTACCGTTTGTATCTGAAGATGGGTGCTGCTGAGCAGGTGAATCGCCTGCTGGATCCGTTTGCGGTTGACGTGCTGTGTGACGGTCTCGCCGGTCTCCCGTCGGAACAGTGCCGACAGATAGCTGGCATTCAGCCCCTGCGCTGCAGCCAGTGTGCGGAGACTGAGATCGCCTGCGAGGTCGGTGTCGATACCCGCGATGAGCTTTTGCACCGGCGGGGAATAGTGCGTAAGCGCGCGTGTTTTCACCAAGCGGCAATAGGTGCGGAATATATCCCTCATCAGCTCCCGTGCGGCACCGGGGGAGGCGGTTAGCTCGATGCGGCGGGCAAAGTCTGTGGAGGTCTGATCCAGATACAGCGGATGTACGCCGCCTTTTTCCGCCGCTTTGCGCAGCAGGGTATTCATAATGATAGCGTAATTTTTCAAATTACGGACGGGGTCGGTGAGCCGTTGCTCAAAGGCTGATTGCGAGAAGCCGGAAAACAGCAGCTCCGCTTTGTGGGTAAGTCCCTGCGACACCGCCTGGATCAGCTCGTTTTCGTAGGCGTACCGCGCTTCCAGCATTTTCATATCCTGCGGGATATCCTCGGGAACGTTGCCTGCGGCCAGCGGCGAGAGTTCGCCGGACAGCTCGCGGTTGATATCCACAAAGGAAAAGGCGGTCTCATCGCCCCAAAGTGTTTCGCCGAACGTGTCCAGCATGGCAAAGACGGCGTGGTCGCCCGACAGCACCGGAATACCGCTGTAATGCGTTTCCAGGCGGCGGAAGCACTGTGGTGGGATGCCGATGTGCTCGGCAAGCTCCAGCATCCGCTGGCGGGGAAGGTCCTCCGGCAGATACGGCCCGATGAGCAGCAGGCGGTTATCGGCGGGGAGCTGCAAAAACAGATAGTGGCACAAAAACGGATCGGATAACTTATAGATGGTGTTGGGCTGTGCGGCTGATAGATGGGAGCCGAAAAAGCGTTCGTATTCCGTATCCGATCCCAGTTGATGGCGCAGCCCTAAGTCGATACGGGGGGAGGCGTATTCACGGTCGGACAGAAGCAGTACCTGCACGCGGCATTTGCGTAGGGCGCTTATCAAAAATAACAGCTGCTTTTCGTAAAACACGGTGCGTCTCCTTCATTGGCAAATTTAACAAATATTTTACACTGTTTATCTAAGAATATCACAGTTTTTCGTCATTTTCAAGAGATAACCTAAAACTAGAGCGGAAATACACAAAAATTTTACTAACACCTACTGTTAAACTTTTGTTACAATGACGATAGCGATTACTATACTTTTTATTCAAAGGAGAGGAAGTAATGGGTAAGAAAAAGCAAGTCAAGGTCGATGCAAACGGCAACCGCAAGTTCGGTATGCGGGATAAGATCGCATATGCCGCCGGCGATTTCGGTTGCAATATGAGCTTTGCTCTCAAAGGAACCGTTCAAACCTTCTGGCTGGTCTATATGATGATGGAGACAGGTCTGCTGTCCATTCTGTTGCTGCTGGTGCAGATCTGGGATGCGATCAACGATCCTCTGATCGGCTCCATGATCGACAACGACAGAAGAAAATACAAGATGGGCAAGTTCAAGACCTACGTATTCGTAGGCGCTTGCGGTCTGTTGGTCGGCGGCGCTGCCGTATTTCTGCCGTTCCCGGGTGCGTCCACCGTGCTCAAGGCTGTTATGTTCGTTGTGGGTTACATCATTTGGGATGCTTTCTACACCATCGCCAACGTGCCCTATGGTTCTATGCTGTCTCTGGTTACCGAGGATAACGCCGAGCGTGCACAGCTGTCCACCTGGCGTTCCGTCGGCTCTATGATCGGCGGTATGATCCCCGGCATCATCCTGCCGATGCTGATCTGGCAGAAGGTGACCTATGATGGGACCACCGATTTTCTCAGCAAGATCGAAATTCCGGAGGGCTTTGATAAGTCTCAGTTCCTCACCAATCCTATAACCGGCGAGGCCTATAAGATCGGCGAAGCTGTTTTGAGTCCCGCTACCGGCAAGCAGGTTGAGATCCTGCTGGGTGACCGTGTGTTCTGGGCCGCCCTCATCATGGGTATTTTGGGCTTTATCGCTTTTATGCTTATGATAAAGTTCATCACCGTCCGTGTGAATGAGAGCACCGTCAAGACCAACGAATCCACCGAGAAGGTCAATATCTTCAAGTCCTTCGGCACGTTCCTGAAGAACCGTCCCGCCGTGGGTGCTACTGTTGCTGCTATGGGTATGTTCCTGGGTATGCAGTCTGCTACTACCGCCAACGCCATTATGTTTGCTACCTATTTCGGTCAGGCTTCTATGTCCGGTATCGTGCAGATGGTCGGTTTCCTGCCTATGTTCCTGTTTATGCCCTTCATTAAGAAGATCGTCAACAAGTTCGGCAAGAAAGAGGCCAGTGTTTTCGGTACGATCGTCTCTTTGGTGGGTGCCGCGATTATGCTGCTATTCCCCGTCGTTCCGTTCAAGCTTGCTCTGCCTGTCTATATGATCGGTCTGGTCATCTTCGGTGTGGGTATGGGCGTGTACACTTGCGTATCCTGGGCAATGATGGGCGATGCCATCGACTACAACGAATGGAAATACGGCAAGCGTGAGGAAGGCACCGTCTATTCTCTGCACTCCTTCTTCCGTAAGCTGGC
>CAYYDD010000077.1:0-5849 GCA_964470515.1 uncultured Eubacteriales bacterium | reverse complement strand
ACCGAAATTGCCAACGGTCAAATGCTTTGCAAAGAGCATAACCGCCGTAAATCCAACAAATAGCCGACGAGAAGAACCCGCATCGCATTTGTATGTACAAATGCAGTTGGGCAGTAGCCCAAACCCACTATAACATAACAAAGAGACCGTCAACAAGTTTGTTGACGGTCTCTTTTACTTAACTCCGTTAAGGACATTGCCTTATTTCCGTCTGTCTTTTTGTTATAAACGAAAGGACGGATGCGATGCATCCGTCCTCGTGTTATTCCGCTGTTGTTGTGGTAGTAGCTGCGGGGGTCGTTGTGGTCGTCACGCTGTTCGCAAGCCCCGCTGACTGGCTGGACTTCACCAGCGTGATCGCGGCCTGCAGCTGATCGTCCTCCTCGTCGGTCAGCAGATCAAATTTGAGCATCTTGCTGTACGACATATCCGCCGTCTGATTCGGTATCAGGCCCGTATCCTGCCAGCTTGTACCGCTCTGGATCAGCGTGAGCGTGCCGGTCGTCAGCTTTACAGCCGCCTTATCGGATGCCAGCGAGAAATACTCCTGCACCACGGCCTTGCCCGCCGTACTGGTGCCGACCAACCGCGTTTTGGACAGATCCTGCAACACGCCCGCAAACAGTTCCGCCTCACCCGTGGTGCTGCCGTTGACCAGCGTGACCGTGGGAGCGGTCATTTCATACGGATCGGAGGCGGTAAACGCCTCCGTACCGGCTTTTTTCGCACAATTCACGTATGGGCCGCTGGGCAACAGATAGCCTAATATCTCCTGCACAGCCTCCAGACTGCCGCCCTCATTGTTCCGCACATCAAAGATAAAATATAAGGCACCCTGCTTCGTCAGCTCGTTATACAAGCTCTTGAACTGCAAAGCCGTGAGGCTGTTGAACGAGCGGATACGGATATAGCCCACCGTATCGTACACGATGCGACCCTCCGCACTGACGTTCGTGTAGGTGTTCGCCGTCAGCTCCATGGTAGATTCCGTACCGTTTTGCTTGACGGTAAGCATCAGCTTATTCGCACTGCTCAGACGACCCGTCACGCCGGTATAGGACGCACCCGTTACCGCCGTTTCATCCAGCGCGGTGACAATGTCGCCCTCCTTGATACCGGACAACGCCGCGGGGGAGTTCTCCGCCACGTAGGAAACAACCAGCTCGTTCGCATCCGACACGATGAGCTGCAAGCCGAAGCCGGTGCGGTTGCCCGCAAGCTCGCTTTGCACTTCCTTGTACTCGGCCGCCGACAAATAGGCCGCGTACGGATCGTTAAGACCCTCCAGATAGCCCTGCGCCAACGCCGTGCGCAGCACCTCTTCGTCGATGGTATACTGGCCGCGGGCGGCGGTGTCGATCTCATCCAGATAGTCATACATCGCCTGCCGCTGACCCACGTCACTGACGAGGGAGCTAAAATGCCGCATGGCCAGCATCATCGTGGCCGAGATCGTCAGCGCCACCGCTAAAATGACAACGGTGATCGCTACACCCAGCGAAACCTTGCGATTCATACTCCCTCACCTCATTAACTTGATTACTTTGGTTTCACAATATACCCGTTACCGATCGGGTCAACGCGCGTGTTGTTCACACGTACCTCAAAATGCAGGTGCGCACCGTAGGAATTACCGGTGTTACCCACCACGCCGAGCTGCGTCACGCCGCCGGTGACCTGCTGGCCGACCGATACGGACGGCGCATACCGCATATGCGCGTACAGCGTGACGATACGGCGACCCTTGGAATCCAAGCCGTGATCGATCATCACGAAATTACCGTAGCTGTAATGCATCTCCTGCGCCTTGATGACGGTGCCCGAGGCCGCCGCGTAGATCGGCTTGCCCAGACAGCCGGGGCCCCACAGATCCACACCGCCGTGCCAGCCCATACTGCGGTTGCCGAACGGCGAGGAAATAGTAGTCAGCGCGGGAGCCGGCCAGTACATCGAGCCGCCGTAGGTATCGGTGGTCGGTGTGCCGTTCAGCAGAGCCTCGATCTCGCGGTCGAGCTCGTCCTCCGCTTTTTTGATCTGAGCCAGCTTTTTCTCGTACGTACCCAGCTTCTGTTCCAGCTCGATCTGCGTATTGCGCGCCGCCGTGTATGTATCGTCATACTTTTCGTACTGGGAATCCAGTGCGGCTTTCGCGCTTTCTGCTTCCTTCTTTTCCGCCTCGGTCTCGGCCTTTTTGGCCTCGACCTCCGCACGGTCATCCTCAATGGCTTTCTTATCCGCCTCGGCCGCATCGATCAAGCCCTGATCATAATCGGCAATGCTTTCCATAATTTTGCTCTTGAGGAGATAATCCTCATAGCTTTCCGCGTTGAAAAACAGCTGCAACGACGAATAGTTGCCCGTTTTACCGATAGCACGCAGACGCTTCTTGAGCTGTGTCATGATCTCCTCCAGCTCCACTTCCTTGGCGGCAATCTCATTATTCAGCTCCGTGATGCGCTTTTCCTGCTCGGCGATCTGCTTATCCAGCGCGTCGATCTGCGCACGATAACCGTCAATCTGCTTTTCCAGATTAGACACCTGTGCCCACAGGTTATTCACTTTCTTTTGCTGGCTCTCGATGCTGTCATCCAGCTTGCCGATCTCTTTTTCCAGCTCTTCTTGCTCTTTTTTCAGTTCTGCCAGTTCATCTCTCTTGTCAGACACCTCGTCCGCGCTGACCGGCATAGAAAACAACGGTGTCACCAAGAGGATCAGCACGCACAGCAGTGCGCATAGGCGTGTCGTTCCTTTCATATCTTGCTCCTTACGTTTCAAACACTTTGTCACTCTGCTCCTTCAAATAACGGGAAATGGAGATCACACTGCCCATCACGCCCGTCACGACACCGCCGGCGAGGAAACCCACCAGCAACTGCCACCAGACCATCGTAAACGAGATGAGGGTGAACGTGCTGCCGAAATCCAGCACGCCGGTGCTGCCGAGGATCTGATACAGACCCCAGACAAGCCAATACGCCACGCTGCCGGCAAGGCCGCCTAAGATCACGCCCTCCACCATAAAGGGGAAGCGGATAAACCACTGCGTAGCACCCACCGAGCGCATAATAAAGATCTCTCGGCGGCGGCTGTACACCGTCAGCTTAATGGTATTGGAAATGATGAACAGCGATACCAGTAGCAGCAGCCCGATGACCCATCCGCCCACAGTGAGCACCACCGTGCGGATCTGCACCATCATCTCTGCCAGATGCTCGTCGTATTCCACGGATTCCACCGTGTTCAGCTTGGCGATCTTGGTGACCGTCTGATTAAACAGCGTCAGATCCTCAAAATGCACGATGTAGGAATCCGGCAGGGGATTGTCCTTCTCCAGATCGTCAAACAGAGAGCCGTATTCGTCGCGGTACTCCTCCAGCAGGTCTTCGTTGGATTTGAAGACTACTTCCACCACGTTCGGGATAGCCTTCAGCTCCGACTCCAGCGTGGCAAGCTCTTCATCCGTGCTGCCGGGATCGGCATACACCGCCACCACGTTCTGCTGGTAGGCCCATTGCATACCGTGGTCGATGTTTTCCAGCACCAGATACGCACAACCTGTGATGAGCAGACAGGATACCAGCACCAGCACCGAGGCGACCGACATAAACCAGTTTTTCGCCAGACCGCGAACACCCTCGCGCACGAGGAAGCGGAACGTGTTAAATCGCACTGATCTCCACCTCCGGTTCCTTAGTATCCGATTCTACCAGACCGTCGTCAATACGGATGACACGGCGGTCAAACTTCTTCACAAGCTCCAGGTCGTGCGTGACCACCAGCACGGTTGTGCCGCGGCGGTTGATCTCCACCAGCAGCTCCATAATCTCCTCCGACAGCTTGGGGTCAATGTTGCCGGTCGGCTCGTCGGCAATGATGAGCGACGGGTTATTGACCAGCGCACGGGCCAGACCCACACGCTGCTGCTCGCCGCCGGACAGCTCCGGAGGGTAGTTCTTGGACTTGTGCTGCAGACCCACCAGACCCAGAATATACGGTACACGGCGGCGGATCTCGCGATGCGAGGCACCCACCACGCGCATAGCAAACGCCACGTTATCAAACACAGTCATCGTGTTTATCAGGCGGAAATCCTGAAACACGATGCCCATCGAACGGCGCAGATACGGGATCTGCCTCCGTTTCAGCTTAGACAGCTTAAAGTTGCTCACGATGACTTCGCCGGAGGTCGCCGCCTCTTCACGGGTGATGAGCTTCATAAACGTACTTTTACCGGCACCCGACGCGCCCACGATAAAGACGAACTCACCGTCGTCGATCTTGATATCCACGCCCTTCAGGGCCTCGACTCCCGTTTCATAGGATTTATGTACGTCCCGGAATTCGATCAACAGAGCACACCTCCTTCTCGTAGTTTGCGCCGTCCTGTCGGACGGCGCATCACTATTTTAACACATCCGCGGCCCCTCAGCAACCCGCACATATTGGTAATTCCCGATCAATACTTCACCGGGTCAGCGGTAAGGTACTTCTTGACCATCATCGCCACCTTAAAGACGATAGCGTCGTCGAACTCGCGCAGATCGAGACCGGTCAGGCGCTTGATCTTTTCCAGACGGTACACCAGCGTGTTGCGGTGCACGAACAGACGGCGCGACGTTTCGGATACGTTCAGGTTATTCTCAAAGAAACGCTGAATGGTGAACAGCGTTTCCTGATCCAGCGAATCCATTGAGCCGGTCTTGAAGACCTCGCGCAGGAACATATCGCACAGCGTGGTAGGCAACTGATAGATCAGACGCGCGATGCCCAGATGATCGTAGCTGACGATGGTCTTCTCGGTGTCGAACACCTTGCCGACCTCCAGCGAGATCTGCGCCTCCTTGAACGAGCGCGCCAGCTCCTTGATACCCTCCACCGGCGTGCCGATACCCACGCTCACGGGCGTGTAGAACTCGCTGCCCAGCGTGTCGGCAATGGACTGCGCGAGCTTCTCCAGATCACGGGACTCCACGCGGGTGCGTAGCTCCTTGACCACGGCGATATCCGTCTCATTGATGTTGATAACGAAATCGCGGTTCTTTTCGGGGAACAGGTTCTGGATGACGTCGAACGCAGAGATCTCCGTCTGCGCGTGCAGATGCACCAGCAACACCACACGGGTCGCATCGCCGTTGAAGTGCAGCTCACGGGCCTTTAAGTAAATATCACCGGGCAGGATATTGTCCAGAATGATGTTCTTGACAAAATTGCCCCGGTCGTACTTTTCATCATAATACTGTTTGGCATTGGCCAAGGAGATCGCCATCAGGGACGCATACTTCTCCGCCTGCTCGTCCTCGCCCTCAACGAACACGAGATAATCCCCGTGCGGGCGCGGGCCGAACGCACGGTAGGTGTACCCGCCCAGCACAAAGGAGTCCTGCGTGCTGAACGTTGCCTCTGACAGCTCCTCGCGGATCTCGCCCACGCAGCTGAGATCGCTGCACGCAAGCACCGCAAACGTATCATCCACCACGCCGATGGTGCGGTCGATGACCTCCTTCATTTGATTGACCATTCCTAAGAACAAACGATTCGGCATATCTATTCTCCTCATTCGTCAGAATTACTAAGTTGTGTGGGAGTCTATACAGAAACACACTTCTATTTTACACAATTTTTCGGTAAGTTTCAAGGAAAAATATGAAAAAAACTTGTTTTTTCCAAAAAAGCACGGATTTGTTAAAAAAGTCCGACCTGAAACCGCTTCTCCCCGTGTTTTTTCGGGGGTGTGTGCTAAACTGAACGCGATAACCGATTTTACAAAAGGGAGTCACTGATTATGCTGGCTAGGACTCCGGAGGAGCGCGATCTGTTACCCATCCTGTAGCACGACGACGGCTCGCCCG
>CAYYDD010000076.1:0-6123 GCA_964470515.1 uncultured Eubacteriales bacterium | reverse complement strand
AATGTACCGTATTTGATCCCGCGATTCTGCTACGCAGCGGGGATGCGTGCAAGTCGTATATCCACCGCATCCAGAACAGCAGTGTGGTGATCTCCTCCTGCTTTCCCGCCTCCTGCACGCCCGTACGCGAAGCAATGCAGCGGCTGTTCAGCACTGCGTTTGACGAGACCCGCCAGCCCAATGCCCTATTGGTGTTCGGCGCACTGATGGACTTTTTCGGTTGGGTGTTTGAGTCGGGAGCGTATACGGAATCCGGCACCGAGATGCCGCGGCACGCCCGCCGTATCCGCCAGTTAAAGCGGGTGCTGACCTTCATCGAGCAGCACTATGCCGAGCCCATCACGCTGGCGGAGCTGTCCGAGACCGCCGGTATGACACCCAAATATTTCTGCCGCTTTTTCCGGCAAATGACTCATCGCACCCCCATTGATTATCTCAATTATTACCGTGTGGAATGTGCTTGTCAGGAGCTCAGCACAACCGAAAAAAGCGTCACCGAGGTAGCACTTGATTGCGGGTTTAACGATATCAGCTATTTTATTAAAATCTTCCGCCGTCACAAGGGCGTATCACCGGGTAAGTATCTCACCTCGCTTACACAAGGGTAACGGAAACGTCGCCCGCGTTCAGATCGCGTACCGTGCCGTCTTCAAGCTGCACACGCAATTCAAATCGCTCGGTAACGTCCACGATCTGCGCGGCAAGCTGCCGCTCTCCCGCGGGTACGGTCACCGAACGGGATAGCCGCAGGCAACGATCGCGGTATTCGCTGTAAAACGGCACGGACGGGAGTTTTTTGTACAACTCCCAAAAACGGTTTAAGAACTCTGCCGCCAGACGTTCGCGGGCGTTCTCTTGCGGCTGCGTCAGCACGGCACCCGCACGGTCGCGGATATCCTCGGGAAATCCGCCGTCGGGCGGCAACACGTTGATACCCACACCCACGACAGCATAGCACAGCTTCCCGGTCTGCGGATCCAGACGACTCTCCGTCAGGATCCCGCAGACCTTCTTTTTATCGCAATAAACGTCGTTGACCCATTTGATATCCGCTGAGCGGTCGGAGATCGCCTCCACCGCCTGCGCCGCCGCGACCGCCGCAGTGGGGGTCAGTAGCGGCACGAGCTCGGCTACGGGCTGATCCGGGCGTAGCAAAAGGCTCAAATACAGCCCCGTCCCATCGGGCGACCAGAAAGTATGTCCCCGCCGACCGCGACCGGCGGTCTGCGATTCCGCCACAATCACCGTACCTTCAGGAGCCCCGTTTTCCGCTGCTTCACGCAGCAGTGTGTTCGTGGAGGTCACCTGCGGATACACGGTGATAGCAAACGGGTGCTTTGTATATCTGCCTATATGCTTCATCTCACATCGCCTCAAAATATGCTACGACACCGTCCGTGACCGCCTGCATCAGCTTGTTGCGGTATACCGGATCCTCTAAGCACTTCATATCCTTAGGATTGTCCAAAAATGCACATTCCAACAGCACCGACGGACAATCAAAAATGCAGCGATTCATATACAACGTGCCCCACACCGTACCCGACGATCGAGGGCGGCCATTGGCCGTTGTACCCACGCCGTACGGCGTTTCCACGGCGTGCATTTTGGGGTAAATGTACGATGCCAGCGTGTATCCAACCTCGTCGTAATAATGCACGGTTGCGCCTGTGGCGGTACCGTCGTAGCCGTTCATATGCACACTGATAACCATATGATAGTTCCCCGCGTGTGCCAGCGCCACACGGCTTTGCAGCGACAAGCCGTTCGATCCCAGATCCCGATCACGGGTCATCACTACCGTCGCACCGAGTGCCTCCAGCTTGGCCTTCAGCTCGTTGGCATACAGCAGATTGAACGGGCCCTCCCACGGCTTATCGTCATCCGAGCCGTGGCCGGGATCCAGTAGGATCTGCACGCCCTTGAGCTTCTGATCGGCGGGATTGGCGGAAATATCCGCGGGATTTAAGAACGACAGCTTCAGCGTATCACCGTTCCATTCCAGCTGATGACCGTAGTAATGACCCTTTGTTTTCAGAGTCAGCCGCAACGTCCACACGCCCGAGCCGTTGTCAATCCATTTCGCCGCAGAGAACAGCGGATTTCCCGTCAGGTCGGGAGACGCCGGTACCGAGGCGACATAGTGGAACGTGATATCCACATATTCCGCAGTCTGACCGTATTTTTCAATGCCGTAGTTCGGCGTGCCGGAGTCTTTATAATACTTTTGCGGATACGCGGCGATATACACCGGCACATCCCAGCCGGCCTCAAACGTCAGCACCGTGTGGATACCGCTGATCGCCGCCGCGCCGTTTTTCAGTGCAGTGTTGGCGTTCAGCGCACCCTTGACGAGCTTCGCGTCCTTCTGGTACACCCGCTTACCGGAGGCCAGCAGATAATACGACAGGCTGCCGTTGTACACCTTACCCGTCAGCTTGTCCTGCGTACCCTCCGGCAGATAGGAATTGTACGGGCGCGACCAATCATCCGTCGCACTGCCACCGTTAAAGGTCTCCGCATATTCCGAGGTAATGATAACGATATCGTCACTCCCCGCGGCAGGCGGTGTGGCTGCGGCACTGCTTTGCGAGGGGGCCGTGGTCGTGCCTCCCTCAGCACCTGTGTCCACAGCGGTGGTGGTCGTTGTCGGCACCGTGGTGGTCGGCAGCGGCAGTGCCTCAATGGTGATCTTACCACCAGATTTCGATTCCGTAAGGCCGTTGTACGATGCCGTCACCTTCACAGCACCGAGATTTTTCGTCTGCCCGACCACTCCCTTCGGCAGCGTATAGCTGCCCACATAGCTCTGGAAATCCGACGGCGTGTTGCCGCTTTCCTCTTCCTTATCCTCCGTTACCGTCATCTTGATGGTCGTGCCGTTGATGACCGCCGACACGGCAGAGCCTTTCCGCGCCGTGGCCCGGATGAGAAAGATGCTACCGCCGTCCACCGTCATATCCGATGACGGCGACACACTCTCCAGCAGTGTTTGCTTATATGTCACTTTATAGGTACGGGTCTTGCCCTTGTGTGCCAATTCAAACGTGTTCAGGCCGATGGACAGCGTAAACCGCTTGGTAAAATAGCCCTGCTCGGACAGCTCCACCGCCTCACCGTTGATGGTCAGCGAGAAATTCGCGTCACCGCTGCCGCGGAATGTCACCGTGGACTCCGTAGTGGTATACGTTGTTTTCGACGGCGAGGTCACCTTCAGCTGATCGTAAATAAACTCCTCGTCGATGGTACCGGCGTACGCCTTTTTGAGCGCATCCGCTGTGCCGAGCTCATCCTTGGCCAGTGCGCTGAGAGAGTCGTACGCACTGCCGCACCACGAGACACTGTTTTTGCAGTACAAATACTGCTGCGCCAGCTGATCCGGCGACTTCCAACCCGCCAGATACGAACCGATGGTATTGGCGGAATGTGACACATACAGCGGCAACTCCAGCTTGCCGGCCATACCATCCCACCATTCCAGCACCTTCTGGAACGACGCGGTCGGGTGTGCGGTGGAGGCGTAGTCCTTCACCATCACGCAGTGGAACAAGCCCTTTTCCAGCCAACCAAGCGTATCGGCACAACCGTCGGTAAATTCCTCATAATACGAATCCGTATCCGAGCCGCGCTCGTTCACCATCGCGTGTGCCCAGATGCCGTAGGACATCAGCCCCACATACCGATCACGGTCGGACTCTGTCAGTACCTTTGAAACACCCGCGATCAGTTCATCCAGTGCCGCGACAGCCGTCTCGCGGCCGCCGTCGGGGATCTGATCGGCGGTAAAGGCAAAGCCGCTCACAAACATACCGTCCAGCGCATACGCCTCGGCGCTCTCCGCCGCGATATGCACCGTGCGCTCGGTCACACCGTCGATGCGCGGATCCCACGCCTCGCTGTCGCGCACGTGCAGATCAAGCACGCCATATACAAACAGCCGACGCTCCCGCGCCTTCTCCAAAATATATGTGATCGGATCAAAACGCACACCCTCCGTGTCCGTCAGCAGTAGGCTCTCCATCTCCTCAGACGGATACAGCGCGAGCTCCCCGCGATGCAACGGTAGCAGCAACGTGTTGAACGTCCATTCGTCGATAGCCTCAAACGCGGTGTCGATCTGCTGTTTTACGGTCGCCGCGCTTTCTTTGCCGGTCTTGAGATAATCGATGCCCGGTGTCAGCCACACACCCTTCATCTCCTCCGGCACGGCATATTCCGGCTCGGGCTCGGGAGGTTGCACCGTGGTCGGGGGCGTTGTCGAGCTCGTCCCCGTGCTCGTTGTAGTGCCTTTGCCGGCGATCGTATACAGCACACCGCTGTTCACCACCGCAAAGCAGCCAACCAGTAGCACCACCACCACAGCGATCACCACCACAGGTATCACCCAGCCGCGCACGCTCCGCTCCGGCTCCTTGAAATGCCTGGCCATATCAACACTCCTTACAAAACTTCCAGCAGGTTTTTGATCTCTCTCTCCGCGACCGTCACATCGGCCGTGGAGGACAATCCCGCCTTCGCGGCAGGCTCGAAATAACTGTAGCTGTAGAAACAGATGCCCGGTATCTTCTTCTCGCGCAAATACACCACCGAGCGTTGCATAATATCGTCGTTCTTCGCCCATTCAGCCTTGCCGGTACCGGCGTAGACATCGGTTTTCAGACCGATCTTGTACAGTGCCACACCAACATACAGCTCCACCGAGGAATGGCGGGGATAGCCCATCCACCTGTCCACCATATCGTCAAACGCACTGCTGCCGTGCTCAAACCCGGTATAGATCTGCGGGCACAGATAATCCACATACCCCGGCTGCGCCAGCCACTTGCGGCAATCCGCATACAGTGCGGTATAGGTGTTATCGGCGTTGACCGCAGGCGACACGCCGAACACCGCGCCCTTCGCCGCAGTCAGCGTGCGCGTACCGGCAATCAGCGTATCCACGCCCGCGCGCCGCCAATCACCCACCGACAGCGTACCGCCGGCCTTTCGGTAGGCCTCGTAATCGGCACTTTCAAAGCTGTATACCGTACCCTCTGCCAACAGACCGTCGGGGTAGAAATAATCGTCGTACTGGATGCCGTCCACCGCGTAGTTGTTCAGCACTTCGCGCACACCGTTTAAGATCAACGTCTGCGCCGTTTCCGAGGTCGGCACGTAGTAATACCGCCCCGATGCGTCGCTCAGCGTCGGCACGTTTGGCACCAGATACGCCGTCTGCTTACCCACACGATAAGGATTGATCCACGCGTGCAACTGCAGTCCCTCACGGTGTGCAGCCTCCACCGCGTAAGCCAGCGGATCAAAGCCTGCGGCGATCAGCTTGGATACTGCCGCAGCCGGCTTGAATAAGTCGGAATCGTAGTACGCGTCACTGTTGGCACGCACATGGAAAAATACCGTGTTGAGGTTGTAGCCGATCACTTTTTTCATCAAACTATCCACCGCGGTGCGTGCCTGCGCAGGCGTAGAACAGCCTTGGAACAGTTCCGCCAATTCTATGTACGATACCCACGCCCCGCGCAACTCGCCCTTCACGGTCGGTCGCGCTGCTGTGGTGGTCGTCACACGCGTTGTCACGGTGGTCGTCACCGTCGTTGTACCGACAGTGGTCACGGTCGTTTTTGTTGCCGCAGTCGTTCCCGCCGTCGTATCGGTCGAAGCTGCGGTATCCGCCGTTTCGGTACCGGTATCAGTCGTAGTGGCCACCGTCCCTGTCACGGTCGTTGTCACGACAGCCGACGAGGACGGCCGCCCCATCGTCACCGTCACCTGCGACGACGGGACCGATGCCTGCGGAGCGCAGCCAACAAGCAAGCCTAAGATCAGCACTATCACCGTCCCTAAATGACACCGCCTCATACGACCACCTCTTTCTAACCACAACTGACGCACTAATATATATCTTAACAAATACAGACGGCAAATTCAACCGCTTTCGACAAAAAGCCCCTTGGAATATTTCCCCACCTATACTGTATGCGCAAAGAATTGCGAAAAGCATTTGCTTTTTTAAAAAGAATGTGGTATACTTATTTCAATATGCGGGCGTGGTGGAATGGCAGACACGTCGGTCTTAGGAGCCGATGCGCAAGCGTGCAAGTTCAAGTCTTGTCGCCCGCACCA
>CAYYDD010000075.1:3832-6238 GCA_964470515.1 uncultured Eubacteriales bacterium | reverse complement strand
AATGGATGCGTGGCTGGCAGGCCAATAAAAAGCGCACTTGTGCGCAGCCGGTATCACATAGGGCTATGCCCGAAAATGAAATACCCCCCGCTATGCGGGGGGATTATTATTCGTATGGTGACGGTTTTGATTGGCGAGGGGGTGTAGGGGAGACGTGAAATCAACGTCGTAGGGGCGACCGTTGGTTGCCCGTCGGGACTTGTGCAGATGGGTGTGTGGGCAACAAAAAACGCACACCCGTAGGGGTGCGTTTGGGGATTGCGGCATCTTAGCCGAAGTAACGCTTCGACAGTCCCTCGAACGCGCGGCCGCGACGAGCCTCGTCTTGAAATTGTGCTTAAAAACCTTTATTTTAAGACACTTTTCAAAAATTACACACCTTGACGCACACTAAAACTTGGGTTACTGTACTCCCCCAAAATGCTATGAGGAAATTACCGCATAACGTCTTTACCTATCAACTTGTAGAACTTTTTCTTGAACCTGTTTTTCTTTAACCGCCAATCATACTGTGGAAAACAATACAAATAATAATCGCACTCGTCACAACAACACTCATATTCCGGATGCTCACCATTTCCCAGACACTTGCGGCCTTGCCATGATGGTGTCAAAGGCATTCCAGTAACATCAATTATTTGCTTTTTACTCACGTCTTTTACCTCACAATTAAAAAAGCACACCCCGAAGGGTGTGCCGAAAAAGTGTTCCCTCGGAAAGTTGCGACACTAACCATTTTCCTATGCGGAATTAGAGGAAAACACCTTTTACCAAGGTATTGTTCCCCGCATAGGATTTTATTCGGTTAGTGTCGCACAGTTATTGTACCACATAACCCGCGAAAAGTAAAGCCAAGACGGAAAATGTAAGGAAATTTTCCTCACGTCTTAAAAATTTTGCAGCAGTTCCCCCCAGAGATACACACACCACCTAAAAAATAAAATTTTCGGTGGCTTTTGAGTGTGTAAAATACACACTATCGCCGATTTTAAGCAAACAGCAAGGGACACTCACCAACGCGGTGAATGTCCCGGAAGCCCTTATTTTATGCGGTTTTTCGCTTATTTGAAATATCTGTTCAACAGTCCCTCGAACGCGCGGCCGTGACGAGCCTCGTCCTTTGCCATTTCGTGCACGGTGTCGTGGATGGCATCGTAGCCCAGCTCCTTCGCGCGGCGGGCAAGGAGCATCTTGCCGTCGGTCGCGCCGTGCTCGGCCTCCACGCGCATCGCGAGGTTTTTCTCGGTGCTGTCCGTCAGTACCTCGCCCAGCAGCTCGGCGAACTTCGCGGCGTGCTCGGCCTCCTCATACGCGGCCTTTTCCCAGTACAGACCGATCTCGGGGTAGCCCTCGCGGTGCGCAACGCGCGCCATCGCCAGATACATACCCACCTCGGAGCACTCGCCGTTGAAGTTGGCGCGCAGCATCTCGACGACCTCCGCGTCCACGCCCTGCGCGATACCCACACGATGCTCATCCGCCCAGACCTTATCGGTCAGCGACTTGGCCTCGGCCGCCTCGGCAGCGGGGGCGGGAGCCGTCTCCTTGAATTTCTCTGCGGGCGCGTTGCAGATGGGGCACTTGCCCGGAGCCTCATTACCGTTGTGGACGTAACCGCAGACCAGACATACGAACTTTTTCATAACCATTTCCTCCTAGCGTTTTGGGGTTTACTGAGTTGCCTGACAATGAGGGCAGACACCGGTGGCATAGACGTCGAATATCTCGGTACGATACCCCGCCGGTGCCAGCCGTTGTGATGCATCGGGCGGGAGCGTGAAATCGTAAAGCTCACCGCACTTGGCACAGCGGAAGTGACCGTGGTCGACTGTGTCGGCATCGAAGTGCTGTTCCTCTGCGTCAATGGTGACGATGCGGAGCAGCCCCGCCCCGAACAGCACCCGCATCGTGTTATACACCGTGGTGCGGGACATCGTGGGATACTCGGCGGCCAGTGCCTGATACACCGTGTCGGCCGTGGGATGCGTGCGATGCTCCAGCAGGTATTTGTACACCGCCAACCGCTGCTGCGTGGGACTGATGCCCCGGGCACGCAGGGTGTCGGCCAAACTCTGTGTGGTCATACGCTCGCCTCCCGTTTCCTAGATTGTAATCGTTTGTATTTTGTAATGATTACAATTTAATTATACGGATTTCCGCGCAAATGTCAAGAGGAAAATTGAAATTTTTCAAAAAATTTTTTTGCGGGCAAAAAGGGGTTGACAAGCGCATTAAAATATGGTAAAGTAGGGAGCGTTGCAGGATATGGGGGTATAGCTCAGCTGGGAGAGCGCTTGAATGGCATTCAAGAGGTCAGCGGTTCGATCCCGCTTATCTCCACCAATGAAAAAGGGACACCGTACGGTGTCTCTTTTTCATTGGTGCAAAGCGGGATCGAAAGGCCGT
>CAYYDD010000075.1:0-3732 GCA_964470515.1 uncultured Eubacteriales bacterium | reverse complement strand
ATTCGCCGTACAAAGGAGCGTATCTCCGCGGAGATTTTGGGGACACCGTACGGTGTCTCTTTTTCATTGGTGCAAAGCGGGATCGAAAGGCCGTGAAGAAAACGCGCCGGGGGCGCGTTTTTAGGCCGTGGGAATGCACCGCCCGTGTTTTTCGTACCGAAACGAGCAGACGAGAAGCGACAAATTCGCCGTACAAAGGAGCGTATCTCCGCGGAGATTTTGGGGACACCGTACGGTGCTCTTTTCGTCGTAGGTAAAAACCACCGGCAGTGCCGGTGGTACAATAAAGCTTTGGCTATGAGTAGTCCCGTCGCAACGGCAAGGGGATGGCGGGTCGAGGTGGGTATCACCCCTGCGGCCTGACGTCTGATAGCTGTCAGCGTTCTGCCCAGTATTTGCGGTCGAGGCTGCGGTACTGGATGGCCTCTGCGACGTGCGGGGCTTCCAGCGTATCGCTGTCGGCCAGATCGGCGATGGTGCGCGCGACCTTCAGAATACGGTCGAACGCGCGGGCAGACAGCGCCAGCTTATCGAACGCCGTTTCCAGCAGGGCCTCCGCCTGCGGGGTCGTACGGCATAGCTGACGCAGTTTATCCGGCGGGAGCTGGGCGTTGGTTAGCGCCTGCCGCCGTAGCTGCTTCTCGCGGGCGCGGCAGACGCGTTCGCGGATGGCGGCTGAGTTTTCCGAGGGGGTGCGGTCGGACAGTTGTGCGTATTCCACGGGCGGCACCTCGACGTGCAGGTCGAAGCGATCCAGCAGCGGTCCGGAGATCCGCGCAAGATAGCGTTTGCTTTCCGCCGCGGAGCAGGTGCAGGGGCGGGTGGGGTGCCCGTAAAAGCCGCAATGGCACGGATTCATCGCCGCGACGAGCATCAGCGAGCAGGGGTAGGTGAGGCTCGCACTGACGCGGGAGATGGTGATCTCGCCGTCCTCCAGCGGTTGACGCAGAGTCTCCATCGCCTGACGGGAAAACTCGGGCAGCTCGTCCAGAAACAGTACGCCGTTGTGCGCGAGCGAGGCCTCACCCGGGCGGGGTGTGCTGCCGCCGCCTGCGAGGCCGCGGGTGGACACCGAGTGATGCGGCGAGCGGAACGGCCGCTCCGTGAGCAGACCCACGCCGCACGGCAACGTACCCGCGATGGAATGGATGGCGGAGGTCTCCAGCGCCTCCTGCCGCGTTAAGTCGGGCAGGATGGACGGCAGACGCTTCGCCAGCATACTTTTGCCCGAGCCGGGCGGCCCGATGAGCAAAACGTTATGGCGGCCCGCAGCGGCGATCTCCATCGCGCGGCGGGGGATGAGCTGACCCTTGACGTCGGCGAAGTCCGGGGCGTGGATATCCGCGCCGGGGACAAAGGCCGTGGTGGGGACGGGGGCGAGCAGCTGTGCGCCCGTCAGATGCGCCAGCAGGGCGGTGACGTGGGAGACCGCGTAGACGGTGATACCGTCCACCACCGCGCCCTCGGCGGCGTTTTCCGACGGTAGGTACACCGCGTCCAGCCCCGCGTCACGCGCGGCGATGACCATCGGCAATACGCCGGTGACGGGGCGCAGGTCGCCCGTCAGCGACAATTCACCGATAAAGCCCGCGTTGCCGATGAGGGAGGCCTCCAGCCCGCCCGCGGCGCACAGCACCGATAAAAGCAACGGCAGGTCGTAGATCGAGCCGTCTTTTTTGACATCGGCGGGGGCGAGGTTAACGGTGATATGGCTGACGGGATAGTCAAACCCGCAGTTGACCAGCGCGGCGCGCACGCGGTCGCGCGATTCGCGCACGGCGGCGCCTGCCAGACCCACCACGTCAAAGCCGGGCAGACCCCCGGAAATATCCGTTTCAACCGTGACCAGATACCCCTTGATACCGAGAACGCCCATACTGTTGAGCCGTGAGAACATTGCTTCACTTCCGTTTCTGCTTATCAGTATACACGAGAAATGACGAAAGAACAAGAGGGTCTTGCGTTTTTTGCGGAAACACGCTATAATTTTCTTGCAAGGAGGTACGTGTGATGGCGATTCGTTTTTGTGC
Organism: uncultured Eubacteriales bacterium; assembly: GCA_964470515.1. Taxonomy (GTDB): domain Bacteria; phylum Bacillota; class Clostridia; order Oscillospirales; family Acutalibacteraceae; genus RGIG3009. Next base: position 1,702 of record CAYYDD010000075.1, on the reverse strand, counting down.
TTACTGCGGCTACGCGGTGGGTGAGCAGGATAAGTTTTGCGCCGGGTGCGGCACGGCGATCGTGAGGGAGATCCCCCAGCCGGTAATCAAGCAGCCGGTCGTGGCGGAGGAGCCCGTTACAGCGACGCACCTCGACGGCAACGCCGGAGAGGATACGCCACCGCAGTATGCGATGGGAGAGGCGGTAGGGACTACCTCTCCGTCATCGGCGCCGCCGATGACGGCTCCCCCGATACCTGACGACGTTGCGGCGGTGCCCGGAATTTGCCCGTATTGCGGTCAGGCGATCCATCCGCAGGCGGTGCTGTGCGTGCACTGCGGCCGGTCGCTGTCGGAGGCGGTGACCGGCGGCAAAAAGCGGTTGACCGCAGGGCTGCTCGGCATTTTCCTCGGGTTGCTCGGTGTGCACAACTTCTATTTGGGCTACACGGGGAAGGCCGTTGCGCAGCTGCTGATGACGGTGCTGCTCGGGTGTCTGGTGCTGCCCGCGATGGCGGCGGCGATCTGGGGGCTGATTGAGGGCATCCTCATTCTGACGGGTCAGATCGACAAGGACGGGCACGGGCGGTTGCTCGGGTAACAAGCATCTATTTGTGCAAAATGCCCATTTGAAATCGGCGGCGAACGATGCTATAATAACAATATCAACGTGCAGTTTGCAAAGCGGAACGTAAGTCCGGTTGTGCAGGCTGCGCGTTTTGTATTTTCGGTACGCTGAGGAGGGATCGCGATGTTTCAGGTCGGGCAGACGGTGGTGCATCCGGGTGAGGGCTTGTGCGAGGTAACGGACGTGCGAACGGAGGAATTTGTCAAGGGACAGCCGCGCGAGTATTATCTGCTGCGTCCGTTGGGGAAAGAGGCCGGGATGACGGTGTATCTGCCGGTGGATCAGCAAAAGGTACGTCTGCGCACCGCGATGACGGCGGCTGAGGCCAGGGCGTTGCCCGCCGCAGCCGCTGCGGCGGCATCGGTATGGTCGGACAACGAGCGCGAGCGGCAGGAGCGGTTTACGCAGATATTGCGTGACAGCGAGCCGGTGGCGATGATGCGGATGGTGCAGGAGCTGCGCGATGAGCAGGCGCGTCGCCGCAACGACGGCAAAAAGCTGCGGTTTACGGATGAGCGTGCGTTGCAGGAGACCGTGCGGCTGCTGCGGCAGGAGCTGGCGGCGGCGCTGGGTGTTGCGGAGAATGAGGTGAAGCTGTAGGCTTTTATAGCGCTTTGCCGTAAGGCAAAATATCACGGCAAGAGGAAGCCTGCAATATCACTTGACCCTGCCGAAAAAGAACGTTCCTATTTTCGGCAAGCAGCTCTTATCAATATCTTAAAGTGATAACCTACGATGACACTTTCACGTACGTGAAAGTGTCGTTTTTGTAAACGAAAACCACGGGATAGTCGCGTGGTTCAAAAAAGCTTTAGCGATGAAAAATCCTCCGATTGTGTTAAGATAAAAGCGACCTGCCGGTCACGAAATCAAAAACACAATCGGAGGAAAAGTCAATGAAAAAAGAAATTATAGACACAAGTAGTTTAGCACGTACAAAATGGAATTGCAAGTATCACATAGTGTTCGCCCCAAAGTACAGACGAAAAGTGTTTTTCGAAGAAAAACGCTTAGAAATACGCGAGACGTTACGCCAACTATGTCAATGGAAAGGAGTGGAAATCATAGAGGGAGAAGTACGTCCGGACCACGTTA
>CAYYDD010000074.1:0-6272 GCA_964470515.1 uncultured Eubacteriales bacterium | reverse complement strand
CTGCTCGCGGTCGTGCAGCTCGTAGCCGTTGCTGTGCACCGTCACCGGCAGGAAGCGGCGGTTTCCGGTCTTGTCGGTCAAAAACTGCTCGCGGTTGGTGGTACCGATGAAAATGTTTTGTCGGAGATAGTCGGCAGGCCGTTTGTCGTAAGATCGGCGGACGTAATCGCTTTGTCGCGTTAGGAACGCCTTGACCGCCTCCACCTCTTTCGCCTTTGTCAGCGCCAGCAGCTCGCTTAACTCACAGATCCATTTGCCGGAGATCGTTTCCATGCCGTCCTTCCCTTCGATGGTGAAAATGTCGGAGTAAAAGCGATCCTCCAGCGCCAGCATCCGCACGGCCGTACTTTTGCCCTCGCCCTGCGCTTTGCCGATCAGCACAGGAACGCTGTCGAATTTACATCCGGGGTTGTAGATGCGATGGATCCCACCGGCGAAGATCAGACGGCTGACCTCGCGCGTATAGGGAGCGTCCTCGCATTTCAGCACGTCACATAAAAATCGCTCGATCCTGTGGGTACCGTCCCACGTGATCCCCTCGATCAGATCCTTGATCGGATGGTACGAGCGTGTATGCGCCACGTTGGCGAGTGCCATTAAACACATTTGAGGGCTGTATATCTTGTATTCCCGTTCAATGTAGCTGATCGCAAGGCCGTCGTCGGCATCCGACCATAACCGTGCTCGGCCGTCCTCCACTATCTCCATTGTGTTTGCCATGAGATTATACTGCAAGCCGGCAAAGTAGGGGTCGTTCTGTATGATCCGCTCAAAGTTATTGATCGTGCGGCGGATCTTCCCTTGTCGGTCGTACTCCACGTGGAAATCAATCTTGCGCTGCGGAAGCTGCTCAAACATTTTGTTTTCTTCGGTACGGTATGCGGCGATCAGCGAGCGTGCCGCCTTACCGCAGCCGAGAAAATCCGCCCGCTCCTGTAGGGCGATCAGCCGTCGTGTCTTGGTGATCTCGTCCGTCGTGTCAAAAATTGCGTCAAAGGTATCCTCACTGAGCAGTTGTGGTGCTGTCATTTCCGCGATTCGGTTTTCCGTAATTGTCAATGACGTTTCTCCTCTCCTGTTCTAATTCCTCCAAGCGGTACTGCGCCCGCTCGATATGTTTAATGGCGTCGATGAACGCCGGGGACGGCGGATCCTCGGGCGACGTCGGCCGCTGCTTCTCGATGACCGTCTCGTAATGCCGCACCAGATCGAACATTTCCCAGTACCGGGCGGTCGCCTGCTCCTCTGCACATTTCCGTGCCCGACGTTCCTTTTGCCGACGATCCTGCTCGGCACGTGCACGCCGGTGAGCGGTCAGCGTTTGGCGGCCGAACAGTCCCAGCGCAAAGTCGCCGTCGATACGACGCAGCGCATCCGCAAAGCCCAAGTTAAACCACCGGCGCACGAACGTGATGACGTCGCCGCTCTCGCTGCAGCCGAAGCAGTAGTACGTGTTGTTCTGGTAGATCGTGAAGGAGGCGGCCTTTTCCCCGTGAAACGGACAACGCAGCTTCCCCCGGTTCGGCTTTTCCCCGACGTACCGCTCGATCACGTCCGTCAGCGGCACACGCTCCTTGATCTGCTCCTTGATATAGTCGTAGCTGTATATGGTCTTTCCCTCCCCTCTATGGCCGTAAAGGGCACACCGCCATCTCTGACAGTGCGCCCCCCTCGGCTTGACTTTTCTACCGATCCCGGCTATACTGTAGGTGAGGCTTTGTCCTCACCTGTTCGGCACCCCTGCGAGCGTTTGCGGCGCATATCGTGGGGGTGTTCTTTTTTATGTTCCTCATTCGCTCCTCCTCATTTATCAACGTGCAACGCACGTAACAGCTTGTCCAAAGTGCTGCCCGGAATCCACCGCTCGGCGGCAGCTAGGATTACAAGCGAAAGCAACAACCAACAACAAGCGACTAGCATTGCGGCTATCCGATCACCTCCTTTCTCATCGGCGGAACCGCCACGCAGTTGTCGGACATATACTGTTCCAGCACGTCCAAATCAACCAGCCGTTTGCGCCCTACCGCCACGCTGGGTAACTCTCCCTGCTTAACAAGTCGGCGTATCATCCATTCCGAGATTGCCGTGGCAGGGTCGTCCTCTTTCAGCTCACGTGCTGCCTCCGGAATTGTTCTTATCCTCATTCCCTTACACTCCTTTCCTTACGTCATAGTAACTGCCGAATCAACACACACGGAACGCCGCAAACGTCACACATCGCGATCCACCCCCCACAGCGCACGCAGCAGCTTGTCCCACACGGGTTCCGGCAGAAAACGCACGGCCAGCTCGCCGATCGCAAGCGCGGCGCCGATCCACACCAGCCCGAACATCATCGCTGCCATATGGCCGTTCCCTCCCTCATCCATTTGCGGAACGCTTCGCGATCGATCCGCCATTCCTTTCCCGCCTTGAACGCAGGAAGCTGCCCGGTGGTACACATCCGCTTGACGCTCTCCTGCGTCTTGCCGAGCAGTCGGCACGCAAACGAAATATCAAAGATCACCGGCACGCTGTTCCAGTCCGTGACGGTTCGCTGTATGTTGGTCATTGCTCTTGCTCCTTTCTCTTGTGTCATTTCTCCACCACGTTGTCAGCGCCGAAGATCACCCGCTCGCGGTTGTAACAATACTCCTCCGCCGCGCCGCGTTTGACAAAGCTGAGCATCGCCTGATCCGGGTCGTTCAGCATCACCACCGCGTACACGTCGATTGCCCCCACGAACACCGCGGGGCGGATCCCGAAATGCCGGGTGATCGCCTCCGGCTTGTCCAAAAAGTCATAGCGCATTACGTATCGTAATTCCCTGAGTTTCATCCCGTCCTCCTTCATTCAAACAGTAGCTTGTACGCGTACTCGCGCATATCCTGTGTCGCCCTACGGTACGCTGCGAGAAGCTGAAGCTCGTCGGCGGTCAGCTCATCCTTCGATACCGCCGGACGACGCAGCAGCTTGTACGCCTCGTAGGCAAGCCGCGTCTTTTCCCGCAGCATATCGATGGGCATATAGAGCGCATCCTTCGGCAGCAACGAATCGCCGTCTGTGAGTGCGATAGATATGGCGATGAACGTGTCCGCCAGCATTTCCAGATCGTGCAGCAGCTTATCCAGATCCACCATCGGATCGGTTATCTTTTTCTCTTGCATTGTCTTGCCTCCTTTCTGTTCGGTTGTCGCCTTTAAGCGACTTTTTAGGCGTAGAAAATTTCCATTGTTTCCTGCGTAGTCAAACCGAAATACTCCTTGATTGACTGCACCTCCGCCCGGGTAAAGTCCGTTTTTTGTGCGAGCTTCTTGTAAAGCGTGGTGCGATTGATCTTCAAACAAGCAGCCACGTCACCGACTTTTCTGCTACTCTTTTTCATCGCAGCCTCAAACAGGTTCCTCTTAAACATTCTTTGTCACCTCCTATTTTTAAAGTCGCTTTTAAGCGACAATTTAATGATAGCACCTCTCGCGGTCATTGTCAACACCTAAAAGCGACTTTTTTACACTTTTTCGCAAAAAAGTGTTGCATTTAAGCGACAACCGTGTTATGATGTCTTTGACGAAAGGATGTGCCGATCAATGGATATTCGGGATATTATTGCAAAGCGCAGGAAGGAGCTTGGCTATTCCTTGGAACACCTTGCACAACTTGTCGGGGTTTCAAAGCAAACAGTACAAAAGTGGGAATGTGGAAAAATCAGTAATATGCGCCGTTCAAATATTTCCGCGCTTTCAAAAGCTCTCGGCGTTTCTGTTGAAGCACTTATGGGCTGGGAGGAGCCGGGCACCGCACCCGCTCTACCGGGCAACGTTCTCCCGCTCCCCAAGACGCGGAGGATCCCGCTGCTGGGGACGATCGCGTGCGGTGAGCCGATCACAGCTGTGGAGAACGTGGATCAATATATCGACGTTGCCGAGGATATCCGCTGCACGTTCGCCCTGCGGTGCAAGGGTGACAGTATGATCGACGCGCGCATTATGGACGGCGACGTGGTGTACATCCGGGAACAGCCGCAGGTGGAGAACGGTGAGATCGCCGCCGTGCTGATCGGCGATGAGGCCACGCTGAAGCGCGTGTATTTATCCGACGGCGTGGTGCAGCTTGTCGCCTGCAACGCCAAGTATAGCCCGCTCGTCTACACCGGGGCACAGCTGGAGCAGCTGCGTATTCTCGGCAAGGCCGTGGCGTTCACCAGCCTTGTGCGATAAAGGAGGAAACCGAATGAAAGCCTACACGATTATCGGCGGTGTGAACGGCACCGGCAAGAGTAGTCTGACCGGCGTGCTGAAAGCGGAGACGCAGGAGCTTGGCCGGATCATCGACGTTGACAGGTTGAACGTCGCCCACGGCGGCGCCATCGAAGGCGGCAAGGCAGCGGTGCGGATCATTGAGGATTGTCTGCGCGACGGCGTCAGCTTCACGCAGGAGACCACGTTATCCGGCCGCAAGACGGCCGACACGGCGAAGCGTGCACGGGAGGCGGGATATCACGTCCGATTGTACTACGTGGGACTGAATACGGCCGAGGAAAGCCTGAAGCGTATCCGCAACCGCGTGCAGAAGGGCGGGCACGATATTCCCGTGGCCGACGTGTTGCGGCGCTTCTCCCGTCGGTACACCGACATTCTGGCCGTGCTGCCGTACTGTCACGAGGCGGTGTTCTACGATAACGAAAACGGCTTCAGGGTCGTCGCCACGTATCGGAACGGCGAACTGACACGAGCGGGCGATAACGTCCCCGCATGGATCATCGAACTGGAGGCCGCTCTGAGCGGTCACAAGTAAATAAAAAAGGCCCCGCTCCTGCGCCAACAGGAACGGGACCGACACCGCCGGAGGTAACACAAGGTAACACCCCGACAGTGCGCCACCAAGGCACTGTCATTGTAACATACCTCCGGCTGAATTTGCAACCCAAATTTAGCATATAGGAGGTATTTTTGTTATGGCAACAATCGAAAAACGCGGAGAAACGTACAGGATCATCGTGTCGGCGGGGTACGCGATGGACGGCAAACAGATCCGCAGACGGATGACGTGGACGCCCGATCCGGGGATGACCGAGCGGCAGATCGCCAAAGAGGTGCAGCGGCAGGCCGTGCTGTTTGAGGAAAAGGTCATGAGCGGGCAAGTGCTCGACGGTTCAATCCGGTTTGCCGAGTTCGCGGAATACTGGATGACGGAGTATGCGGAAAAGCAACTGCGACCGTCCACCATACACGGTTACAAACGTATGTTGGAAAGGATTCTACCCGCGTTGGGGAACGTTCGCCTTGACCGGCTCCAGCCCCGGCATTTGATAGATTTTTACAATCAGCTTTCAAACGAAGGGCGCCGGAATGGATTAACGTACACAGCAAAGAAGGACCTATCCGCACTAGTAAAGGAACGGAATCTACGTTACAAAGATATAGCGCAGATAGGCAACGTGCCTAAAGGCACAGTTGCTCAAGCGCTACGTGGTATTGCTCCGATTGCCAAAAAATCAGCCGAAGGGATTGCGGCGGCGTTAAACCTCCCCTTTGGCGAATTGTTTGAAGTTGTCGAGCGGGCGCATAAATTGTCCGGCAATACCGTTTTGCACTATCACCGGCTGTTGTCCTCGATACTGGAAAAGGCGGTAAAATGGCAAGTGATTTTAACAAACCCCTGCCACCGCGTAGAAGCCCCCAAAGCAGAACGAAAAGAAGCCGCCTATTTGGACGAGAATCAAACGCAGCAGCTTCTCCTTTGTTTGCAGAACGAGCCGCTACAATACCGTACAATCGTCACATTGTTGCTGTACACCGGTATGAGACGTGGCGAGTTGTGCGGTCTCGAATGGAAGGACGTTGATTTTGACAACTGCCTTATAGACGTATCGCGTTCGTCTTTGTATATCACCGGGCGTGGCATCTTTGACGATGATACCAAAACGCAATCATCCCGGCGCGTGATAAAGGTCCCTCCGGAAGCACTGGAACTGCTGAGGGAACACCGCAAGGAACAGAACACCGCGCGGATGCAGCTCGGTGACCGATGGGTGAACAGTGATAAAGTCTTTACGCAATGGGACGGAAAGCCGATACACCCGGACACGTTAACCCGCTGGTTTTCGGATTTCATCAAACGGAACGAACTGCCGCCCATCCATCTGCACAGTCTGCGCCACACAAACGCCACGTTGCTGATTGCCGCCGGTGCCGATTTACGTACCGTCTCAAAACGTCTCGGTCACAGCAACCTCACCACGACCGTGAATATCAAATATCCTCACAAATTTAAAGTTACAGTCAAAGCAGCTT
>CAYYDD010000073.1:0-6298 GCA_964470515.1 uncultured Eubacteriales bacterium | reverse complement strand
CTTTATTATACCAGAAACGGGGGCGTATTGGAAGTTCTTTGACAGACTGAGCCGTGTCGGTTACCGACACGGCTGTTTGCTATGTCAAAAACCGCTGCCGGGAAAATACATAAAACAGTATGAAATTATTGGTATTTCTTGGTTGATGTGATAATATCAAACTTGAGGAATACCGTGTAAATGGAAAGAGGGACACGATTCCGGCTGGTGGGCGGCGATTGTCGCCCGTGGATGGTGTGACGGCGCAAAAGGAGATGAAGCAATCAAACGAAAACACATCCGTAACGTCCTATGCGTTTGTATGATGCTCATACTGCTACTTTCCACCACAGCAGCAGTATCGGTATCGGGTGGCGAGGTATCCTCCGGTGACGATGCCTTGCTCGTCACCGATATTGGTACAGCGACTGCGGAGGACAGTGCGTTCTTCGTGGGTGAGCTGGTGGAAAAACGCGATCAGTTTGAAAAGCATTATCGCTTGGAGGACGGTAGCTATACCGCTGTTATCTACGATTCTCCGGTGCATTATTAGGACGATACCGCCGGCGAGTGGGTGGAGATCGACAACACGCTTGAAGCAGCTACCACAGCGGGTGGCGCGGCGGTTTACCGCAATCGGGACGGCTTGTTTAACGTGGCCTTTGCCCAAACAGCCGGTACCGACGGTGGCCAGCTGGTCACCGTGGAAATGAAGGACACACGCTGTCGTGGCGTTTTGTGACACCGTCTGCGGGTGCGGTCGTCAATGAGACCGCACAGCTTGCCGCAGTGGGTGAAGCGACAGCCGCCGCCCCTGCGACCGTTACGGCGCAGCTTCTCACAACAGAGACCGATACGACCGATCTGACCGCCGTTCCCTCGACGGGTGCGTTGGTGTATGATGACTTGGCCGGGCAAAATGCCGACGTGCGCTTTACCGTGACCTCTACGAGGGTCAAGAAGGATATTCTTCTGACGGCGGCACCAATCCAGGCGGTATCGTATACCACCGAGATGACGCTGTCGGACGGTCTGGCGCCCACCCTGCACGAGGACGGTACCGTATTTATACGGGATGCCGAAGAGAACGAAGTGTTCCGTATCGTCGCACCGTATATGACGGATGCGGCGGATGAGCTCAGCTGGGAGGTTGCGGTCGAGCTGGAGCAAAATGCGGACGTGTGGCGGCTCACGGTCACGCCCGATCTTGCGTGGCTTCGGGATGAGGCGCGTGTCCATCCCGTGACTATTGATCCCACGGTCACGACGTCGGCGAATAACAACGCGGCTAACGTGTGGGATACCTAAAAAGGAGGGAGAACTTGTTATGCAAAAACGCCATAGATACAGATTGTTAGCGGTACTGCTGTGCTTCTTCGTGCTGACGGCGTGTTCATCGGTTTCACAGGCGAATTCGACTACAACGGGAAGTATCGACGGGACGGCGACAACGACGGAGAGGATAGCTGTCGGAACGACGACCGTTATAACGACGACAGCACCGCCTACATCACAACAAAAAAAGACGCTGACAACAACAAAAACCACCGAGTCGGTGGCAACGACACTCTCGCGTACTGTGGTGACAGTTCCGAGCCGATGGGCTTCGGAATCGGAGTTGGGTTTTCCGTATGAGAGCGAGGACTATGATCGTCTGCGCCGATGGATAGCAGATAAATTCCCGGAGGAAAATCATTTGGACGAATTTACGTGTGTCAGCAAGTACGAAAAGGAAGCACCGATACACGGAGAGTCTTATGCGGGGAATTTTCCCGTGTGATCAATGGCTGCTTAACGGATGCGGCGTATACATTGTATTTTGATGCAAAAGGTGAATTACTATTTTACAGCTATTCCTCGCCAAAGTATGATTCCTCTGCGGTCAAGCCGCCGCATGTAACAACTGAAGCGGAAATTGAAAAAGCGAAGAGGGAGGCCGTGAAATTCCTCGCAGACGGAAGGGGTGTTGTAAAGCAGGAAGTAAGTGAATCAAAGTATCAAATCAGCACAGACCGTAATTATTTTAACGTCAAGACGTTTTATCGCTTTGAGAATACGTGGGAGCAGGAAGACTTGAAAAACTATTTCCAAGAGAATGGCCCCATCGGTGTTGAGGTGGGAACCTACGAGATTGTGCGATGAGCAGTAAAATGCGGGGGATGATCCAACGATCATCCCCCGCATTGCATTTTATACTTGACGTTTCGCGGCGGGCAGTATACTATTGCCACAATAAAACAATTCGTTGTCGTGGAGTATGGAGTAGCGAAAAAGCAGAACGTAATAGACTGAGCCGAGGTTGTGCGGACAGTACAAAAAGGCACGCCATGGTGTAAATATTAACTTTTAAGCAACAAACTGACTTTGTTTTTCAAGCGGGGGTCGGTTTTTAAGTTGGATGCGCTGATTTCTGAAGCTTTCCGCGGGCAATGCACTTGGTTTTGAGAATCAAAAAGGAATTTTCTGCTAAGGCATTGCGTCTACGGTGAAGCCTGCGGCAGCGGTTTTCGCCTCCAAGACCTCGCATACGCGGTGTCCACTACGGTCTGGGTGATGTTCTGCTCAGCCTTCACGGCGGCCGAATAAACTTCAGAAAAAAGCGGGCGATGATATTCATCGCCCGCTTAACGTAGTTAGGTTACGCTTTACCGCCTTTCGCGCCCTTCGCGCCGCCGAGCGACACGGAGGAGAGGATGTTGGTATCGTAGTCGAACTGCAGTGCCTCGCGGCTGCGCTGCCGCTTGAAGGCCAGTGCGATCATTTCATCCAGCAGCTTGTCGAACGGCAGATCAGTGGCCTCCCACAGATAGAACGACAGCGATCCGGGCGTGGTGTTGATCTCATTGACCCAGAGCTCACCGGTCTCGGGGTTGTTGAGGAAGTCGATGCGCGATACGCCCGAGCAGCCGAGCGCACGGAAGGTCTTGACTGCCAGCGCCTGCACCTTTTCGGTCAGCTCATCGGGAATATCGGCAGGGCAGCGGCGCTTCAGATCCGACATACCGCCCGATTTACCGGATTTACTGCCGCTACTTAAGTACTTGTCGCGGTAGCTCAATATTTCGTCACTGTTTACCGGCTCCTCGCATACGGAGGGGCGTGCGCTGTCCACGTCGCCCAGCACCGAGCAGTTGATCTCGCGTAGCGGAGTGATTGCCTGCTCCACCAGCACGCGGGCGGCGTAGCCGAACGCGTCGTCCAGTGCCGCCGCCAGCTTTTCGCGGCTGTCGGCACGGGCGATACCCACTGAGGAGCCCAGATTGACGGGCTTGACGATCATCGGATACCCGATGTTTTCTTCCAGACGGGTGATGATCCTTTCACTGCTTTGCGCATACGCCTTGCCGGAGAACGCCATCGCATCGAGCACCGGCACCCCGGCATCGCGCAGCACGGATTTCATCGCAAACTTATCCATACCCAGCGCGGCGGAGGTCACGTCACAGCCGGCGTAGGGGACGTTCAGCATCTCCAGCATACCCATCAGCGTGCCGTCCTCCACGTTGGTGCCGTGCACGGCGGGGATGGCGACCTCAAACGAGGCGACCGTGTTGTTGCCGAACTTTTTGGCGGGATAACGGATGAGATCCACGCCGTTATCGCCGGCGACGGGCAGCACGCGCGTAGCGGCGGCCAGTGCGGTCGGCAGATCGCGGTAGCTTTCAATGTGCTCCAGCACCTCACCTGTGTAGAAGCGGTTATCCTTGGTAATATACAGTACGATGGGATCATATTTATCCCGGTTCAGCGCACAAAATGCCTGAATACCCGTGATGATGGATACCTCGTGCTCCACACTGCGTCCGCCGAAAATAACGGCAACCTTGGTTTTCATACAGACATCACCTTTCAAAAATTATCCGGCAGATCGTTTTCCAACAGTACGATACGCCGTTCAGCCTGCGGCAGCGCATTCAGCACCGCCAGACCCTCCTGCAACGTTTTGACTACAAACAGCCGTTCCTCGGGGAAGCCTCCGATCAGCAGACCCTCCTTCAGCGGCGGAGCTTGACGCTCACCCACCAGAATGGCAAAATCACACCTTGTCGCGGCATATTCGCCCAGCTCGCAGTTGAGGACGGCCATTCGATCGCCCAGCTCGACCATGCCGGGCGTTATCAGCACACGCTGTGCATTGAAGCTGCTCAGCACGTCCAGCGCACTGCGGAAGCCGGCGGGGTTGGCGTTGTACGCATCGTCAATAAAGCCGTTAGGTAACAGCTGCAACCGATGCTCGACCGGACGTAGCATCCGCACGGGATATACCAGCTCGGCCAGTGGGATACCCAGCCGATACGCCACCGCGATACAACCCGCTAAGTTCTGGATGTTATGCGTACCCAACAGCTTGGTGGTAAACGTCTGCGTCTGACCGTCCACCGTGACGGTGAACGCACAGCCGGTGGTATCTACCCGCTGAATAGCCGCGGCACAGTCGCCGCCGTTCAACCCGTAGGTCATCACGGGGCAGGCGGGGGCTTTTTCGCTCAGCCGTTTGGTAATATGCGGGTTATCGCCGTTTGCAAACAGACAGCCGCTTGCAGGTAGCGCATCCGCCAGCTCAAACTTGGTCTTTACAATGGCATCCAGCGAGCCGAAGGTCTCCAGATGCTGTTCGCCGACCGATGTGAGGATGCCGTACTTTGGCGAGACCAGCTCACAGATCTCCCGGATATCACCCACGTTTTTGGCGCCCATTTCCGCTAAAAAGATCTCGTGCGACGGCTTCATACGCTCACGGATGGTGCGTACCACGCCCATCGTAGTGTTGTAGCTTTCGGGGGTCATCAGCACGTTGTATTTCACAGACAACAGTGCGTGCAGAAAATTCTTGGTGCTGGTCTTGCCGTAGCTGCCGGTGATGCCGATCACAGTCAGCTCCGGCATTGCCTTCAGACGGTGGTGCGCGTCACGCACATAGCCGTTGGCAATACGCTTTTCCAGCGGGCTGACCAGCCCATTCACAAGCCCCACCCACAGCCACGGCAGCAGGGAGATCAGCGCCGTAAAGCCGGTACAGCGCAGGGAGGAGAGAAAGAAGCAGCCAACCAGCAGCGCGGTGTACAAGCCGTACGTCACGCTCATCAGACGCTTTACACGCGCGGTGAACACCAGCGGTTTTTTCGCTTTCTTCGGGATGTTCAGCAGCGCTGTCAGCAACAGAATAACGGCGGATACCGCATAGCACCACGCGGTCGGTAAGTACATCGCCGGCAGCAGCAGTGCCGGCATCAACACGCGCAGATTGACCAAACGGGACTCGTTTTTCCGGCACCATTTGCGGTAGCGCTCGCTGCGGTAGGAATTGAGCTGCAGCATATGCACAAAGTACAGTGACTGCACCACGAACGCGGCGGCGGCACACAAAAGCATCACGATTTTCAAGATCATTTCCGGCATCATTCAGTCTCCTTTAAGAAGGAATCCAACACCCGACGACACTGTGGGAACTGCTCGGCAAAGGCATAGTGTCCGCCCTCAAGCACCACCAGACCGGCATCGGGAATACGTCGCTCCATCAGCTGCCCGTCGCGCAGAGGGGTGGCGGTGTCGTTCCGCCCCCAGATCAGTAGCGTAGAGGCCTTGATACGCGGTAGCAACGGCGTACAATCCGTCCCCAACGCCAGCACCATACTCTGCCGCATCACGGGGCTGGCCTGCCGGTAATCCGACGAGCCGAATCGCCGTCGTGCCTTGTCCACTGCGTCGGGAAACAGATGACGAGTACCGGGCAGTGAGAAGATTGCCTTCAGCAACTTAAACATATATACGCGCGCGTAGTATTTCGCCGAGTGCTTGGCGGGGATACCGGCACAGCCTATCAGCACCGCTTTGCGGACGGCGAGCGGGCAATGCTCACGCGAGAGCAGCTCCAGCAGGATGCGTCCGCCGTTTGAGTGTCCCATCAAGACCGCCTCGGTGATGCCGAGTTGCTCGCAAAACGCCAGCACGAGATCGCCGTATTCGGCGGGTGTCCACGGACGGGGCGGCTCCTGCGAGCCGCCGAAGCCGGGCAGGTCGGGCACGACCACGCGGCAATACGCGGACAGATGATCGGTAATAAGATGGTAGATGCTGCCGTCCACGCCCCAGCCGTGTAGGAGTAACACGGTCTGACGGCCGGAGCCACGGTCGATATAGCGGATACGCAATCCGTCCACGGTCGTTTCCATCCCATTATCTCCTTTTTCCACAAGTAAATAAAGCATACCATAGTTTTTCTCAAAAATCAATGCCACAATAGGAGTATATGCGTCAAAAAAGTGTAGGTTTGTCAATGAAGTGTTACACACTAGGGAAAGCGAACAAGATGTGTTTA
>CAYYDD010000072.1:0-6415 GCA_964470515.1 uncultured Eubacteriales bacterium | reverse complement strand
CAGCGCACCGTTTTTGCGGATGCTTGTGATATTGCCGATCGCGTCGTATTCGTACGAGGTGGTCACGCCGTCGGTGGTCTCGGTAGCGATCTGCGTGCCCGTGACCTTAACACCGTTTACGGTTTCGTTGCGATAGGTGTAGGCGGTGGTCTTTTTGAGACCCGTGGCTACGTTCAAATAGACGGTGCGCGTGGCAATGCGGCCGAATTCGTCGTAGGTATACGCGATCTTTTCCTGACGGCCGCCCGTCAGAGAATTGGTACTGCTGACTTCATACACGGCGTCGGGCATTTCACCTGCCGACGGGTCGCCGTAAGTGTATGACCGATCACTGCTGCCCATCGGCGTGGTGAGAGTTTCGGTTGCGAGCTGACTCGTTTGCTCGGTATACTCGTAGGCAGTTCGGCCTTTGACTTTGGTGCTTGTGAGGTCGGCCCCGGTATACAGCAATTCCTCGGTAAGACGGCCCGACAGATCGTAGCGATAGCGGGTGACGGTATCCTCGGCGGTATCCCGCACCGCGGAAAGGCGGCCGGATGCGTCGTAGAAGTATTCCGCCGTTTTGTTTACACGATTATTATATACCTTTTTTACCACGCGGTCAAGAGTGTCGTAGGTATAGGTGATATACCCGCCGTTGCCGTAGGTCTGCTTTGTCAGGCGACCGTGTGCATCGTAGGTGTTTTGGGCGAGAGTGTAGGTTGAGTCTGCGCCGATGACCTTTACTGCGGTGTTGCGGCCGCGGGTATCGTAGACGAATTCGTATTGCGGAACGTTGTTGAGGGAGATCTTCGTTAGGCGATCGGCATTGTCGTAGGTGTACTGTACGGATTGTCCTGCGGTACTTACCTGCTCCAAACGATCGTTATGGGCATTGTACACGTATGCCGTTTGATGGCTCAGCGCATCGGTCAACGAATTCAGTACGCCCTTGGTGACGTCGTAATCGTAGGTGGTGGTATTACCGAAGGTATCGGTAACGGTTTCCAAATAATTGCCGTCGTCGGTATACGTCATTGACGAGGTCATTTGGTATTCGTTAGCGATGGTGGTTGGATAAAGGTACCATTTTTGCGATTCTTTAACATTGTCCGCATCGTAGGAGGAGATCAAGACGTCCGTGGGGGTGTCCTCATCCTTCTTATAGACGCTAAGACAGCGAGAGGTGCCCGAAAGGCCGGTGGCGATGACGAAGGTGCCGTCGAACTGCGGGATGAAGCACCACCGACGGGCGGCATCGGTGACAGAGACGTTGACGGATACGCCTTGATCCTCATAGTTACGGCTGTCCATCACCGACAGATACCAACTGCCGTTGGAGTAGCCGTGTTCTTTGATATAGTAGGTATTGCCGCTGATGTGATCTAACGACCAATGCAGATTATCGTACGTAAGATCTACAACGTTGGTGCTGAGGCACGTAGGGGTATTGGGTATGTTGCCGGACGTGCTGTCGAGCGTTCCGCTGTTGCCTGCATTGACCAGAAGATACTCGGTGTTTTCTTGTAACTCCGTGACGTAGGTATAGGCACGGGTCGTGGTGCTTTCAACGTTTTGGTTATTGTCGTATGTTAAATTGTACGTTACGCCGTCGCTGGACAGGGCGACTTCGATTTGGTTTAGCGGGTTGTAGGTGTACATATACCGACTGCCGGTGGGGTTGAGTGTGCTGACAAGCTGATCGTCTTGATAAGCGAAAGTGGATTCCTGCTTTGCCAGGCTTTCCACGCTGATGGGATTGCCTTTCTCGTCGTACACATAACTGGTGCCGTAATTTTCGCGGTACAGGTACGGTCTTGTGAAGTAAGCGGTGTTGGCGTTTCGAGTGTATTCCAGACTAAACCGTATTTCGTCATAGTCAGCGGGCGCGATGAGCTCACCGGCAACCATCTGCCCGTAAAGCACCTGTGCGCCGCAGGAAATACGGTCGACACCGACCACAGAGCCGTTTTTGTAAAATGCCACGTAAATGCCGAAGGCACGGGCCAGATCGGAAAGATTATCTTTCGGAACGGGTACCGAGAAGGCTTTTGCCCACGTGCCCGCGCTGTAAACGTCGCCTTTTTTTCCGTCTTTGATCGCGACAGTTTGGGTTGCTCGGCGCATAACGGTGGCATCCCCGCTGAATTGCATGGCATAATCCGTGGGGCCAGGGTTAAACGAGACGGATGGGTTGACGGAAACACCGACAGAGGTTGTCCATCCGAGATAACCGTTGTAAAAATCGGTGTTTTGCAGCAGGTTAAAGGTGTTGGGGACGGCACTGTATTCCAGTTGCAGGTCGTCAAACCACATTTCGCCGGTGCATACGGGACCGCAAGTGCCGACTAAACATTTGAACCGTTCGCCCGCATCGGCATACATAGTAATGCTCACGCGTTCCCATTCATCTGCGCCTGTTTTTTTCACAACGGCGGATTTGCCTTGGTAGCAAGTTGTTCCGGTTTCATCCCAACGTTCCAAGCGGAGTTGAGCGCCTTGATCTTCCAGTGTTGCGTTATTTGTGTTCACATAACCGGAAAAGGTGTAATATCCGGCTTGGGTGACTGCAAACTCTTGGTTATAGTAGGTGTAATTATTGGTTGTGGACGTAATATTTCCCCGGTATACCTTTAAGGAACCTTTTGCGGTATGGCCTTTGTTTTCATCCCAACGGTGGCTATAGTCGGATGAGCCCGAGCTGATTGCGGAATATCCAAAGGCACTTTCATCCAGCTGCGGGTTTTTAAGAAGGTTGATAACGGGGGATTGTACGCGGGATTCCTGCGAAAGTTTATTGGCTTTCAGCGGATTAAGAGTGCGGTCTTCGTAATCGTAAAAAACACCGGCCTGTGCTTCGCCGGAAACAACGCCTTTCGTTTGGCCGTAGTAATCAAACACGTAATTGGTGCTGCGTCCCCACTTGTCAATCGTCGTTGTTCGTTCCAGATTATACACGAAATCAAGCTTTTCATCTTCAGTATAAGAACCATCGGATTCTTTATAGGAACGAGAAAGGATGTCTACGTTGTTGTTCCTGTTATTGTAGGTTACCGAAACGCGTCCGCCGTCATTTCCGGTGATTGCCGACAGTTGTCCCGTGGAGTTGTAGGCCGTTTCTACACGCTTTCCATCCGGGAAAACAATGGCTTGCAGGTGCTCGTTCTTGTCATCGTATTCAAAACTCGTTACTCGACCGGAGGGGTCTTTGATGCCGGAAATGGTCACACTGCTTCCCGTGTGATAGCAAATTGTATACTCGCGTGAAGCGCCGTCCGTTACGGTTTTTAACCTCGTGCGGTTGTACGGCGTATCTTCGTATTCAAAACGTATGGATTCCGATTCTGCGTTGCAAATTGCCGTGACCAATCCGGCCGAGTTAAATATGACGCGCGTTTTGTCCTTATCTTCAAGGATAAACAGGCCATCATCATTCGGTTCCAGCGTATACCCCAGACCGTCCTCGTCACTATAAGCGCGTTGCCCGGCAACAACGGGAAAAGCGTGATGCGTTCCGTCGCTGTCTATATAATCGTAATACTCCACCGTTCCGTCTTTGTCAAGATCCTGTTTTACGATTTGGAGATTGTAATTGGTGCGCCATCCTGCGCCGATACTTGAGGCGGATGTGTAGTGCGTGTGCATATTGCTGTTATAAATCAAAGAAAATGAAACGGGCATCTTGTTGCCGCCCGTTGATTGCGTGACCGGTTGGGTGATAACCAAATTGCCGTTTGCCAGATTAACCGATGCCGAGCCGGAACGTCCTGCGGTTACGCCGGTATAGGACCAATAATTTTCCAAGCCGTTCATATTGCGGTAGTCAATGACAATAAACGGACGTATACCGCTATCTCCGGTGTAGTAAGGCGAGTGAAATACGGCGAATCCGGTATCGCTTGCAGCACCGCTAAGCATAAGACCGTAATTATTCCCGTTGCGATACCAATATTCTGCCGCACTGGTGATATCCCACGTGATCAGCCGCTCCTCCACAGTAGCGTTTGTGATGGGCGGCACAGTGTTTTGGATATCCATGATCTTTCCCGATACGCAGGCCGGCGCATTGGACCAGGTTACTTCATTCGCTTCCCATGCCGCAGAAATCAGTTCTACTTGAATTTCCAGCGCGCAAGTAACCAATTGGCGTGTCAAGTACAAATGGGAAGAAACGACAACGGCGTTAGTTCCCAATTGAGGGAGCTCAGACATTTTCAGCAAGGATTTAAATTCATCGTCTATTTCATCTTCGCCAACCCGGAGAAAAGAGATTTCTCCCAATGCCGTATTCGGTTGTTGGGATGAAATTGACGCGGCGATCACGCGGTCTGCAGCATCGTCATACACGCCGGTAACAACGCTCGGATCCACCGTTACGGGGAATTCGCGGGCAGCGTCGGCCAGCCAATCGGCATCGGCGGTCAGTTCCACGGTGATACGCTTGTTTTTTTCGCTGACAATCCGATAGGTCATCGCTTTGCTGACGGCACCGTTGGCATCCGTCATATACGGGGCGGACAAGGTATACACTACCAACCCGTTCGCATCGCGCAGTTCGATGGTTTGCTCATCGGTCTGCACCGCAGTCAACTTGTCGATATTGTATTCGGCGGTAAACACGGTTTGCGTGCCGCTTTCTTTAAGGATCAGATCTTCTTTCAAGCCCGTGGGGCTCACACGGTAACGCAGATCGATGCCATCAAATACATCGGCATAGGTGACGGTGGAAAAAGCCTTCTCTAAGGTCGTTAAATCGCCGTCATCTGTGGCGGTGGTAGTGACGCCCGTGCTTTTTGCGCCGCCCACATAATACCACGAGATCTTGTAGCCGTCTTTTTCGAGGCATACCCATTTCTTGCCATTGGTTTTTTTTGATAGCCGCACCTCGTAGTCCGCTGTCGTGTTGACCAAGTCGGGGTTACCTTCGTCAGATGTGCTTTCAGCAAGTGTGTTATCGTAGTCTACCCACTCGTCGTCCTGCATAAAGTGTACGGGGATATCGTACTGAACTGCACGATAGGTGCCGTCACTCAAGCGAAAATGTTTAACACTTTCTTCTCGTCTTGCGATGTCCTCCGCTACGATCGTAGCCTCAGCTGTCTGATTTTCAGTCGCCGTGTCCCCTACCGGTTCGGCAGCAGCTACGCTGAACGCACCGGCGGGGAGCTGACAGATAAACAGTGTCAGAACGAGAGTTAACGCAATAGCTCTCATATACAGCTTCCATCCGTTCCTTTTCATAATACAATCTCCTTTAAAATACGATGCAATACGCATCTGTTCGATAAAATCATAGCATATCCGCCTTGTCGAATTTTGTTGCATAGTGGAAAGCGGCGAAATACGGATAAGTCCTTCTGCCCCTGCCATTAAAAAACCGCTTAACCAAGCCGTTTTGGATTGCTACCGACTAAATAGACACGAAAATAAAAGCCCTGTCGTAGAATATCGCTGCATTAGACCGCTTTGCTTCGGATTTCAGTGTTCCCAAGAAGTTTTCCATCGCCGCATTGTCGTACGGACAACCGGGACTGGACATTGACGGCTGAATGTGGTATTCTCGGAACACAGGGGGTAGTTCTCTTGTGTTCCTTTGCTTTTCTTTGTTTGTATATCTATCCCTTGATTGGTAAAACTATGGATGAAACCAATTTATGGGAGACTTGGATTATGTTCAAACACGAAAAGCAATTGTTTCATCCGGTTGAGATAGAGCGACCCAATCCGCAGTATGCGGCCTTGTTGCAGGAACAGTTGGGCGGCGGAAACGGCGAGCTGAAAGCGGCGATGCAGTATATGTCACAGAGCTTTCGCGTCAAGGATCCCGAGATCAAGGATCTGTTTCTGGATATTGCCGCTGAGGAGCTGGGGCATATGGAGATGGTAGCACAGACCATTAATTTGCTCAACGGTCACGACGTGGATGCGGCCAAGGTGGCGGCGGGTGAAATACAGTCCCACGTTATTCTCGGTCTTAATCCCGGACTTATCAACGCGTCGGGTTACTCCTGGACGGCGGATTACGTTACCGTAACGGGTGATCTGTGTGCTGATCTTCTCAGTAATATTGCCTCGGAGCAGCGAGCCAAGGTGGTTTATGAATACCTTTACCGCCAGATCGAGGATAAGAAGGTGCGCGAGACCATCGACTTCCTACTCAACCGCGAGGAGGCTCATAACCAGATGTTCCGTGATGCTTTCAACAAGGTGCAGAACTCCGGTTCCAACCTCGATTTCGGCACCACCAAGGCGGCGAAGATGTATTTTTCGCTGTCCGATCCCGGCCCCAACACATTCGCGACCGGTGAGACAGCTCCGGTATCTTTTCGGAAATAATCATAAGGAAGCCTTGAAGAGTTTTTCAGGGCTTCTTTTTTGTATGTGTAGGTTTGTCAATGATGTGTTACACATTAGGGAAAGCGAACAAGATGTGTTT
>CAYYDD010000071.1:0-6489 GCA_964470515.1 uncultured Eubacteriales bacterium | reverse complement strand
GCAGGGCCGCTTCCGCCAGAATCTGCTGGGTAAGCGTGTCGACTACTCCGGCCGTTCGGTTATCGTTGTCGGCCCCGAGCTGAAGATGTACCAGTGCGGTCTGCCCAAGGAGATGGCACTGGAGCTGTTCAAACCCTTTGTTATGAAACGCTTGGTGGAGACCGGCGCCGCCGGCAACATCAAGTCCGCCCGTAAGATGGTGGATCGCGTGCGTCCCGAGGTGTGGGATGCGCTGGAGATCGTTATCAAGGATCATCCCGTTATGCTCAACCGTGCACCTACGTTGCACCGCTTGGGTATTCAGGCCTTCGAGCCGGTGCTGGTCGAGGGTCGCGCCATCAAGCTGCATCCGCTGGCCTGTACCGCGTTTAACGCCGACTTCGACGGTGACCAGATGGCTGTTCACGTGCCGCTGTCCGCCGAGGCGCAGGCCGAGGCACGTTTCCTGATGCTCGCCGCCGGTAACCTGCTGAAGCCGTCCGACGGCCGCCCCGTTACCGTTCCCACGCAGGATATGGTGCTCGGCTCCTACTACCTGACCATCGAGAAGCCCGGCGAGCCCGGTGAGGGTAAGGTGTTCCGCGATGAGAACGAGGCTATGATGGCGTATGCTGACGGTGTCATCGGTCTGCACGCGAAGATCCGCGTGCGCCGCACGCTGGAGATCGAGGGTGAGAAGCAGTCCCGCTTGGTGGAGACCACCATCGGTCGTATCATCTTCAACCAGCCTGTTCCGCAGGATCTGGGTCTCATCGAGCGCAAGACTGTGGACGATATGTTCCTCTATGAGGTCAACTACAAGGTCGGCAAGAAGCAATTGTCTCAGATCATTGAAAAATGCATCAAGGTACACGGTCCCGCCCGCACCTCCGAGGTGCTCGATGCCATCAAGGCGCAGGGCTACAAATACTCCACCAAGGGTGCGCTGACCGTGGCGGTCGTGGATGCGTCCATCCCGCCCGAGAAGAAGCAGCTAATCGCCGAGGCGGAGGCGACCGTGGATCAGATCACCGATCTGTACAATCAGGGTCTGTTGTCCGACGAGGAGCGGTACCAGATGGTCATCCGCACCTGGAACGACACGACTGATAAGGTCACTCAGGCGCTGAACAGCAATATGGATCCGTTCAACCCCATCTATATGATGTCCGATTCCGGTGCGCGTGGTTCCATCGCTCAGATCCGTCAGTTGGCGGGTATGCGCGGTCTGATCGCCAACACCTCCGGTCGTACCATCGAGGTGCCGATCCGTGCAAACTACCGTGAAGGTCTGAACATTCTGGAATACTTCATTTCGTCCCGTGGTGCCCGTAAGGGCTTGGCGGATACGGCTCTGCGTACCGCCGACTCCGGTTACCTCACCCGCCGTCTGGTCGACGTTTCGCAGGATGTTATCATCCGCGAGGAGGACTGCGGCACGTACGAGGGTATCGAGGTCTACGATATCAAGGACGGCAAGGAAATGATCGAGCCGCTGACCGAGCGTCTGGTCGGTCGTTATCTGACAGAGGACTTTGTGGATCCCGCGACCGGCGAGGTCGTGGTGGATCGCTACACGATGATGACCGATGCCATCGCCAAGAAGCTGGTCAACGAATACGGCGTGGAGCGCATCAAGATCCGTTCCGTGCTGACCTGTCAGGCCGCTCACGGCGTGTGCGCGAAGTGCTACGGCTCCAACCTCGCCACAGTCGATCCCGTGACGGTGGGTGAAGCCGTGGGTATCATCGCAGCACAGTCCATCGGTGAGCCCGGTACTCAGCTGACAATGCGTACCTTCCACACGGGCGGTGTTGCGTCAGCGGAGGATATCACGCAGGGTCTGCCCCGCGTTGAGGAGCTGTTTGAAGGCCGCAAGCCGAAGTCCCTCGCCATCATCTCCGAAATCGACGGTGTTGTCCGTCTGGGCGAGGAGAAGAAAAAGCGCGTGATCTACGTCACCTCTACCGATCCCGAGAACGTGGATGAGCGTAGCTATCCCATCTCGTTCGGCTCGCGCATCCGCGTGCAGGACGGCGACAACGTCAAGAAGGGCGACCGTCTGACCGAGGGTTCCATCAACCCGCACGATATTCTGGCTGTCAGCGGTGCTGAAGCCGTGCAGAACTACCTCATTCAGGAAGTGCAACGCACCTATCGGATGCAGGGTGTTGACATCAACGACAAGCACGTTGAGGTCATCGTGCGCCAGATGATGCGTAAGGTCAAGGTGGACGAGGCCGGCGACACCTATCTGCTGGCCGGTGCGATGATCGACCGTAGCCAGTTCGATGCCGAGAACGCCCGCGTGCGTGCCCGCATCGAGGCCGGCGAGATCCATCTGCAAGAGGCCACCTGCTCCCCCGTTCTGCTGGGTATCACCAAGGCATCGCTGGCAACGGATTCGTTCCTGTCTGCCGCGTCGTTCCAAGAGACCACCCGCGTGCTGACCGATGCCGCTATCAAAGGCAAGGTCGATCCGCTACTGGGTCTGAAGGAGAACGTCATCATCGGTAAGCTCATCCCCGCCGGTACGGGTATGCAGGTCTACAACGACGTGGACGTCATCAACACCCACGCTTCGAGCGATGATCCCTATGTTGCCGCTCTGCGCAGTATGCTGGAGGACGGCGAAGAAGATCCCGCCGAGGAGGTCGCTGAGGAGGAAGCCGCTGAGGCTGAGACCGAAGCCCCCACCGAGGACGAGGAATAATAAGCGCACGACCCCCGTGGATTTTCACGGGGGTCGTTTTGCGTGACGGATACGGCTCAACCCGACACCGCCATCTTTCGTATAAATCGGGGGCTGTCGAGGTTATTCCCCTGGGAGGGGAAATGTCGGCTTCGCCGACAAACGGGGCTGGGCAACGGTGCTACCACCGACCCCTGCTATGCCGTTTCGGCATACAAAGCAGGGAAAAGGCATACGCTGTAGGGATTGGGTCTTTACTTTTGTCGGATTTTCTGGTAAAGTAAAGGTGTATTCTGATAAGGGAAGTGATTACCGATGAAATCGGTAAAAGATTATGTCTTAACCATCCCGGATTTTCCGGAGCCGGGTATTATGTTCCGCGACCTCACCTCGGTGTTGCAGGATGCGGATGGCTTTCAGCTCGCGGTAGACGAGATGCTCGATCGACTGGACGGTGTGGACTGCGACGTCATCGCGGGCGCGGAGTCGCGCGGATTTATTCTGGGCGCCCCCCTCGCTTACAACCTGCACAAACCGTTTGTTCCCATCCGCAAGCAGGGCAAGCTGCCGCGCGAGGTGGTATGGCAGGAATACGAGCTGGAATACGGCACGGCGGTGATCGAGATGCACTGCGATGCCATCAAGCCGGGTCAAAGGGTCGTGCTGGTGGACGATCTGCTGGCGACCGGCGGCACGATAGCCGCGTGCGCCCAGCTCGTGGAGGCGCTGGGTGGTCAGGTCGTCAAGATCATCTTCCTGATGGAGCTGGCGGGGCTCAAGGGTCGCGACAAGCTGGCCGAGTACGACGTGCAGTCAGTCATTACCTACGAGGGGAAATAATACATACAAAAGCCTCTTTTTTCGCAAAAGAGGCTTTCTTTTTTGTAATATTTGTAAAATTATGTTGACACAAGTGTTACCATATGCTATTTTTGTATTAGCAAGGTAATACACCGAAAGGAGGAAGCCGATTGAATTGGAAACCCGATAAAGGGCGGGCGATCTGCCCGCAGATCTGCGAACACGTTTGCAAGCAGATCGCACGCGGCAAGCTGTCGGCAGGAGAACGTCTGCCGTCGGTGCGGGAGTATGCCGTGCAGATCGGTGTCAATCCCAACACCGTTCAGCACGCCTTTGACCGTCTGGAGGAGCAGGGCGTTCTGTACGCGGTACAGAACGTGGGGTGGTTCATCGGCGAGAATCGCACCGTCGCGGAACATACGGTTCAGCAGCTTGCGGCGGAGAAAACGGCGGCGTTTTTTGCCGAGATGGCCAATCTCGGGATGCAACCCGCCGCTGTCAAGGAATTTGTGAAGGAGTGGAACGAATGAGTGAAATTCTGCGTTGTGTCGGCCTGACGAAGCGCTACGGTGCTCTCACGGCTTTGGACAATATTGATCTGTCGCTGCAAAGCGGCCGCATCATCGGTCTTCTCGGTCCCAACGGCTCGGGAAAAACGACACTTATCAAGCTGATAAACGGTCTTCTGTCCCCCACCGCCGGTATGCTGGCGGTCAATGGCCTGCTGCCGGGCGTGGAGACCAAAAAGCTCGTCGCCTATCTTCCTGATAACAGCTTCCTAAACTCGTGGATGAAGGTGCGACAGATCGTGGACTATTTTGTGGATTTTTACGCCGATTTCCGCCCGCAGATGGCCTACGACATGATGGAGCGACTGGGCATTTCCCCGGATACGCGCCTGAAAACGCTGTCCAAGGGCAACAAGGAAAAGGTCTGCCTGATCCTGACGATGAGCCGCAATGCCCGTCTGTACGTGCTGGATGAGCCCATCGCCGGTGTTGACCCTGCGGCACGCGACTACGTCATTTCCACCATTATCAACAACTACAACCCCGAGGCCACGGTTCTGATCTCGACGCATCTCATCACGGATATCGAACAGATATTGGATGATGTCGTGTTTATCAATCGAGGTCACATCGTACTGCAAAAGACCGTGGATGAGATCCGCGAGGAGAACGGCAAGAGCGTTGACGAGCTGTTCCGGGAGGTGTTCCGATGGTAAAGAAGTTATTTAAACACGAGTTTCTGGCACTGGCACGCGTACTGCTACCGACCTACGGTATCCTGCTGGCCATCGCCGGGTTTACGCGTATCCTGCAGATCGTGGAATTTGACCACATTATCTACGATATTGCCATCCGCTCCGCCGTCATCTTTTTCGGCATGGCGTGCTTTGTGTGCCTGCTGATGACGATGGTGATGGGCCTCGTGCGGTACTACCGCAATCTGTTCACCGCCGAGGGTTACTTATCCTTTACACTGCCCGTCTCCCCCACCCAGCATCTGTGGGTAAAGCTGCTGACGGTCGTGCTGTTTTACGTCATTGCGGTCGTCACTATCGTACTGGCGGGCATCCTCGCTCTGGAGGGTGATCTGCTGATCGAGCTCATCCACGCAGGTGACTACCTCATCAAGCTGGTCGTGAGCGGTCCGATCGGCTGGCAGTTCTGGCTGTACGTTGCGGAATTGTTGCTGGCTATGCTGGCAGGCAGTGCGGCGGGAATGCTGATATATTATACCTGTATGACCATCGGTCAGCTCGCCAAGAAAAACCGCATCCTGCTGTCGGTGGGCGTGTATATCATCTACTATTCGGTCGTGCAGGCGCTCACCACCGTTGCTATGCTCGTTCTACCTTTGCTGGGCGAGGAGTTTTGGAATCCCATCGGACAGTTCATCACCGAAAACCCGCACGCATCGGCGCACATCGCACTCTGCGGTATTCTGCTGTTTGAATTGGCATTCGGTGCAATACTGTTTCTCGTGTGCCGCCGCATCCTCACCCGTCGGCTGAATCTGGAATAAAACGGGGTGATACAATGAAACGAACAAAGCGTATAACTGCGTTGTTGCTGACACTTCTCCTGTGCTTCAGTCTATGCGGCTGTAGCATTGATATCGACGAGCTACGCGAGGTGCGCGGCTACTGGGATGCCGACCGCAATATCCTGTTGAACGGCACCGTGTATAAGCCCCTGCCGAGCTGTGATATGCTGGATCCGACGCTCAACACCGACTATGATGCAACGGTATACGTGGCGGAGCAAGACGTGCCGCTGTTGCTTGTACAAGCAAACGGCCAGGCGTTTTCACCCAGCACGGACGGCGTGTTTCTGGTTGCGGATGAGTATTTCGCGACCACGACGCACTATTGCCGCAGTGATAAGTACGATGAGGTGATCGCGCAAAGCGAGGCCGGCCCGGAGCTGACGACCTATCAATACGTCTATACGACGTACAACGAGGACGAATTTATTGTTGAGCGGGAGTATACCCTGACAGCGGCGGAGGCCGCTGTGCTTGAAGCGGTGCTGAATGAAGTCGAATGGAAATACAGTGACGCCGGCGACGTGTACTCCAAATACTGCGTGACGATCACCCACAGCAGCGATAACGGATGGTTTAAGGCCCCGGAGACGATCAATATCTATTTCGACGATCTGGAGTCTCCCGTCTTTACCTTAGAGCGCGGTGCGGACTATTACGAGAATTGCGCCACCGTCGAGGGCACGCACGCGATGGCGTTTGCCTCGTTGATGAGCACCGCCGTCGAGGGTCGGCGCTTGATCCAAGGATATTGGGGAGACGAATGGAGCTACTTTTAAATTGCTCCCTCACCCGCACATACCCCCGCCGCCGAAACTTGTGCAAACCCCGCAGGCGACCATTGGTCGCCCCCACGATGCTGCTTTGGGGTTGTAGGGGCGGCTATCAGGTGCGCTCACACAAGCAAAAAGCTCCCTCACACGAGGGAGCTTCACTTTTTATTGTTTCGGCTGCTTACCGACCTCAGC
>CAYYDD010000070.1:0-6977 GCA_964470515.1 uncultured Eubacteriales bacterium | reverse complement strand
TGTTGCGCATCTCGCCGGAGGGCAGACGAATCATCGCGAGGTTGTTTTCCTTACCGACCAGCTGCGCCATCACACCGGCGGCGCGGGCGAGCTGAGCGCCCTTGCCGGGATACAGCTCCACGTTGTGGATAAACGTACCGGTGGGGATGTTCATCAACGGCAGAGCGTTGCCGGGCTTGATATCCGCCTCGGCGCCGGAGGCGATCACATCACCCACGGACAGACCCTGCGGAGCAACGATGTAGCGCTTTTCGCCGTCCTCATACTGCACCAGAGCGATGTTCGCGCTGCGGTTAGGGTCGTACTCCAGGGTCAAGACCGTGGCGGCACCCAGCTTGTTGCGCTTGAAGTCAATGATGCGATACTTACGGCGATTACCGCCGCCGCGATGGCGGACGGTGATGCGGCCGTAGCTGTTACGGCCGGATTTCTTGTCCAGAGGAGCCAGCAGGCTCTTCTCCGGCTCCACCTTGGACAAACCGCTGTAATCCAGAACGGACATACCGCGGCGACCCGGTGTCGTCGGTTTGTAAAGTTTCGTAGCCATTCGATTCACTCTCCTATTTCTTGGCTTAGCGGGACACGGCCGCTTCCTCTCTTACAGAGGTGTGTCCCATACGTTGCCCGACCTTCGGTTTTCTCGGTCGTCTATCAGAACATACCGTCGAAGAACTCGATGGTCTTGGAGTCGGGCTTCAGCGTAACGACAGCCTTCTTCCAATCGGAAGTGTAGCCCTCGTGCCGGCCCATGCGGCGCTTGTGACCCTTCATGCTGATGGTGTTGACCTTCGCGACCTTAACGCCGAAGATCTCCTCCACCGCTTTCGCGATCTCGATTTTGTTGGCGCGGTCGTCCACGCGGAAGGTGTACTTCTTCTCGGGCATCATAGCCACCGCTTTTTCCGTAATGACCGGAGCCAGGATAATATCACGGGCGTTCATTATGCGTACACCTCCTCGATCTTGGCGACAGCGTCCTTCACCACGATGAAGGTATCGCAGTTCAGAACGTCATAAACGTTCAGGGTGTTGACCAGCGCGGTCTTCACGCCGGGAATGTTGCGGGCAGACAGGATCGCCTTCTCATCCTTCTCAGGAAGAACGATCAGCACCTTCTTCTTCGCTTCGAGTGCTTTCAGCATCTCAGCGACCGCCTTCGTGCGGATGGTTTCGAGCGTCAGCTCATCCAGAACCAGCATATCACCGCCGGCGACCTTGGAGGAGAACGCCGACTTCAAAGCCAAACGGCGGACCTTCTTCGGCAACACGTAGCTGTAGCTGCGCGGCTTCGGACCGAGGGCGATACCGCCGTGCGTCCACTGGGGAGCGCGGGTCGAGCCCTGACGGGCGTGGCCCGTACCCTTCTGACGCCAAGGCTTACGGCCGCCGCCGCTCACCTCGGAACGGGTAAGGGTGGACTGAGTGCCCTGGCGCTGGTTAGCAAGATAGTTGACAACGGCGCTGTGCATCACGGTGGCGTTGGGGGCGATACCGAACACGGAATCCGCCAGCTCCATCGTACCGGTCTGCTTGCCGGTCATATCAAAAGTAGAAACAGTTGCCATGATAACTTCCTCCTTCCCTTACGCTTTCACGGAATCGGAGATCAGGACCAGCCCACCGCGGGGGCCGGGAACCGCGCCCTTAACGGCGATCAGGTTATTCTCCGCATCGACCTTCACAACCTTGAGGTTCTGAACAGTCACTCGCTCGGCGCCCAGATGGCCGGCGCCCTTCATTCCCTTGTAAACGCGGGACGGAGAGGAGCAAGCGCCCAGAGAACCGGCGTGACGGGCAACCGGGCCCGTACCGTGGCTTTCCTTCAGGCGGCTGTGGTTCCAACGCTTGATGGCGCCGGCGTAGCCCTTACCCTTGCTCACGCCGACCACGTCCACCGCGTCGCCGCAAGCGAAGGCATCCGCCTTCACGATGTCGCCCACGCCGTAAGCGTCGCAGTTCTCAAAGCGGAACTCGCGTAGCGCCTTCTTGGGAGCCACATCCGCTTTGTCGAAGTGACCCTTCATGGGCTTGTTAACCTTCTGTGCTTTCACGTCGCCGAAACCGAGCTGCACTGCCGTGTAGCCGTCGTTCTCGGCTGTCTTTTTCTGAACAACGACGCAGGGGCCGGCCTCAATGACCGTAACCGGAACGACGTTGCCCTTTTCGTCAAAGATCTGCGTCATGCCGACCTTCTTGCCGATGATGCCTTTTTGCATTGTCTATACCTCCTTGGTTATTGGTTCCCGTTCGGGAACGTGACCTCGCTGGAACGGAACCGAGGGTGCCCCCTCGTCAAACCGGCATTACAGTTTGATCTCGATTTCCACACCGGCGGGGAGTTCAAGGCCCATAAGAGCCTCGACCGTCTTGTTCGAGGGCCGCAGGATGTCGATCAAGCGCTTGTGCGTACGGGATTCGAACTGCTCGCGGGAATCCTTGTACTTGTGCACGGCACGCAGGATGGTGACGACTTCCTTCTCCGTGGGGAGCGGCACGGGGCCGGACACGCGAGCGCCGGTACGGCGAGCGGTCTCCACGATCTTCTCGGCGGACTGATCCACCAACTGATGATCATACCCCTTGATACGAATACGGATCTTCTCTTTGACTGCCACTGTAAAACGCCTCCTTGATTAGTTTTCGTTGGCGGGCGACGCCAAAACCGCACACTCTGCCGGGTGTTCCCGCACCGGCGTTTTAAAAACCGGAGCTTGTTGGGTCCAAGCGTCCGGGTGCGATGTAAGCGTCTTGAAAGACTGTGCCAGATCCGCGCCGCAAGTACGCAAGGCCGCGTGCAACTTCGCCGCCCCATAAAAATCTGACTCTTACAGCTATTCCTGTCGCCCGGTTTAAAATCGGACTTGCTCGGCGGAAAAACCGGCCGTTGCTGGCCGCAACCTCCCGCGTCATCGCATGTTGTGCAGTCCCGCACGACCGTGAAAAGGGCGCAAAATGCCCTACTTTCCATAATCGTGCTTTGCTATTGTACCTCAAGCAGACAGGAATGTCAAGCGTTTTTTCAAAGTTTTTTGAATTATTTTTTGCCGGAAATCCGCGGTTTTTCTGCGTTTTTTCGCGTTTCTCATAACCCGAAAACACCCCTATCCTATACCTATTTATATTGCACGCATATTTTCTCCCCTGCTTTTGCTTGACGACTTGAACGATTTTTCTTATGGTGATACGATTGTACTGTATATTGGCGGCTGTGCGAAAGGTGATTATAGAATAGGGCATCCATAACGTTGCAAAACGCAAAGAAGAACAAGGAAGATGAGTTTTACACTCATCTGTCTGATATAGAGCAAGATCTCCGGCATTACAAAAGCACGTTAAGGACAACATCGTGTTACATAATTGTGACGACCCCTACGAAAGCAACTTTTCAGATATTTCACTCTTAATTTCCGAGCATTGGGTTTAAAAAATTGATTGCCACTTGCTTTTCAACATCATCTATTGTCAGCGAACAACTACGCCGTTTGATGCTGCGACCATTGAATATACTGCTGCACACGGCCAAAAACCTTATAAAATCAAGATCGCCGAGGCCCAGGACACCAACGGCGACAGAGCGATAAAGCTTGCCGGCATTGAGCGCCTTATTAAAAACAAAAAGAGCATTTTAACGCTGTTGTCCGGCGACGGTGATTTTCGTTCCGAAGAATGTATTGCGCTTTTGAAAGAAGCGGACATTGTTGTACCAGCTCCGCCGTTCTCCTTATTAGGGAAAGAAAAGTTTTGGAATATCCGTGCTTTTTCGCCGAGCGACAGACAATGAGCTTACGAAAAGCAAAAGGGGCATTGTCCGCATTGTCTTGAAAAAGGCAATGATGCCATATATGAAATCGACGAAATGCAGGCAGATCACACGGCGCCTTGGAGTACAGGCGGTAAAACAGTGAGAGAAACCTGCCAGACGCTTTGCAGCCATCATAACAATCTGAAGTCTGATAAATAATAATCCCCCCGCATAGCGGGGGGTATTTCATTTTCGGGCATAGCCCTATACGATACTGGCTGCGCACAAGTGCGCTTTTTATTGGCCTGCCAGCCACGCATCCATTATTTACTACCCGTAAACGGGTTCCGCGGGTCAAACATACTTAATTGATCACTCTCTGCATCTCTTTTTAACTGATCTGCAATATATTCCTTGATCGCCTTGGTGTTCTTCCCCGCGGTATCAACGTAGTATCCCTTACACCAAAATTCGCGATTTCGGTATGCGAACTTCATATTTCCCCATTTCTGAAATATCATCATTGCACTTTTGCCTTTCAAATATCCCATAAATCCCGAAACGCTCATTTTGGGCGGGATACTCACCAACATATGTATATGGTCCGGACGTACTTCTCCCTCTATGATTTCTACGCCTTTCCATTGACATAGTTGGCGTAACGTCTCGCGTATTTCTAAGCGTTTTTCTTCCAAAAACACTTTCCGTCCGTACTTGGGGGCAAGCACTATGTGATACTTGCAATTCCATTTTGTACGTGCTAAACTACTTGTGTCTATAATTTCTTTTTTCATTGACTTTTCCTCCGATTGTGTTTTTGATTTCGTGACTGGCAGGTCATTTTTATCTTAACACAATCGGAGGATTTTTCATCGCTAAAGCTTTTTTGAACCACGCGACTATCGCGTGGTTTTTGTTTACAATAACAACAGCCCCGCCGATGGCGGGGCTGTTGAGTATTTCGGGATAGCTCAGGCTTACTCGTTGTACAATGCTTGCAGCTTCACCAGGTGATCGTAACGCTTCATCGCGGCCTCTTCAGCCTCGGTGAACAATACCTCGGCACGCTCGGGGAAGGAGCGGGTCAGCGACGCATAGCGAGCCTCGTTCATGATGAAGTCGCGATAGCTGGTGGTCGGAGCCTTGCTGTCGATGACGAACTTCTTGTCGGCCGCGGGGTTGTAGCGGAACATATTCCAGTAGCCGCAATCCACAGCCTTCTTCATCTCAGCCTGGCAGTTGACCATACCGCCCTTGATGCTGTGCATCTCGCAGGGAGCGTAGCCGATGATAAGGGACGGACCCGGATACGCTTCGGCTTCCGCGATCGCCTTAATGGTCTGATTCATATCTGCACCCATCGCGATCTGAGCGACGTACACATAACCGTAGGACATCGCGATCTCGGCAAGGCTCTTCTTGGCGATCGCCTTACCGGCCGCGGCGAACTGCGCCACCTGACCGATCTGCGAAGCCTTAGAGGCCTGACCGCCGGTGTTGGAGTACACCTCGGTATCGAACACCATAATGTTGACGTCCTCGCCGGAAGCCAGCACGTGATCCACACCGCCGAAGCCGATATCGTAGGCCCAGCCGTCACCGCCAAAGATCCACACGGACTTCTTGGACAGATATTCCTTGTTCTCCAGCACGGCGGGAGCGGTCGGGCAGCCGTTTGCGGCGGCCTTCTCCAGCTCAGCGACCAGAGCCTTGGTAGCCTTCGCGTTCTCAGCGCCGTTGTTCACGGAAGCCAGATACGCTTCAGCCGCCGCCTTGAACTCAGCGGAAGCCTTCTCGGACGCGGCCATCTCCTCAACCTGAGCAATCACGCGGGCACGAATAGCCTTCTGGCCGAGGTACATACCGAAGCCGTGCTCGGCGTTGTCCTCAAACAAAGAGTTCGCCCACGCAGGACCGTGACCCTCTTTGTTGACGGTGTAGGGAGAGGTAGCAGCCGGGCCGCCCCAGATGGACGAGCAACCGGTAGCGTTCGAGATATACATACGGTCGCCGAACAGCTGGGTGATGAGACGGGCATACGCCGTCTCCGCACAGCCCGCACAGGAGCCGGAGAACTCAAGCAGCGGCTGCTTGTACTGACTGCCGATCACGGTGTTGCTCTGAACCTCGGGCTTATCCGAGACCTCAGCCACGCAGTAATCGAACACCTTCTGCTGCTCATCCTGCGACTCACGGGACACCATCTTCAGCGAGTTGGTCGGGCAGACACCCACGCAAACGCCGCAACCCATACAATCCATCGGGGAAATGGCCAGCGTGTACGTGTACTCGGTCTTGACGATCGGCTTCGGATGCTTCTTCATATTTTCGGGAGCCGCCGTAACCTCGTCAGCGTTCAGAGCGAACGGACGGATGGTGGCGTGCGGGCACACGAACGAGCACTTGTTACACTTCGCGCAGGTGGACTCCTCCCAAGAGGGAACCATCACCGCGACACCGCGCTTCTCGTAAGCGGCAGCACCGTGCTCAAACGTACCGTCAGCGTGATCCATAAACACGGAAACGGGCAGCGAATCGCCGTTCATCTTGCCGACCGGCTTCATGATGTTATCCACCATCTTGACCAGCTTGGCCGGGCCCTGCTCCGCAGCCTCGGGCGCGTCGTCAGCCACATCGGCCCACGCGGCGGGAACGTCGATCTTCACGAACGCGGTCGCACCGGCATCGATAGCCTTGTGGTTCATCTCCACAACGTCCATACCCTTCTTGGAATAGGACTTCGTGGCGGCATCCTTCATATACTGGATGGCATCCTCCTGCGGCATCACCTTCGCCAACGTGAAGAACGCGGACTGCAGAATGGTGTTGGTACGCTTGCCCATACCGATCTGCATCGCCAGGTCGATGGCGTTGATGGTGTACAGCTGGACGTTATTCTTCGCGATATAACGCTTGGTCTCTGCCGGCAGGTGCTTCTCCAGCTCCTCGGCCGACCACTGGCAGTTGATCATAAACACGCCGCCGGGCTTAACGTCGTTGACCATCTTGTAGCCCTTCAGCACGTAGGACGGGTTGTGGCAAGCCACAAAGTCGGCCTTGTTGATATAGTAGGGGCTCTTGATGGGTTGATCGCCGAAGCGCAGGTGCGAAATGGTGATACCGCCGGTCTTCTTGGAGTCATACTGGAAGTACGCCTGCACATATTTATCGGTGTGGTCACCGATGATCTTGATGGAGTTCTTGTTGGCACCGACGGTACCGTCGCCGCCCAGAC
>CAYYDD010000069.1:0-7388 GCA_964470515.1 uncultured Eubacteriales bacterium | reverse complement strand
AATCTCCCATACTAACCAACTGTTTTTTGGATAATATGGGAGAGTTATCTTTTTTTACGGGTGGATATTTCAACAATTATTAGTGGGTTTGGGCTTCTGCACAACTGCATTTGTAAGTACAAATGCGATGCTGGTTCTTCTTAAATAAGAATTGTAAAATTTTCTAATTCTCCGTTAAGAATGTCACGCTTTGTTTGCTCTGCTTTTACTTACGGTGAATCACGGTGGGCGATTTCGTGAATCGTCCCTACAGAACGTGCGTAGGGACAGGTGCCCTCGACGGTCCGCTCCTATTGGTTTGTGCGCGTGATGGCGGCGGGGGAAAGCCCCCGCCCTAGGGGGCTGATTTTAAATTGTGCGGGTGTTGCGGGCGAATGTGGCCGCTGATTATAATTGACGATCAAAAAGACCGCCTCTCAGAGGCGGTCTTTTTACTTTGGGGTTAGCAGCGGTCGGCGAGGTAGGCCAAATTGATCTGTTTTTCAACGAGATCCTGCATCGAGTAGTAATACTGATTGCTTGCCTCAAATCCGAGACGCGAATCCTCCGCGCGTAGCCGCATCGTTTCGGTTACGATCGCCTGCTCGGAGAGGATGGTAGCCTTCATACCCGCTTTGTCACCGTTATCGCGGCAGATGATGAAGCGGATGTGATTATAGGCCGATGTGAAGTGGCAATACGCAGCTTTCGCCATACGGCACAGCTCCGTGTACTTGTCGCTCGTATCGGGGTTGGCTTCGAGGATCGCGATGCCCTTCTTCCATTCCTCGGAGAGAATACGGAACTGCTGCTCCAGGATCTCACGCGGATAGCAGGCACGATAGCCGTCCAAATCGTCGTACGGAAAGCCGATCATCGTGGACGCACAGCCGGTCGGTTCCTCAAAGAACGGAGCCATCGGGCCAAACGTGTGCGGGCCGTTGTAGATCATCCGGATGTGGAACGGGTACTCACGGAACGCCGCACAGAACTGCTTATCCGCGGCAGCGACCGTATCGGCTGAAGTACCGTATTCCTGCTTGAAGAATGCGGCCAGTGCCTCTTCCAGAGGCTTCTCGCTGTCGAGATACTCGCACGCGAACTGTGTGATGGGTGACGGACTGCCGCCGACCGTCCAGGTCAGCATCGCATCGCGCACACCGATAGCCTTGACGTTTCGCAAATGCTCGCCGATCAGCTCAAAGATCGGAAGATACGGTTGGGAGCTGATCTCCCAGCTACCGTTGATCTGCACCTTAGCGATGGCGCGATGGCCGTTTTTCTGTGCGGCCTGCCACTGACGGCTGGAATTGGCACCCGGACCGACGACGGACATAGAGTAATCGCGCACAGCGGATGCCACACCGCCGCGAACATACGGAACATCCCGTTCACTGACCGCGAGAATGTATTGACCTTCGGTGTGCTTGGCGATAGCATCCTCGTCCCACGTGTACTCCCACGCCCACGTATGGGCGATGACGCGTGCGTTGGGGTTGGACTTCTTGGCACCGCGCGCCATACTGTTGTTGACAGCCGCTATCAGATCCTGCGGCGGCACATCCTTGCAACGCGGGCAGGTGGATTGCGGTTCGCGGCCGCGGCAAGCGCAGTTGGTGAAGTTCTCGGAACAGGTGATATCGAAGTAACCGGCCAGACCCGGCACCTCTCGGAACAGATATTCCATCGAGTCCTCCAGATACTGCTGTACCTCCGGCAGCGAGGTGCACAGGCAATGGAAGACCTCGTACTCGGCACCGCGCAGGTGCGGGAATTTTTCAAAGAAGCTGTCCGGCTCGGGGCGCGGCTCGTTGATGTACAGATACACGCCGATGCCGTACTTGGCGGCACGGTTGACCAGTGCACGCAAGGACGCCAAGCGCTGTGGACGCAGACGAGCATCCTCCTCGTGATCGTCCCACGGATTGGGAGTGAGCTGACGCAACAAGGCTTGCAGCCAGATGGCGTTGATGCCGTTGGCCGCATACTCGGCAAGCAGGGCGTCGGGATACGATTCGACAGCATCGTCTGCCAGCGTATCGGCATACAGCGCAAAATAGGAATAGACCAGACGCAGATCGTCCTGCTGCGGGAGCACGATCTCGCCCTTGTAGTCCTCGCGATAAGGAGCGAGAAATTCAAACGCATTGTCTGCCGGGGCATTGATCTTGCGCACCAGCGCGGCGATCTCGTCCAGACGGGTGATGACTGCGGCGGGATATTCCGTCTTCAGGGACGGACGCTCAACGACGGGTTTTAAGCAGCCCATCTTGTACCACATAAAGTCATCCTCACGCAGGGTAAATTCCAGATGCTCATCGGTCATACCTGTGAGTGCGAGGATCTGATCGTAATCGCACAGATTCCAGTTGTTGCGGATCACCGTGAGAAAACCGCGCTGCTTCCACAACGGAGAAACAGACGGATGGGGCGGGAGCCCCATCCGTTCTGCCCATTTGCAGACAGTTTTCTCATCAGCATCCAGTGCCCTCGCGATGCGATCGACGGGAACCAGACCCCAGTTGCGCCAGATAACGGCGAACGCCGGGGCAGGGAAATGGGGGTACGTCGCCCCCTTCTTTCCTGCGGGGAGAAAAGCAGTGTCCATTGGTGTTAGCCCTCCGTGCTCCAGATACGCTCGATCAGCGCTTCCACGCTGAGTTGAGCCATCTTCTCGCCGTATTCGGCACTGGCTTCGCGGGCACTCTGGATAAACCACTCATCCGACAGATCGATGTCCGCCAGATTGACGGTCTCCGGGTACAGAGCCGCCTGCAACGACGCCTCGTACCGGCCGGCGTGGTCGTAGCCCGTGGCGTTCTGCACTGCGGTGCTCATACACGGTATCACGCGGATCCACTGGAACGGGTTGTCGCCCGTGTCGAGGTTGTTGTAATACTCGGCACAGGAATTGTCACCCCACCAGCCGCGGCCGCGGGTGTTTTCCAGATACTCCATCGTGGCGTATTTGGCACCGGAGGCGGCGGCCAGTGTCAGCGGCATATAGCTTTCCTGTTCGTACTGGTGATGGATCATCACCACGATGTTGTGCACACCGCCCTCAAGGAACGAGAGGAAAATGTCTTTAAAGGTGTTGGTGAGAACCTCGGCACTGGCGGTCACGGTGCCCTTTTCGGGGCCGGCGACCGCGTAGCCGGAGGTGCCGTACCAAAACGTGGGAAGGATGACGACCTCGCGCTCCTTTTCAATGCGTTTGGCGAGACCCTCGGCGATCAGACCGTCACAGCCGTAGGAGCAGTGAGGACCGTGGTATTCCAGCGTGCCGACCGGGAACAGAAACGGCACGTTCTTTTCCTTGGCAGCGGCAAGCTGCTTCGGGAACATCAATTCATAGCGCATAGATCACACATCCAGTTCGTAGATTTTGCCGATGTTGCCACCGGTGGACTCGCAACCGTTCTCGGTCACGACGATACCCTTTTCCCAGCGCAGGCCGAAGGTCGGGCCGGAGATGAAGGTATCGACCTGGAAAGTCATATTGGGTTGCAGGACGTAATCGGAGGTGGTCTCCATCCAGGGAGCCTCGACCTCAATCATACCGGTGCCGTGGCAGGGACCGTAGACGTACGCATCCTTGTAGCCGTTGTCGCAGTACAGCTTGTAGAAGCCCTTGGCGACGTCGGACGCCATCACGCCGGCCTTGATCTGATCGACCGTCCAGTTGTGAGCCTGCAGGCAGAACTCCACGTAGCGGCGCTTCTCATCCGTCAGCTTGCCGAGGCAGACCGGCAGACCGATGGAGGGAGAGTAACCGTCGATCTTGGCGGAGAGATTCAGCTGAATGATATCGCCCTTGCCGAGCGTACGGTAGCTGGGACGGGAGATGGCGTGGCGGGTGGAAGCCTCGCTGAACACGTACATCGGCAGACCCTCGTACTCGGCACCGTTCTCATAGATCACGCGCTGCGCGATACCGACCATAGCCAGCTCGGTCACGCCGGGGCGCAGGTTTTTGATGACCTCCTGCGTAGCCAACTCGACGATACGGAAGCCTTCGCGGATGCAGGCCAGCTCGTTCTCGGACTTGATCTGGCGCAGAGAGACCATAATCTCCTTATCCTCGATGATCTCAGCCTCGGGATACGCGGCCTTCAGGTGACGCATCATCTCGCAGCTCGTGTCGAGGAAGCTGCCGACGGCGATCTTGATGTGTTTGCCGGTCACGCCCATATCGCGGAACACCTCGTCGTACTCGACGGGAGACAGCTCGGGATACGCCGGGTCAGCGGACTCGCGGTAGGCGAGCATCGTGTAGATCTTTTCGATCTTGCTACGGTCAGCGGAGAAGATGGTGCTCTCTGGACCGACCAGCAGGGCAGCCTTTCCCGTGGGGGTGATGGCCACACCGGCGCGCTCAAACAGCGGCCAGAAGTTGCTGAAGTAACGCACGTTGGCGTAGTCAGCCTCGTTGGAGTTGACGAGGAAGATATCGTAGCCCTTCTTGGCTACGAGCTCGGCGCAGCGCTTTACGCGCTCCTGGTATTCGTGATCGGGGATGCAAATGCGGGACATACTGATTCCTACCTTTCTTTTTATAAAATTTTACTTTACACAGAATAACCGCTGGTGGTGTAGAACGCCATATTCGTCTGGCGCACGTCCAACCGGCCGTACTGGACAACGATCGGCACGTCGCTTTCCAGCAGCAGGGCGTATTGCTCGCCTGCGTTGGGCACCTCGCCCAGGAAATCCTTTTTCTCCGTCGCGCGCAGACCCTTGACGCGCTTCGCGCCTACGGTCATCGTCTCGCCCCATACGGGGTCGCGGTCCGTCCAGTACATACACAGCTTCACGTGCGCTTCCTCATCGTTGGGATTCAGCACGATCAGCGATTCGTGGCCGTAGACCTCGGGATCGTCGCCCATCGGGGGAATCTCGCCGTCCGGGAAATACCATTTTGTTTTACCGTCCATTAGATCGTTCTCCTTTCAAACTTCTTTATGTTCATTGTACTTGACTTTTACAAAATATAATAGTACAATGTACTTGAAAACTAGCATTTTTTATTCAAAATGAAATGTTTGTGCAGGGTTTTGGGGTGAGAACGTGGTGCAGAATCTCTTTTTTGAACTAAACGAGATACAAAAGATCTTTAAGGATATCTATCTCATCACGGGGCACCAGTGTGCGCTGTTTGACCCGGAGTATCGCGCACTGCTGCGCTATCCGGCGCAGGGAAACGCGTTTTGTCAGCACATCCAGTCCACGGCGGTGGGTAAGTCCAAATGTGAGGCGTGCGATATGTACGGCTTTCGTCAGGCCAAGGATACGGGGAAGCTGTGCGTGTACCAGTGTCACGCGGGGCTTATCGAGGTGTGCGTGCCCATCAAATCCGGGCAGCGCGGCGATGAAATCCTGGGCTACGTGGTGCTGGGGCACCTGCTGGATGACCAGACCTCGCTCGGCTCGCAGTGGAATACGGTGTACGAGAATTGCCGCCATTTTATCCGCGATATGTCGGTGCTGAACCATCAGTTTTTCCAGTTGATTCCCACGTCGCGCTCCTGCATTGCGGCGATGTGCGATATTTTACAGATATGCATCGAGCATCTGCTACTGCAAAAGCTCATCCAGCGCAACCGCGACGATCTGTGGCAACGTGCGCAAGTGTACATCGACGAAAATCTGCGTGAAAAGCTGCCGGTGTCCGAGATTGCGCGGGAGCTGTCGGTGAGTGTCTCCACGCTCAACCGCTGTGCGGAAAAGAACGTGAATATGGCCATCGGCAAGTTCATCCTGCAAAAGCGCATCGTGCTGGCGTGTAAGTACTTAAAGGACCCGAAGTACAATATCTCCGAGATCGCGGGCAACTGCGGTATTTCGGACTATAACTATTTCTCGCGTGTGTTCAAGCTCAAAACGGGGATGACCCCGCGCGAATACCGCACGGTATTCCTGCGTAGCGGCAAGGTGCCTGAGCTGCCCGAACCGGATAAACTGACACTGATGACGGTGAAACTGACCGGCGGCGAGCATCCGTAACGGAAGAAAACGAACCGGCCGGGGTGGGTTTGGGCTTGTGCAAATCAGGATAGGGTACGTAGGGGCGGTGTTTCGTCTCCTGTTTTGGTATGCGAGGAACAGCTCACCGTGCGGAGGGTAGATATAGGTATGTACACGAAAGGGGACGGACTGGCTGTATAGAGAAAACCGTTTGTGCACGGCGGAATCAGCCATAACTGCTGACCATCCGTCAAAAT
Organism: uncultured Eubacteriales bacterium; assembly: GCA_964470515.1. GTDB lineage: Bacteria > Bacillota > Clostridia > Oscillospirales > Acutalibacteraceae > RGIG3009. The sequence continues at coordinate 1,188 of CAYYDD010000069.1, read as the reverse complement.
TATACTAGTATGCGGCAATTTTGAGTAAAAATTGCCGTATCTTTGTGATATCATACATAGTTTCTACAGGAATTGTTAATGGGATTGCATTTTATTTCAAAATTTGGTATACTGCTTGAAAAGAGAATGAGCGTGTGCGTAAGACTTGCCGAAAATTAACGGTATTATTATTCGTCAGAGACTCTGGAGGTATAAAATGGACTGGTTAACCTTATTACTCATCGCTATTGGCTTGGCGATGGATGCGTTTGCGGTATCCATCAGCAACGGGATCTTGCTGGGCTGTGCCAATGCCAAAATGACCAGCCGTATCGCGGGTGCGTTCGGCGTGTTTCAGGGCATTATGCCGATGATCGGCTATTGGATAGCGGGGCTGTTTGCCGAACAGATTGTGGCGTTCGATCACTGGGTGGCGTTCGGGCTGCTCGCGTTCATCGGCGGTAAGATGCTGTGGGAGGTCTTTCACGAGGACGAGGAAGAGCACCACGGCGACCCGTCAAGCTGGAGCACGCTGCTGATGATGGCATTGGCGACCAGTATTGACGCGATGGCCGTCGGCGTGACGATGGCACTTGGCCGCACAGGGCTGCTGGCACCGTGGTACGGCTATTTGGTTTGTTGTGCGGTGATCGCGGCGATCACCTTTGTGATCTGCTTGTTTGGTGTACAGCTCGGTTGCCGTACCGGCAGTCGGTACGGCAAGCAGGCGGAGATCGCCGGTGGGTTGGTGCTGATCGGTATCGGCGTAAAAATTTTGATCGAGCATTTAACGGCCTGAAAGGATGTTGAACGGATATGGAGCTTCGTAAAAAGTACGAACGACACTATAGCTTGGCGCGGTCGGCACTACTGCTGATGATCGTGATGACGGTCGTCAATTTGGGGTGGATCCTCATCCGAGTCAATCTGACGTGGGCACTTCAATATCAAAATATGGCGTTTGTGGTAGTGGCGGCGATCCCCGAGGTTGTGTCGGTGCTGGGTATACTCGCCTATGAGCTGGAGTGGCCTCTGTACATACAGATTGTGTGCGGTGCGTGTGTAGTGCTACTGCTCATTGCCTATCTGCTGTGCTGGTTATTCAGCAAAAAGCGTTCGGGTTGGCTGACCGGGGCGGTGGTGCTGTACGGATTCGATTACATTGTACGGTTGTATCTGTTTGCGATGGATATGTACGAGCCGACTGAT
>CAYYDD010000068.1:0-7848 GCA_964470515.1 uncultured Eubacteriales bacterium | reverse complement strand
ATCCATCCTTGCCGATGCCTTCCGCGGCAAGCTGGGCACAAACGATCCCACCGATCCGCCCGCCACCGAACTCTTAAAACAAATACTTACGTAACAAAACACCACGCTGTAATACAAATTCGGTAATACAGCGTGGTGTTTGTCTTTTAATAATCGCTTCCTGACACAACGTCTCCCTTCAGCGGCTTTCCCTTTATAACAACAGGTAGCAAGCGCCTATCACTTGATACCTGTTTGTATACTGGTTACTTGTTCGGACACACTGTTACCGAACGGGGTGGTACGGTGAAGCGCAAATGCGTGTGTTTTGTCAGCTTGTTTGCCATTGGCGGACTTGGCTATAACCTGATTGAGCTGCTGTGGCGCGGATACAGCCATTGGTCGATGTTTTTCCTCGGAGGTACGTGCTTTCATCTAATCGGCAGGATCGGCGGGCGCGTGTGGCACCGCGGTATACTGGCGGTGGGGACGGCCTGCTCTGCGGTCGTGACCGTCGCGGAATTTCTGAGCGGTTGTCTGCTCAATCTGCGGTGGAAGCTGAATGTATGGGATTACAGCCATATGTTCGGTAATATCTGCGGACAAGTCTGTTTGCTTTACAGTGTGCTGTGGGGCGGATTGGGGATATTGGCGGTGCCGCTATATCAGCGAATTAATCGCCGGCTTTTGACAGGCAGCAGTCGCTGAGCGGGCAAGCACCGCATTTAGGTGAGCGGGCGGTGCAGACATCGCGTCCGAACAGCACCAAGCGGTGGCAGAAATCGTTGCTTTCCTCCGGAGGCAATAATGTACGCAACTGATCCTCTACACGGCGCGGATCGGTGCCGGTGGATAAGCCCAGACGATTGGTGATGCGAATGCAATGCGTATCTGTAACCACCGCACCGGGCATCCCGTACACGTCGCCGCAAATGAGATTGGCGGTCTTGCGGCCCACGCCGGGCAGGATGGTCAATTCTTCAATGGTATCCGGCACCCGTCCGTCGTAGGTATCAAGCAGCATACGCGCCATCGCAGCGAGATCGCGGGCTTTGGTTTTGTATAATCCGCAGGAACGGATATACGGCTCGATCTCCTCCGGTGTGGCGGCGGCAAAGGCTTCCGCATCGGGGAAACGCTCAAACAGCGCGGGTGTTACCAGATTGACACGGGCATCGGTGCATTGCGCCGACAAGCGGGTAGCGACCAACAGCTGAAACGCATCTTCGGACTCTAATGAGCATTCCGCCATAGGATAACGCTCTATTAATCGCCTCACTGCAAGCAGTGCGCGTTCTTTCTTCGTCACGATCATCACATCCTTTGATATCAGTGTATCACGCGGTATGCGGTACTGTCAATGCGGAAAATTTCGACATTCGCTTGCATATTTCCCGAAAAAAGCGTATGATAGTGTCATATGATACGAAAGCGGTGAGGACGATGGCTCCTTTAGCGGATCGGATGCGCCCGAGAGAACTAGATGAAATGGTGGGACAGCAGCATTTGCTGGCTCCCGGTAAGGCGTTGCGCACCATTATCGAATCGGGTAATATTCCCAATTTGATATTTTACGGACCTTCCGGCGTGGGTAAGACCACACTGGCAAGCATCATTGCTACCCGTACCTCAATGCGTCTGCACCGCTTGAATGGTACTACGGCCTCCACGGCGGATATCCGCGCGGTGGTGGATGAGGTGGATACGCTGGCCGGTGCCAACGGTATCCTGCTGTATCTGGATGAGATCCAGTATTTCAATAAAAAGCAACAGCAGACCTTGCTGGAGCACATCGAAAACGGCAAGATCACGCTGATCGCCTCTACTACGGAAAACCCGTATTTTTACGTGTACAACGCCATTTTGAGCCGTTCTACCGTGTTCGAATTCAAAACGGTGGAGCCCGCTGAGGTGGAACGTGCCGTACAGCGTGCGTTTGACTTTATGGCTGCGGAGCAGGGCTTGACCATCACCGTCGGTGAGGGCGTTGCCGCGTGTATCGCGACCGCATGCGGCGGTGACGTTCGCAAATCGATGAACGCGGTGGAGCTGTGCGTTCTGGCCACCAAGCCGGATGAGGACGGCGTACTGCACGTGACGAAGGAAACGTCCGCCGAGCTGTCGCAAAAGAGCGCGATGCGGTATGACCGCGACGGTGATGAGCATTACGATATGCTTTCCGCTTTCCAGAAATCGCTGCGCGGCTCCGATCCGGATGCGGCGATATACTACTTAGCACGGCTGCTCTCTGCGGGCGATCTGCCGTCGGTCTGCCGCCGCTTGCTGGTGTGTGCGGCGGAGGACGTGGGGCTGGCGTATCCGATGATCCTGCCCATCGTCAAGGCTGCGGTGGACAGCGCGTTGCAGGTCGGTCTGCCGGAGGCGCGTCTGCCGCTCGCGGACGCGGTCATTCTGGTGGCGACCGCGCCGAAATCCAATTCCGGGCACGATGCCATCGCCGCAGCGATGGCGGATATCGGGGCCGGGCACACGGCACCGCCGCCGCGTCATTTGCAGAACAAGCATTACGACGGTGAGGATGCCGTGGTAAAGGGTCAGCATTACAAGTATCCGCACGTGTTTCCGAATCACTGGGTAGCGCAGCAGTATTTGCCCGATGATATCAAGGACAGAGTGTACTACGTGCCGGGGGAGAATAAATCCGAAAAAGCGTTTGCGGACTATTGGCGCGCCATCAAGGGCGAGGGGAAATGACGATGGCGAAAACCGTAGAAAACGGACGGAAAACCGTGCTTTTCAGCCGAAGTGCCGTCAAATATTGACGAAAATTAAGGTATTTTCTGAAATTTCAGAAAATACCTTGACTTTTGCTTGTAAAACATATATAGTTTATTCGTTGTCCACTGCGCATTGCTGCGGCGGACACGCATCTATTATTTTTTTGAGGTGATATGAGGCATCGCCGCAGTCGCAGGATATTGACGGCTGTGAAAAACCCTTTGCGGAGGGCGCTGCTCAAAGTATCACGGTTTCACTCCGTGGTGGCCGGAGGCACACGCGGGGAAACTACCGTATACGGCAACGACCGTATATACACCGCAAAGGGGGATGCTGTTATGCACACGAACAAAGAAATCATCAAATTGAAGAACATTACCGTTTCTTTTGACGGGGAGCAGGTGTTGAGCGGTCTGGATCTCAACATCTCCGACGGAGAATTTGTCACACTGCTGGGGCCGTCCGGCTGCGGCAAGACTACAACGCTGAGAATCATCGGCGGTTTCGTCACACCCGACAGCGGTAGTGTTTTTTTTGACGGCAAGGATATGGCGGCACTGCCTCCGTACAAGCGACCCGTCAACACCATTTTCCAGCGTTACGCGTTGTTTCCGCACCTGAATGTGGAAGAAAACGTGGCGTTCGGTATGAAGGTCCAACGCAAGAACAAGCAGGAGATCCGCGAAACGGTGGATCGTATGCTGAAGCTCGTCAATCTGGTGGGCTTTAACGAGCGTCGTATTGACACACTGTCCGGCGGTCAGCAACAGCGTGTAGCTATTGCCCGTGCACTGGCGAACAATCCGCGCGTGTTGCTGCTGGATGAGCCGCTGGCCGCGCTGGATCTGAAGCTCCGCAAGGATATGCAGGTGGAGCTGAAGAATATCCAGAAAAACCTGGGCATCACGTTTATTTACGTAACACACGATCAGGAAGAAGCACTGTCGATGTCGGATACCGTCGTCGTGATGGATGCCGGCCGTATCCAGCAGATCGGCACCCCGCAGGATATCTATAACGAGCCGGAAAACGCCTTCGTGGCGGATTTCATCGGCGAGAGTAATATTCTGGACGGTATTATGCACGAGGACTATCTGGTGGAATTCTTCGGCCGTAAGTTCCGTTGTCTGGATACCGGGTTTGATAAGGATGAGCCGGTGGACGTTGTCATTCGTCCGGAGGATATTGATATCGTCCCCGTCAACGAGGGACACCTGACGGGCACTGTGACAGCGGTGACCTTTAAAGGCGTACATTTTGAGACCATCGTAGATTTCAAGGGCTTTAAATGGATGATCCAGACCACCGATTATTACCCGGTGGATTCGGTCATCGGTATCGTTCTGAATCCCGAGGATATCCATATTATGAAGAAGTCGGAGTATTCCGATCAGTTCGGCGATTACAGCTCGTATTCGGATGAGTTCGACGAGCTGGGCAATCCGGAGATCGATCTGACCGAGGATACGGCGGAGGTAGAGGAATGATGCGTTCCAAGACCGCCGCGGCACCGTTCACGCTGTGGATGGTGCTGTTCACGGTGATTCCGCTCGGCATTGTGCTGTGGTTTTGCTTCACCGATACCAATGGGCAGTTTACGCTGTCCAATCTGTCGTCTATCGTGGAATATGCCGGTACGTTCGGCTTGTCCATCTTTCTCGGTGCGATCGCTACGCTTATCTGTCTGGTGCTGGCATTTCCGCTTGCGTACAATATTTCGAGAGCCAAGGGTCGTGTGCAGCAGACGATGGTGCTCATCATTATGCTGCCGATGTGGATGAACTTCCTGCTGCGTACCTATGCATGGATGTCGCTGCTGGAGAATAACGGCTTTATCAATCAACTGCTTCGCGCTGTGGGTCTGCTGGCGGACGGTCAGTCGTTAGCACTTATCAACACCAACGGTGCGGTTGTGTTGGGTATGGTATATAATTTCCTGCCGTTTATGGTGTTGCCTCTGTATTCCGTGATGGTAAAGATCGACAACAGCGTCATTGAAGCGGCACAGGATCTCGGCTCGAACGTATTTCAGGTGTTCGGGCGGGTCATCCTGCCGCTGTCGGTGCCGGGTATGCTCAGCGGCATTACGATGGTATTCGTGCCTGCGGTGAGCACTTTCGTTATCACCAAGCTGCTCGGAGGCAGTAAAACACTGATGATTGGCGACACCATTGAAACGATGTTTATCGGTCAGGGCGCGGATTATCACGTCGGTGCCACCTTGTCACTGGTGCTGATGGTGCTTATTCTGTTGTGTATGGCTATCACCGGTATGGCGGATAAGCAGGGAGAGGAGGAAGCCGTATGAAAACACTCTCCCGTATTTATAATGCGCTTATTTTCTCGTTCCTCTACGCGCCCATCGTGGTACTCATCATCTTCTCGTTCAACGATTCCAAGAGCCGTGTGGTCTGGAACGGCTTTTCGTTGCGCTGGTATGAGTCCTTGTTCCAGAATGAGGAGATCCTGTCAGCACTGGGTGTCACGCTGTCCATCGCGGTAATCGCCACCGTCGTGTCGACGGTCATCGGCACTGCTGCGGCCATCGGTATCCGCAGTGTGAACGCGAAGCTGCGTCGTGTACTGTTGGCGGTCAATAACCTGCCGATGGTCAACCCCGAGATTGTGACCGGTATCGCGCTGATGCTACTGTTCGTGTTCATTTATCAGACGACCGGCATTCTGCAGCCCGGCTACGTACCGCTGTTGCTGTCGCATATCACCTTCTGTATCCCGTATGTGGTGTTGCAGGTGATGCCCAAGCTGCGTCAGCTCGACCCGCATCTGTACGAGGCGGCGGTGGATCTCGGCTGTCATCCGTTCACGGCCTTCGTACGCGCGGTGTTGCCGCAGATCATACCCGGTATTATCACCGGTGCACTGATGGCGTTCACGATGTCGCTGGATGATTTTGTTATCAGCCTGTTCACCTCGGGAGCCTCGGCACAGAACCTGTCTGTGACGATCTATGCGATGGTGAAGCGCCGCGTTACCCCGGAGATCAATGCGCTGTCTACCCTAATGTTCGGTGCCGTGCTCATCCTGCTTATTCTTGTCAACGTGCTACAAATGCGTTCGGCGCCGAAAGACAAGCGCCGCGCATCGTAAGGGAGGGGAGTCGTATGAAAAAACTCACCTGCCTGTTGATATTGGCCGCGCTACTGGTGTGCATACTGGCTGTCCCAGTGTCGGCGGAGGAGACCGTCACGCTGAACGTGTATAACTGGGGCGAATACATCGACCCGGCTGTGAACGATATGTTCACGGAGGAGACCGGTATCCGTATCAATTACAAGAATTTTACGGATAATGAGAGTATGTACGCAGTGTTGTCCACCGGCGCGGCGACGTACGACGTGATTGTGCCGTCGGATTATATGGTGGGCAAGCTGATCGAAGAGGGGATGCTCGCTAAGCTGAACTTCGAGAATATCCCGAATTTTCAGTATATCGGTGACTCGCTGAAAAACCCCGAATACGACCCCGAAAACGCCTATTCCGTGCCGTATACGTGGGGCACAGTCGGTATCTTTTACAACACGAAATATGTGGATGAAGAGGATCTCAAGCAGGGTTGGGATCTTTTGTGGAATGAACAGTACAGCGGTCGCATCTTTATGTTTGACAATCAGCGTGATGCGTTCGGTATTGCGCTGAACAAGTGCGGATATTCGATGAATACCACGGATCCTGCACACTGGCAGGCCGCGTATGAGGCGCTGGTCGAGCAAAAGCCGTTGCTGCATCAGTATGTGATGGATCAGGTCTTCGATAAGATGATAAACGAGGAAGGCTGGATCGCCCCGTATTATTCGGGAGACGGCCTCATTATGATGGACGAGGAAGAGGGAAACCCGAGCATTGATTTCTTCGTCCCGGAAAGCGGCACCAACCGCTTTGTGGATGCCTTGTGCGTGCCGTCGAACTCGCCGCATATCGCGGAAGCAGAGAAGTATATCAACTTTCTGTGCCGCACGGATATCGCGCTGATGAACGCCGAGTATATCGGTTATTCCACGCCGCATACCGAGGCGCAGGCATTGCTTGACCCGGTGATCGGCGAGAACGAGAATTTCTACCCGCCGGAGGAGGTGCTGGCCAAGACCGAGGTGTTCCTGACGCTTCCGGCCGAGACCAGTGCCAATATGGATCGGCTGTGGATGAAGATCAAGCTGGCCGATCCTCTGTGGGGCATTTGCACCGCAGTTGTCGGTGTCATCGCCGTTGCGTGCCTCATGTGGTATGCGGTAAGCTGGTGCCAGCGGCACAAGAAGAAACGATAGGAGCAGCATTATGCAAAAAATCACAACGGTTTTGTTTGATCTGGACGGCACGTTGATCGATACTATTGATGATCTTGCCTGGGCCTCGGAGCAAGTACTGACCGAGTGGGGCAGAGGAAACGCTGACGGCAGTCCCCTTCACAACCGCGATGCGTATCATCAATTTGTCGGGAACGGCATCCGCAAGCTGGTAGAACGCGCGTTCGGCGGTACGTTGTCGGAAACCGAGCTGGATGCCGCGTATGAGCGTTTCGTGGCACTGTACGACGGGCATCTGGATGTCAAGACCGCTCCGTACAACGGTGTGATGAAGCTGCTCGATCATCTGAAGGAGCGCGGTATCCGTATGGGTATCGTGACCAACAAGGCCGAGGCGCAGGCGCGTCGGCTGGCGGAAAAGTTTTTCGGCGATTACGGGATGTGCTGTGTGTACGGCAGTGTGTCGGAGCGCCCGAATAAGCCGCATCCTCAGGTGGTGGAAACGGCACTTCGTGATTGCGGTGCTGACCGGGATGACACACTGTTTGTCGGTGACTCGGACGTGGATGTTCTCACGGCGCATAACGCCGGACTGGTTTGTTGCGGAGCCTGCTGGGGCTTCCGCGGGCGGGAAGAACTGAAAAAAGCGGGAGCCGAGGTGCTGCTGGACAATCCGCTGCAACTGCTTGAGGTGCTGAAATAACATTTTGAACTGAAAAATTTGTGTCAAGTTGATTTTTGGTGTTGACATTGTGTGCTAAAAATGATAAAATCAATACCGTCGCGATACGGAGAGGTGTCCGAGCGGTTTATGGAGCTGGTCTTGAAAACCAGTGACTCGAAAGAGCCAAGGGTTCGAATCCCTTCC
>CAYYDD010000067.1:0-8373 GCA_964470515.1 uncultured Eubacteriales bacterium | reverse complement strand
CTCCTATTCGCTACTCTTTTTTATCTTTTGTCACACATCATTGTAACACCTACAACAATAGGAGTATATGCGTCAAAAAAGTTTTTTATCAAACGCGTCGCCGTATTCTGTCCAAAGCCACGACCGTAAAGCTGTCATATTTCCGCAATTCGTCGAATATCGGTTGTGGCGATAGTAAAAGCGTGATATGGTAATATTCAGAGTTCTCTTATGTTGAGGAAAGGATATGCTGAACATCGAAAAGAATTACGCGTTCCGTGAACGGATGCGGGCAATGCACCTCCATAATGTGCGGGAATGAGCATTACCGCCGAAACAGTGGGGGAGATCAAACGCCTTCTCGCCGAAGAACGTACCAACACCGAGCGGGTGCCCCCGAACGAAACTTTAAAAATTTTCAAAAAAGGGTTGACCTTGCCAAAAAACTATGGTATAGTATAAGCACCTCAAAAGGGGCTTGTTTTTTTGTGCCGTTTTTTCAGCGGTGCGCAGTCCCTGAGGGAGGCTCAAAAAACCCGTTTGGGAAATATCGGAGGTGCCGTTATGAGAGTTAAGATCACCCTGGCCTGCACGGAATGCAAGCAGCGCAACTACAACACTATGAAGAACAAGAAGAACGATCCGGACAGACTGGAAATGAACAAGTACTGCCGCTTCTGCCGCAAGCACACTGTGCATCGCGAAACGAAGTAAGCAGCAGAAGGGAGCAGCAAGCGATGTTTTTTTGGGGTATCATCCTGATGATTGCCGGAGCTCTTTCTGCTCTGGTGACGTTCCTCAGCAACCTTGAGATGTTTGGTGACATCAAAGCGTTAGGTTGGGATGCCTGGATTGCCCGCTTCTTCGCATCGGCGAATATCACCGGTGAGAAGATCGCTTTCTTCATCGGCGTGATCCTCGTGATCGCCGGTCTCGTGATGTTCATCGTCGGTAAGATTCGTATGAAGAAGACCGGTGAGGCGGATAAAACCACCGAAAAGGGCGGCAAATTTCTCCGCGATCTGAAAGGCGAGTTCCGCAAGATCACCTGGCCCACCGTTGCGGCTACGACCCGTAACACGGCTGTCACGCTGGTGATGTGCGCGATCATGGGCGTCATCATCTGCCTGATCGACCTCGGCCTCGGTGCGCTGATCGATCTTCTGGTTTGATCGGGAGGGAGGATCTATGGCAGACGAAGCGAAATGGTATGTCATCCACACCTATTCTGCTTATGAGAACAAAGTAGCCACTAATCTGGAGAAGATCGTGGAAAACCGTAAGCTCCACGAGTGGATCCACGAGATCTCGATCCCGACGGAGACCGTCATCGAGATCAAAGATGGCCAGAAGCGCGAAGTCGAACGGAAGATCTTTCCGGGCTATGTTCTCGTGAAAATGGTCATGACCGACGAATCGTGGTATGTCGTGCGCAACGTGCGCGGTTGCACCGGGTTCGTCGGCCCCAACGGCAAGCCCACCCCGCTGACCGATGAGGAAGTGGCGGCGCTTGGTGTTGAAAAGCATCCGGTCGAGATCAACTACACGGTCGGCGATATGGTACGCATTATCGACGGTCCGCTGGAAAACTTCAGCGGTCGTGTAGACGAGCTCGACGTGGAGAAGAACAGAGTCCGCGTTACGGTTTCGATGTTCGGTCGGGAAACCCCTGTCGAGCTGGAGCTGGATCAGGCGGAGCTTATGGAGTAACTGTCGTTACTCCGCAAACGTTTGAGGTGATGGGCAATCGCCCTTTTCCTGTGCGTCGGACACGTTTCCGACTGTGGGAGGTGCCGGCACGCTGTGCGTGACTGAGTACCGCCTTACCACAATTTTTGGAGGTGCAAGAAAAATGGCTCAAAAGATTTCCGGGTACATTAAACTGCAGATTCCGGCTGGCAAAGCCACGCCGGCGCCCCCTGTTGGACCGGCCCTCGGTCAGCACGGCGTAAACATTATGGCGTTCACAAAGGAGTTCAACGAGCGTACGAAGAACGATGTGGGTCTTATCATTCCCGTCATCATCACCGTGTACGCCGACCGTTCGTTCACCTTTGTAACCAAGACCCCTCCGGCAGCCGTTCTTATTAAGAAGGCCTGCGGCATTGAGACCGCTTCCGGCGTTCCGAACAAGACGAAGGTTGCCAAGATTACCAAGGAACAGGTCCGTAAGATCGCCGAAACCAAAATGCCCGACCTGAACGCTGCCAGCATCGAAGCCGCTATGAGCATGGTGGCCGGTACGGCGCGCAGTATGGGTATCGAAGTTGTCGACTGATTCTGTGTTCCGGGTGGGAGGAACAACAACCATTCCGATTTTACCACTCAGGCCAACCGCGGCATACGCCGTTTGGATGGTAACTAACAGGGAGGAAAAGAACCAATGAAACATGGTAAGAAATATGTCGACAGTGCTAAGCTGATCGACCGCGCCACACTGTATGATGTGGCGGAAGCTCTGGACATTGCCGTAAAGACCGGCAAGGCCAAATTTGACGAGACCGTGGAAGTCCACGTCAAGCTGGGCGTTGACAGCCGTCACGCCGATCAGCAGGTGCGCGGTGCTGTCGTGTTGCCGCATGGTACCGGTAAGAAGTTGCGCGTGCTGGTCTTCGCTAAGGAAGATAAGCATCAGGCCGCTCTGGATGCGGGTGCCGATTATGTCGGTGGTGACGATCTGGTTGCGAAGATTAACGGCGGCTGGATGGATTTCGACGTGGTTATCGCCAGCCCCGATATGATGGGTCTGGTCGGTCGTCTGGGTAAGGTGCTCGGCCCCCGCGGTCTGATGCCCAACCCGAAGGCCGGTACGGTCACCCCGGACGTTGCGAAAGCGGTTACCGATGCGAAAGCCGGTAAGATTGAGTATCGTCTGGATAAGACCAATATCATCCACTGCCCCATCGGCAAGGTTTCCTTCGGCGTTGAGAAGCTGCAGGAGAACTTTGAGGCACTGCTGGGCGCCATCGTCCGTGCGAAGCCCGCTGCCGCTAAGGGTCAGTACATCCGCTCCTGCGTTGTGGCGTCCACGATGGGCCCCGGCGTAAAGATCAACCCCAGCAAGGTTGGCTAAGAAAAAATACTTGATTTTTTCTTGGGAGTCTGCTATAATCTATTTTGCTGTTCTTCCACAGACAGCGGGTACACTCTGTGAGTGTCTAACGGCTTGCCGCCCGCCGAGGTCGAATGCACAATGAATTTCTTGTGTATTAACGCCTTTTCTGTGGTTTGCAGAAAAGGCGTTTTTTCTGGAATAACGGCATAATGATTCACAATTTCGGGAGGTGAAACAACAATATGCCGAGTGAGAAAGTATTGCAGGAGAAGCAGCAGCTGGTGGCAAACCTCACGGAAAAGCTGACCGCAGCGAAGTCCGGTGTGGTTGTCAGCTATGAGGGTATCACGGTGGCGGATGACACCGTGTTGCGCCGCAAGCTGCGTGAGGCAGGCGTCGAGTATGCGGTCGTGAAAAACACGCTACTGGGTCGCGCCGCCGACAAGGCCGGTTACGGTGATCTGAAGAGCGTGCTGGAGGGTTCTACCGCTCTCGCCACGTGTGCCGAAGACGAACTGGCAGCTGCGAAGGTGCTTTGCGAGTACGCGGAGAAGAACGAAAAGTTCCAGATCAAGGCCGGTTTCTTCGAGGGTAAGGTGGTATCCGCCGAAACCATCAAGGAGCTGTCCAAGGTTCCGCCGAGAGAAGTGCTTCTCGCTATGTTCCTGGGTGGCTTGAATGCTACCATCGCCGGTCTGGCTCGCGCTCTGAACGCTGTTGCAGAGCAGAAGGGCGAGGCTGCATCCGCCGAAGCGTAAGAAACGCCGTGGCATCTGATTTTAAAAAGAAAAATAATAACGGAGGTATTACTCATGTCTGAAAAGATTACCAATCTCGTAGAAGAGATCAAGACTCTGACTGTTCTGGAGCTCAACGAGCTCGTCAAGGCTATCGAAGAGGAGTTCGGCGTTTCCGCTGCTGCTCCCGTGGCTGTTATGGCCGGCGGTGCTGCCCCGGCTACGGCTGCTGAAGAGAAGACCGATTTCGACGTCATCCTGGCGGAAGTCGGCCCCAACAAGATCAACGTTATCAAGGTCGTCCGCGAGATCACCGGTCTGGGCCTGAAAGAGGCGAAGGATTTGGTCGATGGTGCTCCGAAGGCTGTCAAGGAAGGTGCCGGCAAGGACGAGGCCGAGGACATCAAGAAGAAGCTGGAAGAAGCCGGCGCGAAGGTCGAACTCAAGTAAGCTGCTTCCCACAAGTAACAAAGCGCCCGCGATCATCCGATCGCGGGCGCTTTGTTATACCGCCGGAAGTGCCCGTGGTTTTTACCTGCAATAAAAATGGAAATACAAAAACACCTTGGTTGGTGTTTTTGTATCTCCATTCACTCTCCGTTTTTTGTCTTACACGGCTATTCTTAAAATGTCAACTCTTAAATTGACAATTCACAGTCGTCGCAGGATACCTCAAAGCCACGCTTTTCAGCGTGTGCGCACAGAGATAATCGCCTTTCCCTTTTAATCGTTGATGATATGCTCACCGTCAAACAGGAAATATCCTTCACCGCCTCCGGGGACACCGCCGTTTTCCAACCACTCCGCCAATCGGCGGCGCAACGAGGTATCCCGCGGGAGCACCGAGGCATCGCCCTCGTACGGGCGATCGAACACCCACCAATACTTTTGCGCAGGCGATTCAAAGCTCCTTACGATCTTAAAATCGTTCATAAAGCCTACGATGTTAGAGGTGGGCTTCATAAATTCACGATTGCGCTCATACAGCATCCACGAATTACAGAAAAGCACGAAGGGGCGCCCCTTCAGCTCCTCTTTGAAAAACGCATACGCACGGCGATAGCTGTCCATCCGAAGCTCTTCGGTCAGCGGACCAAGACCGGGGATGTGAATGAAATAGACCATATCCTCGGGTTGGATGCTATGACCGCCCACGTCGATGGGGAGCTTGGCGTTGGGACGTTTATACGGCTGATATTGCAGGCGCCCCAGAGCAAATATCTCCAGCTTGAAAAACAAGGGATACCAATAAATGAACTTGGTGAGACCCCATTCACCGTACCATCGGTGACATTCACCGACCTTGCAGGCAAGATCACGCAAAAAATCTTCAAACAAGCAGGCCTCGTAGCCGCGGCGTTCATATTCCTCCGCCATACGTTGGCTTGCACACGCGACCAGTACAAAATACAGGGTGTACGGCGACACGGCTAAGTCGGCGGCCAACGGGTCGATGATCGCCTCGACCGGTTCCTTTTCAAAGTTGTTGGCGTAATACGACTCCACAGCTTGCTGTAAAGCATCTGCGTGCTTATCAAAAATACGGTTTCCCACTTCCTCGAAAAAGTCAACGCCTTCCTTTTCCAGGGGAAGTTTTTTCAATAACGACTTGTAATAACAACGCATAATCTCACCTCTGTCGTCCATTATATCGCAGATACCGCAAAAGTCAAGAAAAAAAGCATAGGTTTTCGGGTATACTAGCGCGGGAGGCGAGCGGCTGATGGAACTGATCTCATTACGCAATGTTTGTAAATACTATCACACCGCAGCGGGAGAGGTGCGCGCGCTGGACGACGTGACACTCACCATCAACGACGGTGAATTTGTCGCGGTCATCGGGCGCTCCGGCTCGGGTAAATCGACGCTGATGAACATCCTCGGTTGTCTGGATGTCCCCGGTTGCGGAAGCTACCGCTTGGCAGGGCGGGATATGTCACGCTGTGCGGAGAGCCACCGTGCGCGGGTGCGCGGTCAACAGATAGGGTTTGTCTTTCAGGGTTTTCACCTTATTCCGTCATTAACCGCGCAGGAAAACGTCGAGCTGCCGCTACTGTATCGCGGCCTTTCCAGGGAGGAACGCCGCCGTCGTGCGCAGGACAGTCTCGAGCGTGTCGGGTTGTCGGAACGCGTGACGCACCGCCCGTGCGAGCTGTCGGGCGGTCAGCAGCAGCGCGTTGCCATTGCCCGTGCGATTGCCGCCTCGCCGCCGCTCATTCTGGCAGATGAGCCCACCGGCAACCTCGATACCGCCTCCGGCAGCGACGTGATGACCATTCTGCACACGCTCAACCGCGAAGGAAAGACCGTGGTGCTCATCACTCACGATTCCGCTATCGCTTCGGCCGCCGGACGGCGCATCTGTATTCAGGATGGGCGGGTGACGGAGTGAGACACGCTGCCAAGCGTCAAACGACCCGCTTTTCGCCGGTATGGCGCACCGCTGTATCGGTATTTTTTCTGTCGCTTTTTATCTTTAGTCTGATACTGTTCGTCCCGTGGCTGTCCGCCCACTCCGCACGTGAGCAACCGATAGATGCCTTGGGCGAGCATGGAAGACAACGATCACTGCTACTACTCATACACGATAACGGCACGCTGACCGGCGCGGTGGCTGTACAGACGGATACCGCTACGCTGAGCGTACGTGTGACGGGCTATCCGCAGCAGACTGAGGTGGTCTGCGGCACGTCACTGTGCACGCTGGCCGCGTGCTACGACGTGGAAGGAGCGGCGGCGGCTGACTATTTATCTATCGCTACAGGGGAGCGATATGATGCCGCACTGCGTTTATCCGCTGAGGCGATGGGGACGTTGGTATCCCGTCTGGGCGGTGGTATCGTTTACACGCTGCCCGAAGCGGTCGGCTTGCTGCCCGCAGGTGAGCAGACCCTGACAGCCCGGCAGATCGACGAGCTGCTGTGCTATGACGGCTGGACATCGGCGACGGGGCAGGCAGCGTCACACGCGGGCATTGTCGCGGCGATCATCGACCGCTATCTGTCCCCGAGGCAGGAGCTGACCGATGCCTTCAACGCGCTCACTGCCGTCTGCGACGACCGATTGACGGTGGCACAGCTTGCAGTGCTGCGCAGTGAACTGCAAGCACTGGCCGCTGCCAACACAAACGGTCTCTGCATAGTCAATGTGCCGAACGGCCGAACGGTCGGAACAGAAGGGGCGCGGCGGTACGTATTGACAGAATGACCGAAAAAGCCGCCGTTTTTCACCAAAAGATTGTGTCGAAATAGGGTAGGCAAGCCCTGCGGAATATGGTACACTAACATAGGAAAGAGGTGATGGGGATGAAACGTATCGTGCTGTGTCTGCTGGCGGTGGTTGTGCTGCTGGTCGGCTGTACGCGTCTACCCGCCGACGAAGGCGATGCGTCGCCCACTCCCGATCCCCCGCCGTATGAGGCACACTGGGCGTACTCCTGCCTGTCCGCCGAGCAGCAACGCAACTACGGCGCGGTGTATGTCGCCGTGTCCGATGGCTTCGACACAGACAGCTATGTTACCGTCTCTTCCGATGAGGATACGGCCACTTTACCCGGCATCTGTGTTACTTTGCCTGTGCCGCTGTCTAAAGAGGACGAGCTTCGCGAGCTGTATGATGCGTTTATGCAGGATAACCCGGGCTTTTTCCATATCGGCACCGTGTATGGCTATGACGGCCGTCAGCAGGGCGAGGAGCGCAGTCTGACCGCGCTCAAGCTGACGTATACGATGACTGCCGTAGAACGGTTGTCTGCCCGCGCGGCACTGCAGCGGGAGCGGGATATGCTCCTTTCAGCCTTGTCGCCGTCAATGACGGATTTTGAGGTCGAGCTCGCTCTGCACGACGCACTGACCGCCCGCTGCACGTACGATACTGCGGCGGCCGAAAGTGATGCACCGCTGGAGCAGTACGCCGCCTCGTTTACCGTCTACGGTGCGCTGGTGCAGGGCAAGGCCGTGTGCGAGGGCTATGCCCGCTCTATGCAGTATTTGCTGAATGCGGCCGATATTTCCGCCACGGTCGTTACCGGGTACGACAGCGACGGTCAGCCGCATATGTGGAATGCCGTCAAGCCGGACGGTGAGCTGTACTACGTGGATGCCACGTGGAACGATACCGATGATATCCGCACCTATACGTATTTTAATCTCAATACCGAAGAGCTGCTGCGCAGCCACCGCATCGATGAGCGCACCTTGGGTTTGGAGCCCGCCGCTGCAACAGAACAGAACTATTATCGGATGACCTCGTCCTATCTGGGCACGTTGCGTATTGAGGAACTCGCCGGTCATATTGCCGGGTGCCTGGCGGTGGATGACACGGTGCATCTGCGCTTTACGGATGCGGCGTTTGATAACGCGCTCTTTTTCGTGCGCAGCACCGCGTGGTTTACGGATACGGTCAATGCCTGTCGCCCGGACGGGGTTGCTGCACTGGGCGCGTATACGTTTACCTATAACGAAACGTACAAAACCGTCACGATATCTAAAAAAACCTCTTGACATCCGAATAGACCTTGTGGTATGATAGTGTTCGCTCAGTGATTGAGCGATATGCGGGTGTAGTTCAGTGGTAGAACCCCAGCCTTCCAAGCTGGTTGTG
>CAYYDD010000066.1:0-8559 GCA_964470515.1 uncultured Eubacteriales bacterium | reverse complement strand
TCCTATTCGCTACTATTTTTTATCTTTTGTCACACATCATTGTAACACCTACAGTAATTCTCGTACCACGCCAAAAAAGCCTATTGACAAATCATAGAAAATGCGGTATACTGTGGAAGGTAATACCACTTGTTATATCAAGTAATATCACAAGGAGAGAGCGTTATGAAAATGACACGGCGAATTTTATCCTGGATCTTGGCCGTTGCGATGGTCGTCACGTGCGGAGTGACCGGCCTGATGCTGCCCGCTACGGCGGAAGCGGTCGATCTTATCAACGGACTGGGTACGTTTGATGATTCGGCCAAATTGACAGCGGCCGGTACCAAACACCCCTTGGCGGCGATGATAAATGAGAGCAACGGCGGTGTAATTGTTGCCGACCCGACCGATAGTGACAGAGGGAACGTATTACGGTTGGGTAAATCCGACTACACCTACGCCAGAGCTTTCAAAGACAATTACTTATATGATTCTACTGCGGGAAACTACACCACCCTATCAGTGGATCCTACGAAGACGTATACCTTATCCTTTTGGGTTTATGGTGATGCTGTAGCTCTTTATTTTAGCTATTATTCCGTGACTGGCCACAATTCTTCACTAACAAAGGGTATCGACGACGGCTCGGGGACGGCGTCGGAGAAGAACGTGTACCTGAAGTTCGGTAGCAGTGAGAACACGGGTTGGACTCAGTGCTATGTTACCTTCAGCCCTCACGATAATATCGCAACAGAGAATAGTAGCTGGCTGGGCTATTCCGTCTACTTTAGAAAAGACGCGAATGATAACTACAGCGAAACTACCGGTTATACCTACGTCGACGATATCACGTTAGTCGAGGTATCGACCGAAGAAGAAACACCGGCCGAGGGTATCGCGATTTCTCCCGAGTCTCTCGAGCTTGAGGTGGGCGATACGTCCGAGGCGCTGACCGTTACGGTCACGCCCGAGAACGCTACGTTGCCGGGTGACGTCGTTTGGTCGATCAGCCCCGAGAGTGTGGCTACCATTGATGCGAGCACAGGCGTTGTTACTGCTGTAGGCGAGGGCACCGCAACGGTGACGGCGACCTGCGGCGAACTGACCGATACGATGACCGTCACGGTCACCGCGCCCACCGTAGCGGAAGCGGTCGATCTTATCAACGGACTGGGTACGTTTGATGATTCGGCCAAATTGACAGCGGCCGGTACCAAACACCCCTTGGCGGCGATGATAAATGAGAGCAACGGCGGTGTAATTGTTGCCGACCCGACCGATAGTGACAGAGGGAACGTATTACGGTTGGGTAAATCCGACTACACCTACGCCAGAGCTTTCAAAGACAATTACTTATATGATTCTACTGCGGGAAACTACACCACCCTATCAGTGGATCCTACGAAGACGTATACCTTATCCTTTTGGGTTTATGGTGATGCTGTAGCTCTTTATTTTAGCTATTATTCCGTGACTGGCCACAATTCTTCACTAACAAAGGGTATCGACGACGGCTCGGGGACGGCGTCGGAGAAGAACGTGTACCTGAAGTTCGGTAGCAGTGAGAACACGGGTTGGACTCAGTGCTATGTTACCTTCAGCCCTCACGATAATATCGCAACAGAGAATAGTAGCTGGCTGGGCTATTCCGTCTACTTTAGAAAAGACGCGAATGATAACTACAGCGAAACTACCGGTTATACCTACGTCGACGATATCACGTTAGTCGAGGTATCGACCGAAGAAGAGGGCTACGAGGTTGCGGTCGGCACCACGGAGAACGGGTCGCTGACTGTCTCAAAGGACATGGCATCGAAGGACGATATCGTGACCGTGACGGTCACCCCGGCTGAGGGCTTTATGTTACTCCCCGGCACGCTGACCTACACGGGTGGGACGTCCGGTACGACCGTCAAGATCCTCAATGAAACGTGGGAAACCGCACCGACGTGGGGACGTGAATCGGCGGGCAATACGTTCGAGTTCAAAATGCCCGACGAGGCGGTCACGGTGACGGCACAGTTTGTGTCCACGGCAACGCAGAATTTCCAGATGGATTCCATCGGCACGGCCATCCGCGAAAACGGCGTGGAGGAGGATGGTAACACGTATTACGGTATCCGCTTCCTGACCCGTATCAATCTGGCCGATGGCTTCGACGCGACAGCGGACGGTCTGACGCTGAAGGTCGACGGAACGGCACACGAGGTGCTGAAGATCGGCTCGACGCTGACGCGCGATAGTTATACGTGGGATGCTGTCGTTTATGAAAAGGGCGGCAATATGAAGCTGGTTGATTATACCGCTTCGTACGTTGATTTTGCGTCGGTTATGAAGACGGTATCGACTGAGCGCACGTATACGGCGCAGGGTTATATTGTTGTCGACCTGGACGACGATGGTCAGATCGATGACGACGAATATATCTACAGCATCAACACAAAGACCGACAGCGTCGAAACGACGGCCGCCCGTTTGGGGATCGACCTGAACGTTGCGGCGCAGTAACGCCAAAGGAGGACGATGACTATGAAAAACTATCAGAAGCCCCTTTTGGAGGTATTAGAGCTGACGGCTGACGAGGCGCTCGCGGCTGTTATCCAAAGCGATGCTACCGTCACTGACCAGTTGTCGGTTGACGAGTGACAGCTACGGCAAATGCGTAATACCGGACCCCCGCCCGCTCACCGGGCGGGGGTCCGGTTTCAATTCAGACGTAAGATATTCGACGGTAGACGGGGCGGTTTGGGATCGTGCGGGTCGTGGCGGAGCAGGATCAGCTCTCCTGCGGCCTGACCGATCCGAAATGGGTCAAGGTCGGCATCGACTATGGAAAAGCCGGATATACGATAATTTTTAGTTTGCTTTTAGCTACAGGAAGTAGTATACTGGTAAGGTATACTACTTTTTGTTTTGGAAAGGATGGCGGACGATGCCGAGTATCGTAGAGCGTGCCGTATGGGGGCACGGCAGATCAATGACGGAGCTGTATGAGGCGCACAAGGACGAGCTGTACGCCTTTTGCGGCCTGCTGGTAAACAAGGATAAGGCGGCGGATATCGCGGCCGAGGTGCTTTGCGGCAGCTTCGCATTGGCTGCTGAGCAGGGGGTCACGACCGAAGAGGATTACGTCCGCCTGCTGATGGTTGAGGCCGCGAAACGTTGCGGCGCACTGACACTGGACGGCAACGCGCCGCAGGCGGAAAACACCGCGCCGAAGGCCAAGTTCGTGCGCGCGGGCGCCGTGTTTAACGGCTCCGTGAAGGACGGGCTGGCGCGTCTGGAGGAGACGATGGCCAAGCTGTCGGATTACCAGCGGTTTGCGTTCCTGCTGGCCACGGCGGGCGGCTTAGGGCTTGCGGATATCGCCGCGGCGATGAAGCAGCGCGAGGCTATCGCGCGGTACTGCTTGGAAACGGCGGCGTATATTATGTCCCGTATGCCGGCGGATACGGTGCGCACCGATCAGATGGCCTCGCTGTTCAAAAAGGCGGCGGCGGATGCCGAGCTACCCGCAGCGGCGGATGCCGTCTGCCGCCGGCACGTCGCGGCCAACAGCAAGCGTCAGACGCCGCTTTGGAAGCTGCTGGTGCCTGTTGCGGCGGTCGCCGTGGTCATCGTTTTGGCGTTGGTGATTTTTCTCCCGGGCGGCAAGCTGAGCTATACCTCCGGCGGGAACGGCGAGGGCGCTGCCACGACGACGACCGCGAATACGGAGGGGTTGATCCACGGCACGACCACGCTGGATCTGACAAAAACGTATTACGCGGATATCGACATCAAGGATCACGGTGTCATTACCGTCAAACTGGAGCCGGGCTCCGCGCCCATCACGGTGGAAAATTTCGTCACGCTGGCGCAGGACGGCTTTTATGACGGTTTGACCTTCCATCGCATTATCGAAGACTTTATGATGCAGGGCGGCGACCCGGAGGGTGACGGCACCGGCGGCGCGGATCAGGATATCGTCGGCGAGTTCACCTCCAACGGCTACGATAACACGCTCACGCATACCCGCGGCGCGATCTCGATGGCGCGTTCCGACGATCCCGACAGCGCCAGCTCGCAGTTCTTCATCGTGCACGAGACCAGTGAGCATCTGGACGGTGATTATGCGGTGTTCGGTTACGTCACGGAGGGGATGGATATCGTGGATACCATCTGTGAGGAGGCCGAGCCCATCGACTCGAACGGCTTCATCGCGGCCAGCCGGCAGCCGGTCATTAACACCGTCACGATCCGTGTTGAATAATCAAAAACGCTCCGCTCTGCGGAGCGTTTTTGGATTGTACTTGCAACCGTGAGGATTTTGTGGTACACTATTTCCGTATGGAAAGGGGAACCTGTATGAACTGTACCGAAAAGTTTACCGAGCTGTACAAGCGCGAGCCGGAGGGTGTGGCGTTTTGTCCGTATCGGGTGTGTCCTATCGGCGCACACAGCGACCATCAATTCGGCAAGATCACGGGTCTCGCGATCAACAAGGGGATCCGTATTGCGTATGCGACGAAAAAAACCGGCATCGTGGAGCTGATGTCGTTTCAGTTTGAGAAGCGGGCACAGTGGCACGTGCAATCGGTATTCAAAGAAAAGCAGGATGACTGGGCGGATCACCTGCGCGGCGCGACCCTCGTGCTGAGCAAGCGGTATCCGTTAACGGTCGGTCTGTGCGGCGTGATCGAGGGCAGTCTGCCCATCGGCGGTCTGTCGTCCTCGGCGGCGGTTATTCTGGCGTTTTTATCCGCGCTGTGCAAGGTCAACGGCATCCATCTGACCGAGCAGGAAATGATCTTAACGGCACTATCCGCGGAAAACGATTACGTCGGCGTTGCGTGCGGTAAGCTGGATCAATCCTGCGAGGTGTATTCCAAGAAGGAGCATTTGCTGTATCTGGATACGCTGGATGACAGCTACGAGCTGATCCCGACGCACCCGTCGATGAAGCCGTACCGCGTTGCGGTGTTT
Organism: uncultured Eubacteriales bacterium; assembly: GCA_964470515.1. Taxonomy (GTDB): domain Bacteria; phylum Bacillota; class Clostridia; order Oscillospirales; family Acutalibacteraceae; genus RGIG3009. The sequence goes on along the minus strand of CAYYDD010000066.1, from coordinate 3,612 downwards.
TTCTCCGGCGTGGAGCGCGCACTGGCGGGCAGTAAATTCAATATGCGTATAGACGAATGCCGCTCGGCGGCGTATGCGCTGAAAGCCTTTGCGGGTATGGAATACGGCAAATTCGGTGAGACCGCGCTGCGGCAGGTGCCGATCGAGGTGTATCATCGCTATAAAGACCGCCTGCCGGAGAATTTTGCCAAGCGCGCCGAGCATTGGTACACGGAATACGACCGTGTACAGCGCGGTGCGGAGGCGTGGCGGCGCGGCGATATCGAGGAATACGGTCGGCTGTCGTTTGAAAGCGGCCGCTCGTCCATTGAAAACTGGGAGACCGGGTCGGATGAGCTGAAAGCGCTGTACGATATTATGACCCGTACCGACGGCATCTACGGCGGTCGATTTTCCGGCGCGGGATTCAAGGGCTGCTGTATGGCGCTCATTGACCCGGCGTTCGAGGAACGCATCACCGAGCGTGTCACGCAGGAATATCTGAAGGTATTTCCTGCGTTGCGGGGCAAGTTTTCGGTGCATATTTGTGAAAGTGCGGATGGAATAGGCTTATGAAATGTTTGATCTTGGCTGCGGGCTATGCCACGCGATTGTACCCGTTAACGGAAAATTTCCCGAAGCCGCTGCTTCCGGTGCAGGGGCGCGCCATTTTGGATTGGCTGATCGACGATATCGACCGCCTCGGCGCTGTGGATGAATACGTGGTGATCTCCAATCACAAGTTCGCGCACCACTTCACGGCATGGGCCGCTGATAAGGTGCAGAAGATTACTGTGGTGGATGACGGCACAAGCACCAATGAAACGCGGCTCGGTGCGGTGAAGGATATTCAATTTGCCATTGATAAACTACAACTGGACGACGATATGCTGGTAATTGCCGGTGATAATCTCTTGGACTTCAGTCTGACGCGGTTTATTGAATACGCACAGCAGAAGAAAGCCGCCTGCATTATGCGGTACTATGAGCCGTCGATGCAGAGGCTTGTCAAGTGCGGCGTGGTCACCGTGGATGAGGACGACCGCGTCACGGAAATGACGGAGAAAGCTCCCACGCCGGCCACGCACTGGTGCTGTCCGCCGTTCTACTATTATACCAAAGAGGACGCGCGGTTAGTGCAGGCGGGTATTGAGGCCGGCTGCGGTACCGATGCCCCGGGTAGCTACGTCGCGTGGCTATGCAAACAGACGGCGGTATATGCCATGGAAATGCCGGGGGCGCGGTACGATATCGGTAATCTGGAAAGCTACGAGAACGTGCAACAGATCTATCGGGGGATTCGGTAAAGGAGGACGAAGCGGATGCCGACAGCAACGGAACAGGCGTTTTGGGTACTGCTTCGTTCGGAGCTAACGGGGGAAACCCCGTCGTCCGTCGTACCGGATGAAGCGTTGCTGACGTTGGCCGTGCGGCACGATCTTTCGCATCTGGTGGCAGATGCGTTGGACAAAGCCGGTGCGTTGGGTGCGGATGAGCTTTCTGCAAAATTCAAAAAATCACGCTATATGGCGGTGTATCGCTATGAACAGAGCCGCTATGAGCTGGAGGCATTGAGCGGCTGCTTGGCGGCAGCGGAGATTCCGTTTTTACCACTCAAGGGTGCGGTGTTGCGGGAATACTATCCCGAGCCGTGGATGCGTACGAGCTGTGATATTGATGTGCTGGTGCATCCGGAGGACGTTGATCGTGCGGTAAAGGCACTGACTGAAGGTTTGGGATATCGTTACGAAAAAACCGGCCCGCACGACGTTTCGCTGTTCACGCCGAGCGGTGTGCATATCGAGTTGCATTATGACGTGATGGGGGAGAGTCTTACCGATGGGCAGGCCAGAGCGGTGATGCAGACTGTGTGGGAACACAGCACCGCGGACGGGGTTTTCCGGTATCGGATGAGTGATCCGCTGTTCTATTTTTACCACGTTGCACACATGGCCAAGCATATTGTGATCGGAGGTTGCGGTGTGCGGCCGTTTATGGACCTGTGGATACTGTCGCGCCGCAGTGTCGCACCTGCTGAACGGCAGGCGTTGTTGAAGGCCGGTGGGCTGGATCGTTTTGCTGCGGCAGCCGAACGACTGGCGGAGCATTGGTTTTCCGGCGGAGAGGTGGATGAGACAGTTCGATTATTGGAAGATTTCGTCTTGCGCGGCGGAGTGTATGGTACATCCGAAACTCTGGCCTTGGCACAGCAAAGCCAACGCGGGCGCGTCGCCTACTGGCGCAATGCCGTATTCCCGTCGTATCGGGCGTTGTCTGATCAGTATCTCATCCTGCGAAAGCAGGCGTGGTTGTACCCGTTTTGCTTGGTACACCGTCTGGGCAGCAAGCTGTTCGGCAAAGGTCGGCAAATAGCCTCCAGCCGCTTACGGCACGCAGTTGCGGTCGATAATGGCGAACGCAAGACCGTGGAGAAGATGTTGGGCGCTTTGGGATTGCTGAAATACCGTATATAATAAAGGATAGGAGCGATGACCGTGAAAAATGAAGATAAGCGTTTGAAGTCGTTGGAGGATGACCCACAGTCTATTCTCAATACCAACAGCGCTAAAATGGCCGAGGAAGAGCCTGAGAAAAAGCAATCGGTCGCTAAGCCGAAAATGAAAAGTGTGTTGGCGATTTTACTGGTGGTCGTGCTGCTGATCGGCGTGTTCGTCGGCGGCGGTCTGATCTCGGACGCGCAATATCGGGCTCAGCTTGCTAAGGAAGAAGCGCAGTCAATGCGTGACGACGCCGGAGTACGGTATCTGGATGCACCCGAGGCGGTCGATGGCTCGCTGGAATCGGGCATTACGGCGATGTATTATTCACAGGAGAACGGTATGTGGCTGACGTTGACGGTCATCAACGGCTTGGACAAGGAAGCGAAGATCACCGATGTTTTCGTAACCTTGAAGAACGGTGACACCGACGCGGTGATCGTTCAAGGTAGTTCTGCACCGAAAAAATGGAGCGTAGCAGCCGATGAGACCAAGGAGTTTGCCATCTATTTCCCGCCGGAATATGTGAAGATCACAGACGATCCGTTGGAGAAGGTCGGTATTGAAGCCACGGTTGAGCACAAAACGGAGAATTGACGGTATGGAAAAAACACGCCGGACGAAGCAAAAACAGCTGATATTGGATGTGCTGTGCGCCGAAGCACCGCTCACCGCCACACAGCTGTATGAGCGGGCGGCCGCGCAGTGTCCCACGCTGGCGAAGTCTACGGTGTACCGCAATCTGGAAACGATGGTGCAGCGCGGTGAATTGTGCCGTGGATTTCTCGAGAACGGCGAAAGCTTTTTCAGCCCCGCCGGCGGTGAGCATCATCACTATATGATCTGTCGGGATTGCAACCGTATGCAGGATCTTCCTGCCTGCCCGATGGCTGCACTGGGGTCGCTCACCGAGGGCTGCGGCTTTGTGGCGACCGATCACGTAGTGCAGGTATACGGCTACTGCTGCGAATGTGCCCGTAAGCGCGAATAGCCTATAGGCAAAAATAACAGCTTTTGCGTTTGCAAAAGCTGTTTTTCTGTCACTTTGGCAGACTTCGAAAAATTTTTTAAAAAACCTTGAAAAAGGTGTTGACAAACGGGGAATAGGGTGGTATGATAGCAAAGCTGTCTGAAG
>CAYYDD010000065.1:0-8595 GCA_964470515.1 uncultured Eubacteriales bacterium | reverse complement strand
TTTTGCTACAATCATCTGCATTCCACCTTTCGATTTCGTATGTAATCAAGGCGAGAGCAAAACAAAAAGACTCGCACTTACATCGAGACGGAAACACAAATGAGCGAACTGTATCGGTTCGCTTAAAAATGTTCCGTGCCGATGTATGTACGAGTCTATAACTCTAAATGGATGATCGTTATCTTTCAAACGAAAGGGTGACAGTAGTAACTGTCGTGGCACATATTATTCAATTTTCATCAGATCTCTTGGTGGCTTTATTATACCATATGCAGGAAACTTTTGTCAAGGTAAGGTGAATAAAGTTGGCGTAATGTGGGAATAGTATTCTGTTTAGGTATAAGCAAAGGCACCGCCGAAGCGGTGCCCTTTCCTATTACAACAATTCGGTTGAATTTGAATTTTTTCTGTTCAGCAAAGAGAAAATCAAAGCTGTTACACACCCTGAAGCCACAATAATTAACAAATCTATTGGAGCAAAAACAATTCCAGGGATACTGTTGAATATAATGCCCGAACCAAAGTTGTATAAGTGTCCGTTTAGTAAGAACATTTCGCCGATATACATAAGGAACGTCATCACAGAAGACACAATCGACGGAATCAAAATAGAAACGAGTTTTCGTTTTCCCAAAAGGAACGAGCCAACAAACACGCCTACTGTTACACCTAAAAGGATAAAAAACACCGCCATTAACGTAGCCGACAAAGGAGATACTTGGATACTTCCGTCTCTCCAAAACGCTGTAAAGCAAGCGAGTATACACAAACCAAGGAACGAAAGGGAACAAACTGACTGCAAAATCAAAGATTTGAGACGCTTCTTATCCCCGTTCTTTACCATTTGCCCGAAGCCATACAAGCAATTCAAGATAGTAATAATCAATACAACAGAAATAATATAAAAGTGCAATTTGAATGCAGGATTATAATCTCCCATCAAAATATCTACGGCTGTTTGTGTCTTATATGTAGTTATGGTTTCGCCCCATCCCTCTGGCGGGACATAACACATAAACATCTGCCAGTCCTCAAGCTTTGTGACAGTTTCAGCAGTGGACACCACAACTTTCTGTTCAAACAGCCACTCCAATCCGAAGAAAATGCCTGTTGCAGAAATAGCCCCACCAGCAAATGCGAACCGCTTAAATAATCTGATAAACAAGGGCATTAAGAGGACGCCAATAATGATAGCAACGCTGATCGGTGTGTATGGAATGATGTATTTGGGATAGTTCTCCTTCATCACAGTTCCGTTAACAAGCATATCAGTAATTACACGAACTCCCATTGATAACGGATAATACGATGCTATCAAAGCACCAAGACAAGAAAACAGATAATATCGATTAAACTGTTTGCTTTTCATACTCATTCTCCTTTCATCCTGCATTCGTTAACAGCACATAGAAAATCGTACCAATTAACGCAATAAATACCGTAAGTGAAAGCCATGTCAACTTCTTAAAAGACAATATATTTTCAATTCGCGTACGTATTTTTGCACCTCCAAAAGCTGATGCAAACACAGTTACTCCTTGTCTGCTTTCTAACAATGATGATGCATAATCTTTTGCACAGCCAGATCCAATCTTTGTAAGAACACGCTCATCGCAAGAGAGTTCGAGATCTGCAAGAAACTCTTTTAAGAACAACCAACTAAGCGGATTGAACCAATGTACTGCAACAATTACAAATGCTATAATTCGCCACAGATTATCAAAACTGCGTATATGTGCTTTTTCGTGCAATACAATTAATTCAATATCTCTGTCCTTGTAAGTTGCAGGCAAAATAATTTTAGGCTTTACCATACCATATACAGCAGGAGATACAATTTTCTCCGATAAATAGATGTTATTTTTTAGATGAGTTGAATCCTTGATTTCGTGAATCGTCGTAAAATATGTAACAACCAACATCAGAAGAATTGCTAGCGAAACAATAATCCATACAATCGAAGCTTCACTAAAAATATCTTCGAGTATATTGACTTTATATGTTATCGGGAAATAAGTATCTGCCGCCATAATGCTATTCATCATTGAGAAGGCTATATCATCAGTAGGCTGATACACAACGATAGTTTTTGTGGTGATCTTGGATATCAATGACATCAGGCCATAAGGACTGTTTAGTCCAAACGGAAAGGTCATTCTAAGAAAAGGAATTATCCAAAGAAACACCGTTACCCTTCTCGGAATCTTTTTAATCAATCTGACAAACATAATGATCATGCCGGTTATGGCGGCAGTTATACTCATATTGAATATCCAATAAAACACTTCTTGCAACATAAGCGTCACCTATTATCAATTAGTTTTCGCAACTCATTGATTTCTTCTTCAGATAACGGTTCATCTTCAAGCAGTGCCGAAAACAAAGCCTTGCGAGAGCCGCCAAACACTTTCTTCACGAGAGAAGCAGCTTCCACCTTTTGCATTTGATTTTGTGACACAAGAGGAGTGCAAATAAAGCCGGGATCTTCACGCCGAATGAAGCCTTTTGCTTCAAGTTTTTTGATTACTGTATAGGTGGTATTTTTATTCCATCCAATTGTATCAGCGGCGATTAAACTAATTTCTTTTGCAGAAATCGGACTTTTCTCCCATATAATTTCCATCACTTTGGCTTCACTATCAAAAAGTTTATCTTTCACAAGACTTCCTCCAAGACTATTTCTATAGTCTATACTATCACAATAGTCTGCATTTGCCAATAGATATCACCAAAAAGACAGTACAGTCTTTCGACCATACTGTCTTTTTGTTCATCCTATTCGGTTTTTGGTTTTCTCCGTTAAGGACATCCCGCTTTGGCGGAATGCCTGTTTTTTACGCAAAGAGGAGAGTGAACAGCATACACGCGGCGATGCCGATCACAGTGGGCAGTAGAAGGGCAACAGCCGTCCATTTGAGACTGCCGGTCTCCTTGCGGATCGTGAGCAGTGTGGTGGAGCATGGCCAGTGCAGGAGAGAGAACAGCATCGTACTGACGGCAGTCGTCCACGTCCAGCCGTTATCCAAAAAGATCTGCTTCATTTCCCAAATGCTGCTTGGTTCGGTGAGTGTGCCCTGTGCCAGATAAACCATCAAAATGATGGGGACAACGATCTCGTTGGCAGGAAAGCCCAGAATAAAAGCGATGAGGATAGCACCGTCCAATCCCATTAGCTGTGCGAACGGGTCGAGAAATTCGGCAGCGTGGCTCAGCAGGCTTACATCACCGACGGTGATATTGGCGAGCAGCCACAGAAGGAGACCGGTCGGGACGGCGACAGTCGCGGCGCGCCCCAGTACGAACAGCGTGCGATCCAGCATTGAGCGCACGATGACACGTCCGAACTGCGGGCGGCGGTAGGGTGGCAGCTCCAGTGTAAACGAGGACGGTACGCCTTTGAGTAAGGTAGCTGACAGAAGCCGCGTGACACCGAATGTGATAAGGATACCGAGCAGAATGACGACGGTGAGCAGCAGGGCGGATACCAGCGAGCTGCCGTTGCCGACAAAAAACAGCGTGAGCAGAGCGATAAGCGTTGGAAACCGCCCGTTGCAGGGGACAAAATTATTGGTGAGGATGGCAAGCAGCCGCTCCCGTGGGGAGTCGATGATGCGGCAGCCCACCACGCCTGCGGCGTTGCAACCGAAGCCCATACACATCGTCAGTGCCTGCTTGCCGCACGCGCGGCAGCGTTGAAACGGGCGGTCAAGATTGTAGGCGATGCGGGGAAGATAGCCGATGTCCTCCAGCAACGTAAACAGGGGGAAAAAGATCGCCATCGGCGGCAGCATCACCGATACCACCCACGCGAGCACGCGATAGGCGCCGAGCACGACAGCACCGTGCAGCCATTCCGGTGCACCCAACAGACGGAACAGCTCGCTTAAGCGATCCTGTACCCAAAAGAGTGCGTCGGCCAGCAACGCCGACGGATAATTGGCACCGCTGATGGTGAGCCAGAAAACAAGCGCGAGCAATAACAGCATCAGCGGATAGCCCAGCCATTTGCTTGTCAAAAGGCGATCGACTCGTCGGTCAGCGGCGTTGTAGTGCGGTTTATCGTAGGATACCGCGCTTTTGGCGATACGCTCGGCATTTTCCATCAGCGTGGTGACGATGGCGTCGCGTACGGCTTCGGGATCAGGACCATCCGGGACGGCATCTGCAAGCGGCATATCACCGTAAACGGTGTTCAGCGTGTTTAACAGCGATTCATCCTGCTCCAGCAGTCGCAGTGCAAGCCAGCGGCTGTTCGGAAGCTTGGCAAGCGTCGGCTGCAGCACTGCTACGGCACTCTCGATAGCTACCGGATACCGCACGGCAAAGGGGTTGGGAGGCTCGCCGTCGAGCAGGTCGTCCAAGGTTTTCAAGAGAGCCTGCAGGCTGCGTTTTTGATGAGCGATGGTGGTGACGACCGGTACGCCGAGCTGGGTCGACAGACGCGCGGTGTCGATATGGATGCCCTTGCGGCGTGCTTCGTCCATCAGATTGAGGCAGACGACGACGCGGTCGCACAGCTCCATCGTTTGCAGTACGAGATTGAGGTTGCGTTCCAGACAGGTGGCATCGCACACGACCACCACGGCATCCGGGTCGCCGAAGCACAGAAGATCCCGTGCTATCTCCTCCTCAGCGGAGTGGGCCATCAGGGAATAGGTACCGGGAATATCCACCAGTATGTATTCGTGACAGTCTGAGCGGCAGATGCCCTGCGCGTTGGCTACGGTCTTGCCCGGCCAGTTGCCGGTATGCTGGTGCATTCCCGTCAGGCCATTGAACACGGTGCTTTTGCCGACATTGGGATTTCCCGCCAGTGCGACGACGCGCTGCTTGGGTGACTCTCGCTGAAGGATCAGCCCGCGGTCGACAGCGCCGAGGCCCGCGGCTTGCTTAGTCAGTCCCATACGGCATCCTCCCGGCACCACACACGGATTCCGCGGCTGTCCTCCGCGCGGATGGCAATGACGGTGCCGCGGATGAGATAAGCTGACGGATCGCCGCCGGGGCTACGCCCCACACATTCTACTACGGTGTTTCGAATCAGGCCGATATCGAGAAACCGCCGGCGCATACTACCGGTGGTACGCAGCTCGGTGACAATGCCCCGCTGACCCGGGGCGAGCTCATTGAGTCCCATAGTCTGACACCTCCTATTGTATCGTATGCTCGGAGATGTGAGAACGTGAAAACCGTGCCCGGAGTGTTGACGGGACGGGCGGAATGGTGTACAATATTCGTATTATAGCATTTAGGAGGACTCTGTATGCCGCCCAGAAAACACGAGCGTATCCGCCGCCGCAAGCGACGCATCAAGCTCGCTCTCATTTTATTGATCTTTGCACTGGTCATTGCGATCATCGTCGTCGGTGCGATGCTGGCGGTGCAGACCATCGGTAATCTCATCGGTGACGATACACCGACCACCACGACAACGACGGCCCCGCGGGAGCCGGCGGTCGTATCCACGGCCACGGTCGGTAATTCCGGCGATATTCTTATTCACACGCCGGTGTTGCGCTCGGCCAAGGTGTCCAGCGGTGTGTACGATTTCGATCCGATGTTTGAATACCTGAAGCCGTATGTGTCCGCGCTGGATTATTCGGCGATCAACCTGGAATTCGGTATCGGCAAGGGTGAGAGCGACTACTATCAGACGGAAATGTATTTCCGCGTGCCGACCTCGCTGGTTGATACCGTGATGGATACCGGCTATACGCTGGGTCTGTGTGCGAATAACCACGTCACCAACGGCAGCAGTCTGTCGCTGACAGCGAATACCTATGTGGAACGCAATCTGGATTTCATCGGACTGCGCGCCTCGTCGTCGGATAAGCGCTATCTGGTGAAGGATGTCAACGGTATCAAGCTGGGGTTTGTCAACTATACTTACGGTGCCAAGACCACCACAACCGGGCTTGTCAATTATTTTTCCACCAAGGAGCTGACCGCGTTTTACACAGATATGGAGCAGCAAATGGCGGATATGAAGGCTGACGGTGCGGAGGCTGTCATCGTGTATCTGCATTGGGGCAACGAGTACGAGATCAGCCCCAACTCCTACCAGACGCAGATCGCGAATAAGCTGTGCGAAATGGGCGTGGATGTGATTGTAGGCGGTCACCCGCACAAGATCCAGCCGCTGGAGCTCATCACCGCCGACAACGGCAACCAGACGGTGTGTCTGTATTCGATGGGTAACATTCTTTCCAACCAGACTATCGAGTCGATGTACGGCGGTAGCTCTAAAACCTCGTCCGGCAACGACTGGCAGCTCGGCGGTAAATGCCAGTACCGCGACGTTAAGAGCCGCTACAGCGATACGCATTACGGTGAGCACGATGCCAACTGCAACGATAACGGACACACCGAGGACGGACTGCTGTTTGAGTATACCTTTTCGAAATACGAGGACGGCACCGTGCTGCTGACAGGCGTGGATGTTCTGCCGACGTGGTGCTATATGACGGGCAGCGGCAACAGCCGCAAGTATACTATAGTGCCGCTGGATAAGTCCTGCGAGAGCGAATGGCAGACCAGGTTCGGCGTTGCTGCCGAGGATATCCTGTACGCGCAGCGTTCGTATGAACGCACGATGGCACTGGTGGGCGACGGTATCACCGCCATCAACGCACAGTGCAAGCAGGATGTGGACGCGTTTGTGGAGAAATTCAAGCAGGCGCAGTTACCCACGACACAAGGTACAACGACCACAACGGCAAAGGAGTAATGGGCTATGATCCTTCGCACGGTAAACCGTACGTTGACATTGCTTTCCCGGTTGATCGACCCCCAAAAAAGCACCACGCCGATGGTGCTGACGTTACCGCAAAAACCGCCGTGCCACCGCTTTGCGGTGGCGCAGCCGTTTGAACGGGTGTGCCCTGAGTCGCAGGGTATCCCATCGGATACTGTGGCGGCCTTCCTGCGTGAGCTGGCGGCAGACCGCACGCTGAATATGCACACGGTCCTGTTACTGCGAAACAGCAAGGTGCTGGCGCAGGCGGCGTTCGGTGAGCAGGATACGCAGCTGTGGAAAATGACCTTTTCTGCCTGCAAGAGCATCACGTCGCTGGCGGTCGGGATGCTGATGGATGAGGGAAAGCTGACACCCGATACACACGTGGTTGAGCTGTTTCCCGACAAGACCTCACCCGTGTCGCGGCTGAAATATAAGGAGCTTACGGTGGAGCATCTGCTCACGATGACGAGCGGGGTGGTCTTTAACGAGGCAGCCTGTATGACCGAGACGGACTGGTTGACCGCTTTTTTTGCCAGTGCACCGAGTACCAAGCCGGGGCGCGAGTTCCGCTACAACAGCCTGAACACCTACGTGCTTTCCGCTATCGTGCGGCGGGTGAGCGGGCAAAGCTTGTGCGAATTTTTAACGCCGCGGTTGTTCGTGCCGCTGGGCATCACCGAGTATTTTTGGGAGACCTGCCCTGGCGGTATCGAAAAGGGCGGCTGGGGGCTGTACATCGGTAGCGAGGATCTCGCGAAGATCGGGCAGCTCGTGCTGAACGGCGGTATCTGGAACGGGCAGCGGCTTATCAGTGAGGAGTGGCTGCGCACGGCAACGGCGTGCCACGCCGAGGTCTCAAAGTCGTTGGGTGACTTCAATTACGGCTACCAGATCTGGTGCGGCCGTGAGCGTGACTGCTTTTTGTTTAACGGGATGCTGGGACAGAACGTGCTGGCGTTTCCTGAGAGCGGCATTTTACTGGTGACTAACGCCGGTAACGATGAAATGTTCCAGCAAAGCCGCTATTTCCAACTGGCGGAGCAGTATTTCGGCGGGGAATTTGCCGATACGCTGTCGGAGGACGCGGAGGCTGTGGGGCGGCTCGAGGAGCTACTCCGCGAGCTGAACGGGCAAAAATCCGTCCCTGTGCTACCGTGGTGGCGGCGATTGTTCCCCCCGAAAGCCGACGGAATGCCGGAGCTGTGCCGCAATATGGATGGATTGACCCTGACAGTTGAGGTGCCGGACGCCGCGTCCACAGGACTGTTGCCGCTTGTGTTGCAGATCGTGCAGAACAATTACACGTCCGGCCTGCAAAGCATTGGCTTTGCGGTGGAAAAGGACACCTTGTGGGTGACCTATACGGAAAAAGAGGATACCCACCGTTTCCCTGTGGGCTTCGGCACGGCGGCGGATGGGGAAGTGTATTTCCGCGGCGAGCCGTACCGCATCCGTACCACGGGTCGCGCGGCGCAAAACGAGGACGGCGCGGATGTGCTGATCTTGAATATCGCGTTTCTGGAAACGCCCTGCACACGCAGTCTGCGTTTGTATTTTGACGAGGACGGCGTGCGCCTGCGGCAGGAGGAGCGTCCCGGCGAGCCGCTGATGGAGCTGTTCCGCTCGGAGTTGCGCCGGAAATTAGAGGAGCAGCCGGTGGTCGGCTCGGCGGTGGAGAAGATGGACGACGATTACGTCACCTACCGCATCCGCCGCGTATTCGCCCCCGAGTTACCGCTGAAAAAAGAATAATAAGAAGCGAGCAAGGCTTGCGCCTTGCTCGCTTCTTATTATGGAGGGAAAACTAATCACCGTAAACGATGAGGTGGGTCAGTCTGTCAAAGAACTTCCAATAC
>CAYYDD010000064.1:0-8610 GCA_964470515.1 uncultured Eubacteriales bacterium | reverse complement strand
TAAACAGAATTTCTGAGACGTCATAAAAAAGCCGCCCACCCATCACAGGTGAGCGCTACCGACTCAATAGACACGAAAATAAAAGCTCTGTCGCTGAATATCGCTGCATTAGGCGGCCTTGCTCCATATGTGGAGGGCGGGTGCATCCGTGACCATTTCTTTTTGCTTAGCAGATGGAATAGTATCCGTAACCAACGAGGCGGTCATATCACTGCCGATACGGTATGACAACACCCTTTGCTTCCCTTGCTCTTTAGCCAAGCCAAAACGATCACCGGTTTCTCGGTTGGTTTCTCCGGCAGCTTTGCGCCGAAACACCTCTTCCGCTGATTGGTATAGCTTCCGGAGATAACGGAACCCCCTGTCGTAGTTCTTAATTCTACAACAGGGGGCTTTTTTTATTCAACGTCCGTTTTTCGGGATACAGTCCATACCGGACGGACACGGGGCGCTGCCGTTAGCCGTTGTCTGCCCGCACGGCCTGCTTATAATTGAGGTCGGCGATGGCCTCGGCGTTGACGACCTCGGCGGGGCGGAAGGTCGGGACGATGCGGTGCATCGTATCCACCAGCACGGTGGGATCGTCGGTCTCCAGCGCGGCGGTCAGCGCGTCGAGCTTCCCGTGCAGCTCGTCGGGTGTGACGGGCTGGGTCACGCGCTCGATGAATATCTTGTCGGAAGAGGTCGCCGCGAGATTTTCGCTGCGGGTCAGCAGTTCCTCGTACAGCTTTTCGCCCGGGCGCAGGCCGGTCTCGACGACGTCCATATCCACGTACGGCGTATAGCCGGACAGACGGATGAGATTTTCTGCCAGCTCCAGAATACTGACGGGCGAGCCCATATCCAGTACGAAGATCTCGCTGCGCTCGGCCATCGCCCCCGCGAGCAGTACGAGCTGCGCGGCCTCGGGGATGGTCATAAAATAGCGGATGATACGCTTATCCGTCACGGTGACGGGGCCGCCGCTCGCGATCTGCCGCTGGAACAGCGGGATGACCGAGCCGTTGGAGCCCAGCACGTTGCCGAAGCGCACGGCGGCAAACTGCGTGTTGCTGTGCGCAAAGCTCTGCACGATCATCTCGCACAGCCGCTTGGTCGCGCCCATCACGTTGGTGGGGTTGACGGCCTTATCCGTCGAGACGAGGATAAACCGCTCCGCGCCGAAGCGGTCGGCGGCGGAAGCCACGTTGAACGTGCCGAACACGTTGTTGCGCACCGCCTCCTCGGGGCAATGCTCCATCAGCGGCACGTGCTTGTGCGCGGCGGCGTGCAGCACGATCTGCGGACGGTAGCGCTCGAACAGACGGTCCAGCTTGTGCGCGTCCCGCACCGAGGCGATCTCCACGCACAGCTCCAGCGCGTCCTTATATTTAAAGGTCAGTTCCTGCTGGATATCGTAGGCGTTGTTCTCATAAATATCCACCACGATGAGCCGCCGCGGCCGATGCTGTGCGATCTGGCGGCACAGCTCGGAGCCGATGGATCCGCCGCCGCCCGTCACCATCACGACCTTGCCGGAGAGCAGACTGTCCAGACGGTCATCCTCCAGCGACACGGGATCGCGGCCGAGCAGGTCGTCAATAGACACCTCGCGCACCTGCTTGGTCAGCGAGGTGCTCTCGGCCAGATCCATCACGTTCGGCAACAGCCGCACGCGGCATTTCAGTGCCGAGCACAGCTCGAAGATCTCACGGATACGCGGCTTGTCCACCGCAGGCATCGCCACCAGTATCTCCTTGGTGCCGTAGCGCGTCACGATCTCGGACATACGGGCGATGGGACCCTCGATGTGCAAGCCGTGCATCATACGGCCGATCTTGCCCGGGTCATCGTCTACCAAGCAGACGGGGCGGTAGGGATTGTGCTTGCTGCGCTCCATCTCCTCCAGCATCATCGCACCGGCGCTGCCGGCGCCGACAATGATGATGGGCGTGCGCTGGTGCGGCAGCTTGCGGGCGATGGCGGCCTCGCGGTAGCGTCGGTAGAGCAGGCGCACGGCGAGCATCAGCAGCACGGCCAGCGTGACGGCCAGCAGTGCAAAGGTGGGGGCCAGCGATTGCCGGAGCACCAGACGGCTGAACGCGAGGTACAGCACGTAGCCGCAGGCCGCAGCGCAGATCAGCGTCAGGTATTCGCGGCTGGAGGCGTATTCCCACAAGCTCGCATACGCGCGGAATACCACCAAAAACAGAAAAACGCATAAGATAAGCAGCGCAAACTGCGACAGCCAGAAATAGGGCGCGTCGATGCTGCCCTGCATAAAAAACAACGAATCACGTCTGCCCAGATGAACCAAGAAATACAGCAGACCGCAACAGCCCGAGAGAATAACGAAGTCCAGCAGCGCGACCAGCAATTCACGGATACCGGCCAGGCGGGAGAACAACGTGGGCTTCTGTGTATTTACGGAACTCACGGTAACACTCCTCAATTCACAGTATTCAGTAGTAAAAAGCCGCACGGGGAGTGCGGCTTTCCTTATTGCTTTTCGGTTTCCTCGACCCCGCTGTGATAGCTGTAATCGTAGGCCTTATAATAATGGTACTTCTCATACCGACCGTACGTACGCGGGTTTTCCCGCATATCCGAGATCACCACGCCGAGTAGCGTGCCATCGACGTTTCGGATGCTGTCCACGGCGTTTTGCAGCTCCTCGTAGGTCGTCTGCCCCTGACGGGTGACCAGCACGGTACCGGCGGTCAGCTCGGAGAGCATCAGCGAATCCGATACAACGCCCAGCGGCGGCGTGTCGATGAAAATGTAATCGTACTGCACGGACAGCCGCTCCAGCAGCTCGCGCATCGTGTCCGAGCCGAGCAGCTCGGAGGGATTGGGCGGCAGTGCACCGCTGGGAATGAGATCCAGCCCGCGGGCGACCTCACGGCAGATGCACTCCTCCGGCTCGCCCTGACCGCTGAGCAGACGGGACAGACCGTTTGCTTTTTTGACGCGGAACGTCTTGTGCTGTGAGGGCTTGCGCAGGTCGGCGTCGATCAGCAGCACCCTAGCGCCCGTCTGCGCCATCGTGATGGCGAGGTTGCAGGACACGGTGGATTTGCCGGCGTTCGGCTCGGCGCTGGAGATCGCAACGATCTTGTTATCGCTGGGAGCCAGCGCAAACAGGAGATTGGTGCGGATGGTCTTATACGCCTCGACGATCTGGAAGGTGGAAGCGATGGGACGCTGGTCGCCGGAAGACTTCTTGTTAGGCATAAGTGCGCCCCCCCTTCTTCTTGCGGCCGATGGCGAGGTTAAAGCTCGGGATCTCGCCCAGCACCGGGATATCCAGATGCATCTGCAAGTCGTGCTTATCGTGGATGGTATTATCCGTAAACTGATGCAACAGAATGATCGCGATCGACACGACCATCCCCAGCAACGCGCCGATCAGCGCGGTCTTGGTGACGTTGGGTGCGGTCTGCGTGGCCGCCGTCAGGTGGCGCACGGTGGCGGAGGAGGCTTCCAGCTCGCCGAACCTTTCCGCCGACGCGGTGGCGATAGCCTCACACATATCCACAGCCAGCTCGGGATCGCCTACCGTGACCGAGATCTTCAGCCACGAGGTCTCGTCCATCCCGGAGGCGGACGACGCGTTCTTGATTTCTTGAGCGGTGACACGGCCGCCCAGCTTTTCGACGGCGGCGTCCAGCACGGGCTGTGTTTCCATATGGATGGAATAGTTGGCGACCAGATGCTGTGCCGCTGTCAGATTGCTGGCGGTGGTGCCGTTGCTGGTGCTATCATAATCGTCCTTGGTATTGCGAACGTACACCCAAGCCGAAGCCGTGTACTGCTCCGGCACGAACGCGTAGGCATACACGCCGAATACCAGAATACCTACGGCAACGCTGACGATGATCCATTTCACTTTCGCCAGCAGGAGCACAAATACGGATTTGAGATCGATCTCTTGCATAGGAGCCGATCCTCCCCTCTTTCAAGTGAGCTACAATGGTCGTCTATTATTATATAGGATAAAGAAACGATAGTCAAGTAGCATTTTGCAGTATATCCGCCGCGAGCCCGAATCGCCCCAACACGGTGGGATACGCCGAAAGGAACGTATAGGGCAGCGCGGATTTCACGATCACGTTATCCGCGCCGAAACGATTACGTAAGCATTGCAAAATACGTTGATGAAAATCCGCTGAGACGACAAGACGATTGTGCTTATGCGGAAGATGCATAAAGCCCCCGACAATATGCTGTCGAGGGCTTTTGTTTATTCACTGAGTGCGCGTTCCAGCCAGACACTGCCGATATCCATCGCGTTGTACAGACCGTTTTTTTCGCTCTTTTTGAGGATGCGATCCTTCATCCGCACCTCGGGGTCGGTGAGCAGCAGCTGTACCTGCACCTTATCGGCCACCGTCATATCGCCGACGGTCTTGGTGGTAAGCACCTGCAACACGATGACGCATTTTTCCGCCATATCGCCGTAATACAACGTGTTGCCGTTGCGCACGAGCGGGCGACCCTTATACGTCAGCAGGGTCTCCTTTTTTTCTGCCATATGTCAAACCTCTTTTCAGTCGTTCAGATACGTTCTCACCATAGCGCGCAGCAGCTCATCCCGGTCGAGCTTACGCACGAGACTGCGGGCGTTGTTGTGCGTGGTGATATAGGTGGGATCCTCCGACAGGATATACCCGACGATCTGATTGATCGGGTTGTAGCCCTTCTCCTTCAGCGCGTCGTACACGGCGGTGAGAATTTGTTTCATCTCCTGGTCTTTATCGCCGTTCAGCGAAAAGGTCATTGTCTTATCCAGCATAGCGGATACCTCCTATTCTTATCGGTTCACAATAATAGTATAAGTGATTTTTACGGAAAATGCAAGGGGAAATCGAACAACCGTGCCGTTACAATCACCCGCGCAGCGTGCAACCTTTTTCCGTCAGCTTTTTTATGATTTTCTGCATCGCGGGGTCGATCTCCGCCTCCGACAGCGTCGTCTCCGTCGAGCGGAAGGTGAGGCTGTACGCGACGCTCTTTTGCCCGGCCGCGATCTGCGCACCCTGATACACGTCAAACAGCGTGACGTCCTCAAGGAGACGGCCGCCCGCAGCGCGGATGGTGGTCTCGATCTCGGCGGCGGGCAGGGCCTCGTCGCACAGCAACGCCAGATCACGCTCCACCGCCGGGAAACGCGGCAACGGCTGATACCGCAGCACACGACCCTCGGCCGCCGCAAAGACGGGCGCGAGCTTCAGCTCCGCCAGATACGCCCGCACACCGAGGCCGTAGCCCTCGGCGGTGTCGGGATGTACCTCGCCCAGCGTACCGATGATCTCGCCGCCGACGCGCACCGCCGCCTGACGGCCGGGATGCAGATACGGCTCGGTCGAACGCTCAAACGTCGCCTCGGCGCCGAACGCCGCCAGCAGCGTTTCCACCGCGCCCTTGAGCGTGAAATAATTCTCACCCTCGCCGTACGCGCCGATCGTCAGCGCGGGCACCTCGTCCGGTTGCTCGGTCAGCGGCAGGGCGTGGGGGATAAACCACTTGCCCACCTCAAAGAACCGCACCGCCGCGTTTTTGCGGCTGTAGTTGGTGGCGAGCACCGTCAGCATACTGGAGGCTAATTGTGTACGCATTACCGCATACTCCTCGCCCAGCGGGTTGATGAGCGCCACCGCCTGACGGCGGGCGTCGTCCGCCGCGAGCGACAGCGTATCCGCCGCCTTGGCGCTGATAAACGAATAGGTCGAAATTTCATACAGTCCCTGCGCCGTCAGCGCCGCCTTCAAGCGGTCGGTCGCACGGCGCTCGGGTAGCTTTTTGCCGCGCACGATGGCGCCCTGCATCGGGGTGGCGACGACGTGATCGTACCCGTACACGCGCACGATCTCCTCCGCCAGATCTGCGCGACCCTCGACGTCGTCGCGGCGGGAGGGGATATCGCAGGTCAGCCCGTCGTCACTCAGCGTCGCGGAGAGACCCAGACGGCACAGAATGTCCACCATCGCGTCGGTCGGCACGTCTATGCCGAGCAACGCGTTGATATCCGCAGGCGCTACCGTGAGCCGGCGCGGCTCGGGCAGGGCGGGACAGCGGTCGATGACACCGTCGACGATATCGCCCGCGTCCAGCTCCTCGATGAGCTGTAGTGCGCGATCCATCGCGTACTGCACGCCGTGAATATCCACGCCCTTTTCGTACCGCACCGACGACTCGGTGCGGATACCCAGCGTGCGGCCGGTGCGGCGCACGTTGTCGCGGCGGAACTTGGCGCACTCAAACAGCAGGTCGGTGGTATCCGGCTTGATCTCGCTGTTGAGACCGCCCATAATACCCGCCAGACACGACGGCTCCTCCGCGTCTGCAATAACCAGCATATTGCTGTTCAGCGTGTGCGACTTGCCGTCCAGCGTGGTGATGCTCTCACCGTCGCGGGCGCGGCGCACGACGATCTGTGCCCCACGGATATCCCGCAGGTCGAACGCGTGCATCGGCTGGCCGGTCTCCAGCATCACGAAGTTGGTAACGTCAACGATGTTGTTGATAGGGCGCATACCCGCGCCGCGCAGACACTCTTGCATCCACGCGGGGGAGGGGGCGATGCGCAGATTTTTCACGATACGGCCCATATACCGGGGGCACAGATCGGGCGCTTCCACCGTGATGGCGACGTGCTCGCTGACGTCGCCGCCCACCGCCGTGTACGACGGCTCCGGCAGACGCAGCGGTACGTTCAGCGCCACCGCGACCTCCCGTGCGATGCCCAGCATACTCTGGCAATCCGGGCGGTTGGAGGTGATGCTGAAATCAATGATAACGTCATTCAGATGCAGGATATCGCGCATATCGGTACCCGGGGCGGCATCCTCCTTGAGGATGAGGATGCCGTGCACCTCCGCGCCGGGATAGTCCGCCTCTTTGAGGCACAGCTCCTCGCCGGAGCACAGCATACCCTCACTCGGCAGACCGCGCAGCTTGCCGCGCTTGATCTTCGTGCCGTTCGGCAGCAGCGATTCGTGCAGTGCCGCAGGCACCAGCGCACCCTCGAACACGTTGTCCGCGCCGGTGATGATCCGGAGCGGCTCGCCCGTGCCCACGTCCATCGTACAGACCTGCAAGCGGTCCGCGTCGGGATGCTTTTCGAGTTTCAGGATACGCGCGGCCACGACGTTGTTCATCGTTTCGGACAGATCCTCGATGCCGTCCACCTCAAAGCCGCTCATCGTCATTTTGTCGCACAGCTCCGCCACGGATACGGGAATATCGACGTACCGCTTCAGCCAATTCAGTGAAACCTTCATCTTACTTCCCTCCCGTGAACTGCGTTAAGAACCGCTGATCGTTTTCAAACAGCAGACGGATGTCGCTGATCTTGTAGCGCGTGGTGGTCAGTCGGTCAAGACCGATACCGAACGCAAAGCCGGAATAGACCGCGGGATCAATACCGCAGCCCGCCAGCACGCGGGGGTGCACCATACCGGCACCCAGAATTTCGATCCAGCCCGCCCCCTTGCACACACGGCAACCGGTGCCGCCGCAGGCGGAGCAGGACACGTCCACCTCCACGCTCGGCTCGGTGAACGGGAAGAACGACGGACGGAACCGCACCTTTGTGTCCGGCCCGTAAATTTCGTGCGCGAACTGCTCCAGCACGCCCTTTAAGTCACACAGCGTGATGCCCTTGTCCACGACCAGACCCTCTACCTGATGGAATACGGGGGAGTGGGTCGCGTCCACCTCGTCCGCGCGGAACACGCGGCCGGGGCAGATGATGCGGATGGGAGGCGTGCGCGTTTCCATCGTGCGGATTTGTGCCGCGGAGGTCTGTGTGCGCAGCAGCAGCTCCTCGGCGAGATAGAAGGTATCCTGCATATCGCGGGCAGGATGATCCTTCGGCACGTTCAAGGCCTCAAAGCAATAATGCTCGGTCTCCACCTCGGGACCGTCCACCACGTCGAAGCCCATCGACTGGAAAATGTCGATGAGATCCTCCAGCACGATGCTGAGCGGATGCAGACCGCCCTTCGCCTGCGAACGGCCGGGCAACGTCACGTCCAGCGTTTCGGCGGCCAGACGCTCGTTTTTCAGCTTCAGCGCGACCTCGTTCTCCTTGGCGATCAGCGCCTCCTCCAGCTCGGCGCGCAGGCTGTTGATAAGCTGACCCATCGCGGGACGCTCCTCGGCGGGCACCGCGCCCATACCGCGCAGCAGCGCGGTCACCTCGCCCTTTTTGCCGAGCAGACGCACGCGGAAATCCTCCAACGCGCGTGGCTCGTCCAGCTGTGCCAGCTCGGCCAGCGCCCGCTCGCGCAGCGCATTCAGTTGTTCTTTCATATTCATACCTCCGGTGCAGATGCCAGATTTCAGATGTCAGATACCGGATGTCGGATATCGGATCGTAGAGGCGATTCACGAATCGCCCGCCAAAACCCGCATACGTTAAAATCAACCCCGTAGGGCGGGGATTACCCCCGCCGCCGAAAGCCGCACGACCCCAAACCAACACGGTCACAAACACGCAAACTTACACGAATACCATTATACCAGTTTTTCCCGAAAATGCAACCCCCAAACCAACGTACTAAACGGGGGGCGCTGTAGGTGTTACAATGATGTGTGACAAAAGATAAAAAAGAGTAGCGAATAGGA
>CAYYDD010000063.1:0-8941 GCA_964470515.1 uncultured Eubacteriales bacterium | reverse complement strand
GTGATTTCCACTCCTTTCCATTGACAAAGTTGGCGCAACGTCTCTCGTATTTCCACGCGTTTTTCTTCCAAAAACACTTTCCGTCCGTACTTGGGGGCAAGCACTATGTGATACTTGCAATTCCATTTTGTACGTGCTAAATTACTCGTGTCTATGCTTTCTTTTTTC
Organism: uncultured Eubacteriales bacterium; assembly: GCA_964470515.1. GTDB lineage: Bacteria > Bacillota > Clostridia > Oscillospirales > Acutalibacteraceae > RGIG3009. Next base: position 8,773 of record CAYYDD010000063.1, on the reverse strand, counting down.
ATTGACTTTTTCTCCGATTGTGTTTTCGATTTCGTGACCGGCAGGTCGCTTTTATCTTAACACAATCGGACGTCTTTTCATCGCTGAAGCTCTTTTCAACCACGCGACTATCGCGTGGTTTTCGTTTTATATCATTTGTAACACCCAATAAACGATCCCGTAGATCACGCTGGCCACCGTACCGTACACGATGACGGGGCCGGCGATAGAAAACATTTTCGCGCCGACACCGAGAATGAAGCCTTCGCTTTTAAATTCCATAGCCGGGGAGGCCATGGAATTGGCGAAGCCCGTAATGGGCACCAGCGTACCCGCTCCGGCGTGCTTGGCAATGTTATCGTAGACGTTGAAGCCCGTCAGCAGCACGCTGATAGCAATGAGCGTCAACGACCCAAGCAAACGCGCCTCCTTTTCCTCATACCCGGCGTTCCCCGCCAGCAGGATGACGATCTCACCGAGCGCACACAGCAGACCGCCGACCAGAAACGCACAAAGGCAATCCTTAAGCAACGGCGATTTCGGTGCACGCTTTTGGGCAATGCTTTGATATTGCTGTTTGGTGATCTTCAAAACACATCACTCTCCGCAGATAGTATACCGCGGAGAGTGATGGTTATACATAATTCAATCAGGCATTCAATTTCAGATCATTTTCCTTGATCCAGCCAATCCGACGCAACGGCAGGCTGATGAGCCACGTAAGCACTGCAGGCAGAACAATACAGACCAACACCAGACTGATCCAATCCATTGCCGTAGGCGTAATAGCAGAAGCTCCGTTTTTGATCGCCTCGGCACTGGGAGAAAGCCAACCGGTGATCACACCGATAGGGCCGCACAGACCGCAAGTACCCATACCGGAATTGACGGCCGCACCGTTCATCTCCATACGGAACAGACAGGTCGCCAGAGGACCGGTAATGGCCGAGGCCAACGTGGGAGGGATCCAAATGCGCGGGTTGCGCACGATGTTGCCCATCTGCAGCATACTGGTACCAAGACCCTGCGACACGATACCACCCCAGCGATTCTCGCGGAAGCTCATCACAGCGAAGCCGACCATCTGAGCACAGCAACCGGCCACCGCCGCGCCGCCGGCGAGTCCGGTCAAGCCTAAGCTGGCACAGATCGCCGCGCTGGAAATCGGCAACGTGAGCGTGATACCCACCACCACCGAAACGATCATTCCCATCCAGAGAGGAGCCAGCTCGGTAGCTTCGTTGATAACCGTGCCGAACGCGCTGGCCGCCGTGCCGATAGGCGGTGCGATCAGCATCGACAACGCCACACCGGATACAATGGTGACCGCCGGGGTGACCAGAATGTCGATCTTGGTGGTCTTGCTGACGAGCTTACCCAGCTCAGCCGCGACCAATGCGATCACAAACACAGCAAGGGGGCCGCCGGCACCGCCCTCGGCATTTGCCGAGTAACCGACCGCAGCCAGTGAAAACAGCACCATCGGCGGTGCTTTGAGCGCGTGACCGATCGCCACCGCCATTGCAGGACCTGACACGGCCGAGGCATAGGTACCGATCTCGGTGAGAAATGCCACACCGAGCTGTTGACCCAGCGTTTTGATGATCGTACCGATGAGCAGTGAGCAAAACAAGCCCTGCGCCATCGCACCCATCGCATCGATAAAGTACCGCTTCAACGAGAACTCGATACCCTGACGTTTTAAAAACGCGCCTACCTTTTCCTTTGCTGACATTTGCAACATCTCCTTTTTATTTGCCTAGCTCCTTGGTACGGATAAACGCGGCATCCACCGCGCCCATCACCGCACCGCGAAACGCACCGTCCTCCAGCGCGTGAACACCCGCAATGGTGCTGCCGCCGGGACTGCAAACCGCATCCTTGAGCGCACCGGGGTGACGACCGTCGGTCAGCACCATTTGTGCCGCACCGCTGACGGTCTGTGCCGCATAGCGGAGAGCTTTATCACGAGGCAAACCGCATTCTACGCCGCCGTCTGCCAATGCTTCGACAAAAAGATACACAAATGCGGGACCGCAGCCGGACAGCGCACTACCCGCGTCGATCAGTGCCTCGGGCAACCGATCAAGCTCGCCCGCCGCACTCATCAGCTTCAGAAACGCCGCTTCATCCGCAGCGGTAACCTTGTCGTTCACGGTATAAAGGATCATCCCCTCGCCGACAGCAACGGGGGTATTCGGCATAATACGGATGACAGGAAGCTCCCCGCCCAGATAGCCGCCAATACGCTCGATAGTGACGCCCGCCGCCATACTGACGAGCACCACGTCGTCGCGTTGCCGTAGCGCAGGTGCCAGTTCTGCGAGCACGTCGCCGAGCACCTGCGGCTTGACACCGAGGAACACAAAACGGCAGTCACGGACGACAGCAGCGGTATCCCCCGCCGTACAGCCGCACTGCGCAGCGAGTGCTGCGGCCTTTTCTGCGTCACGGTCAGCGAGCAGGACGGCGATGTCCGTCTTACACGCGGCGGCGGCCAGTGCGCCGCCCATATTGCCGGTACCGATGAAACCGGCGGTATACTTACTCATAGAACCCCTCCTTATCGGATATGTCCGTCACCGCGGACAACGTATTTATAGGTCGTCAGCTCACGCAGCCCCATCGGACCGCGGGCATGTAGCTTTTGGGTGGAAATGCCGATCTCACAGCCGAGCCCGAACTCGCCGCCGTCGGTAAACCGGGTGGAGGCGTTGACGTACACGGCCGCGCTGTCCACTGCGGCGACAAACCGCTCAGCAGCGGCGGTATCCTCCGTGATGATCGCATCACTGTGGCCGGTAGAATGGGCGGCAATATGCATAACAGCCGCTTCCGCGTCGTCCACCACGGCGACGGCGAGAATGTAATCGAGAAATTCGGTATCGAAATCCCGCTCACCCGCCGGAGTGCCCGCAATGATGGCTGCGGCACGCTCGTCCAGCCGCAGCTCGACGGGCTGCGTCCGTTTGGTCAGACGATCTTGCAGGCGCGGCAGGAACTCCGCCGCAATATCCTTATGTACCAGACAAACCTCTTCGGCATTGCACACCGAGGGGCGGCTGGTCTTGGCATTGTCAATGATGGCAAGCGCCTTATCCATATCCGCCGCAGCATCCACATACACATGGCAGATACCCGTACCCGTTTCGATGCACGGAACAGTGGCATTTTCCACACACGCACGGATGAGACCCGCTCCCCCACGGGGAATAAGCAGATCAACGAATCCCACCGCCGTCATCAGCTCGTTGGCGCTTTGACGGGTCGTGTCCGTCACCAGCTGGATCATATCCTCGCAGATACCGCAGCGGCGCAGACCATCGCGCAGTGCCTCGGCAATGGCCAACGAGGAACGGAACGCCTCCTTGCCGCCGCGCAGAACACAGACGTTGCCGCTCTTGAACGCGAGTACCGCCGCGTCCGACGTCACGTTGGGACGGCTCTCGTAGATCATCGCAGTTACGCCAATGGGCACGCTGATCTTTTCGATGCGCAAACCGTTCTCACGGTCGATACGCTCCAGCATCCGGCCGACGGGGTCAGGCAGCGCGGCGACCTGACGGATACCGTCGGCCATACCGGCAATGCGCTCGGGCGACAGTGCCAGACGATCCAGCATCACGGTGGACAGCGTTCCCCGCGCCGACTCCAGATCGGCGGCATTGGCCTCCAGAATGGCATCGGTGTGTGCAAGGAGCGACACCGCCATCGCCTCTAAGGCTTCGTTTTTCTGCGCCGTAGTCAGCCGTGCGGTCTCCCGGCGAGCGGCTTTTGCCGCGTATAATATCTCCTGTGTTGTCATACGGCACGACCCTTTCCGATAAAACGCGTACCCACGGCTTCGCCGTCCACAATGCGGTACAGCACCTCGGGATCGGCACCGTTGGCAATCACCATATCAATACCCTCGGCCACCGTCAGTTGGGCGGCGTGTAGCTTAGTCGCCATACCGCCGGTACCAAGCGACGTACCCGAACCACCGGCCAGAGAGAGCACCTCATCCGTGATGGTTTCCACCACCGGGATGAGCTTCGCATCGGGATGGGTATGCGGGTCACCGTTATACAGACCGTCGATATCCGACAACAAAATCAGCAGATCGGCGTTCGCGTTGACGGCAACAATAGCCCCCAGCGAATCGTTATCGCCGATACTGATCTCATCGGTGGCGACGGTATCGTTCTCATTGATGATGGGCAGTGCCCCCAGCTCCAGCAAACGGAACAGCGTGCGATGGAAATTCTCGCGCCGCTCACGGTCCCGCAGGTCGGCTCCCGTAAGCAACATCTGTGCCACGGTGTGATGGTATTCGGAAAACAGCTTATCGTAGGTGTACATCAGCTCGCACTGACCGACGGCGGCGGCCGCCTGCTTGGTAGCCATATCGGTGGGGCGCGATTTCAGCGACAGCTTGCCGACACCCATACCGATAGCGCCGGACGAGACCAGAATGACCTCGTGCCCGGCGTTTTTCAGATCGCTCATCACCTTGCACAGCAGCTCCACCCGGCGGATATTAAGCTGACCGGTGGTGTGTGCCAGCGTGGAAGTACCGATTTTAATAACGATGCGCATAACAACCGCTCCTTTTATCCTGCGTGATAGGCATATTGGATCTTATTGATCTGGAAGGCTAACTCGTGAAAGACCTCCACCGAGCCGGCGTTGAACGGCTCCAGTGAGGTGGCAATCGCCAGCACGAACGGATGCTCGGCATAGACGATGGCACCGTCGTGGAACGCATTTTCGATATTGAGCGTATCCCCATACTTGTGGGCGACCTCGTAGTCGAAGTCCACCCCGTTATTGTCCCCTTCAGCAGAGACGTCGGCTGAGGTGCCGTACAGTACGTTCTTGTCGGAGAAGGCCTCCACGAGCTGACGCTCCTCCGAAGTGGAGGTCATCCACACTTTCAGGCGTTCGGCATCCTCGCTGCCGGTTTCGATATACTTCGCGATATCCGCCATATACAGGCCGATATCCCGCGCCGAGAGGTAGCCGAAGCGCGGCCGCGGATAGGTCAGCACGCAATTGCTGTTTGCATTCGCGGTGATGCCCAGCTCCTCGGCATAGACGTTAAATTCCTTAAAGCCGAATTTCTTATTCAGCATATAGTAGGCGGTATTATCGCTGTAACGGATGGCATACTCCATCAGCTGATCGACGGTAAACTGTGTACCGGCGGGCTCCTTGTCCACCACACCGGAGCCGCCCTGCTTATCGGACGACAGCATCGTCAGCTTCTCCGAGCCGTCCACGCCCGAGCTCAGCAACCATTTGACGTACGGTGCCTTGATGACGCTGGCAGCCTGATACGCGCGGTCGGCGCGATATTCGATGGAATATCCGCTTTCCAAGTCCAGATAGTAAAAGGATACCCGCCCGCTGTATTGACGGCACAGCTCCTGCACCTGCGTGAGCGCATCCTTCGCCATTTCGTGCTCCACGGGGACATTCACTAACAGCTCGCTGACGTTCGCGGCGGTGCTGGTCTTGGTGGCCATCCGCGTGGTCGTGGTGGTGGGAACGGTCGTAGTGGTCACGGTAGTCGTCGCAGACGGCGTTTTCTTTCCACCGTCACGGCCGCTTATCAGTAAGCCGATCATCACGGCAAGTATGACAGCCAACACGCAGGCAATGGCGATCAGTTTTTTCACGGGTCAACCCCTCTTTTCAGTGCGAATTAAACAACGGCGCCGGGTGCTTCCAACCCGTGTTTTCCGTAAGTTTTCACAGTTTGTCGAGTGCCATCGGTTCCGCCGCAGGTAAAAACGGAAAAATATATAAAAAAACCTGCCAATTCTCAAAAAATCATTGACAACGGCAGTTAAATCCTGTATTATAGTATACTGCACAACCAGCGGAGACCCCCAAAAGACATCAATAAAATTGTAGCACAAACGCCTGCAAAATGCAAGTGCTTTTTTCGGGCCGCCGCCGGAACGTTCGGTGTGAAAGCACCTCGGAATAAAGAACAGGAGTGATGGAAGCCTATGGTCAATATCAAACCGGTACAGCTGGGTACGACCACCCGTATGAGCTTCGCCAAGATCAATGAAGTGCTGGATATGCCCAACCTCATTGAGATCCAAAAAAATTCATACCGGTGGTTCCTGGAAGAGGGACTCAAGGACGTGTTTAACGACACGACCACCATCACCGATTATACCGGCAATCTGTCGCTGGAGTTTTTGGACTACCGGCTGGACGATACCCCGAAATACACCGTGGAGGAGTGCAAGGAGCGCGATGTGACCTACGCTGCTCCCCTGCGTGTCCGCGCCCGCCTTATTAATAAGGAAACGGGAGAGATCAAGGAGTCCGAGGTCTTTATGGGTGATTTCCCCTTGATGACCGAAAGCGGCACCTTTGTCATCAACGGTGCGGAGCGCGTCATCGTATCACAGCTCGTCCGTTCTCCCGGCGTGTACTACGGTATGAGCTACGACGGCACGGGTAAGAAGCTGTTTACCTCCACCGTCATCCCCAACCGCGGCGCGTGGCTGGAGTACGAAACGGACTCTACCGACGTATTCTACGTCCGCATCGATAAGAATCGCAAGATCCCAATCACGGTGTTCGTGCGTGCGCTGGGTCTCGGCTCCGATGCCGAGCTGCTCGACTTCTTTGGAGAGGACGAGCGTATCCTCGCGACCATCGAAAAGGACGTTACCAAAAACACCGAAGAAGCGCTGCTTGAGGTGTACCGTAAGCTGCGTCCCGGTGAGCCGCTGACGCTGGAAAACTCCCAGCAGCATCTGGAAAATCTGTTCTTTGATCCCCGTCGGTACGATCTGTCCCGCGTGGGCCGTTACAAGTACAACAAGAAGCTCGGCATCTCCAATCGTCTGGCCGGTTGCCGTTTGAGCCGCCCCATCGTCGACCCCACTACCGGCGAGGTGTTGGCTGAAGCCGGTGAGATCATCCGCCGTGACCGCGCCCGTGAGATCGAGGATGCCGGCGTGTGCGTCGCGTACGTTCTGTCCGACGAGCACGGCGAGCAGCACGAAGTCAAGATCGTCTCCAACGGTATGGTGGATATCGCCAAGTTCGTGAGCGAAGCGGTGTACGAGGCTGTCAAGAAGGTCATCAATGAGCGCGTGCGTTTCTCGGTACTGCAAGAAATTCTGGAAAGTGCTGAGGACGACGAGGCACTGACCGGGCAGATCCTCGCCCGTGCTGCCGACCTTATCCCCAATCACATCATCGTGGACGACATTCTGGCATCCATCAACTACGTCAACTGTCTAGGTCACGACATCGGTACCACCGATGATATCGACCATCTGGGCAACCGCCGCATCCGTTCGGTGGGCGAGCTGTTGCAGAATCAGTTCCGCATCGGCTTCTCCCGTATGGAGCGCGTTATCCGCGAGCGTATGACCCTGCAGGCGCAGGATCTCGATACCGTGACCCCGCAGGCACTCATCAATATCCGTCCCGTAGTGGCCGCCATCAAAGAGTTCTTCGGCTCCTCTCCCCTATCGCAGTTTATGGATCAGAACAACCCGCTGGCTGAGCTGACCCACAAGCGTCGTCTGTCGGCTCTGGGTCCCGGCGGTCTGTCCCGTGACCGTGCGGGCTTCGAGGTGCGCGACGTTCACTACAGCCACTACGGCCGTATGTGCCCCATTGAAACGCCTGAAGGTCCGAACATCGGTCTGATTTCGTATCTCGCGACCTTCGCCCGTATCAACGAATACGGCTTTGTGGAGGCTCCTTTCCGCCGCGTGGATAAGGAGACCGGCATCGTCACCGATGAAGTGGTGTATATGCCCGCCGATATGGAAGATGAGTTCATCGTCGCTCAGGCCAACGAGCCGCTGGATGAGCAGGGGCGCTTTGCGCGTAACCGCGTCAATGCCCGTCACCGCAGTGAGTTTCTGGAGATTGAAAGCGATAAGATCGACTATATGGACGTATCGCCCAAGATGGTCGTGTCGGTTGCTACCGCGATGATCCCGTTCCTCGAGAACGACGACGCCAACCGTGCCCTCATGGGCTCGAACATGCAACGTCAGGCTGTGCCGCTGCTCAAGACCGAGTCCCCCGTCGTGGGTACTGGTATGGAGTACAAGGCTGGCGTGGACTCCGGTGTCTGCGTGCTGGCGAAGTTTGCCGGTACCGTCACCGACGTGTCGGCTGACCGCGTGATCGTGCGCCGCGACGGCGACGGTACCATCGATACCTATCAGATGGTCAAGTTCGGCCGTTCCAATCAGGGCACCTGTATCAACCAGCGCCCGGTCGTGACTGTCGGCCAGCACGTGAACGTCAGCGATGTCATTGCCGACGGCCCCGCCACCTGCAACGGTGAGATCGCGCTGGGCAAGAACGCCCTCATCGGCTTTATGACCTGGGAGGGCTATAACTACGAGGACGCTGTTCTCATCAACGAGCGCATCGTCCGTGAAGACGTTTACACCTCCATTCATATCGAAGAGTATGAGATGGAGTCCCGCGATACGAAGCTGGGACCGGAGGAAATCACGCGTGACATTCCCAACGTGGGTGACGACGCGCTGAAGGATCTGGACGAGCGCGGTATCATCCGCGTGGGTGCTGAAGTGCGTGCCGGCGATATTCTGGTAGGTAAGGTCACGCCCAAGGGCGAGACCGAACTGACCGCAGAAGAGCGGCTGCTGCGCGCTATCTTCGGCGAAAAAGCTCGCGAAGTGCGCGATACCTCCCTGCGTGTGCCGCACGGTGAGTACGGTATCATCGTGGACGTTAAGGTGTTCACCCGTGAGAACTGCGATGAGCTGAGCCCCGGCGTGAATATGGTCGTCCG
>CAYYDD010000062.1:0-9346 GCA_964470515.1 uncultured Eubacteriales bacterium | reverse complement strand
AACACATCTTGTTCGCTTTCCCTAATGTGTAACACATCATTGACAAACCTACAAAGGCTTAACTTGTTGGGAGTTCTGCGCTGCATTCATAGCAAAATTTACTGTCCGTGGAACCTTTTCGCCGCATTTGTGACAAAACAGAATCGGTTTGCGCGGTACTTGTTCCCGAACGTATAATTCACAAACTGCTGGGCGGTGCGGACGGAGATGCCGCCGTGGCGCAGCTCCTCGCCGGTGATGAGAGTCAGCCGCAGTAAAATGTTTCGTGAAGCACCGGGAACACGTCTCTTGCATAGACTGGTATCAGTAGATATGCGCTATATTGACCGCTATATCGGTATCGGTAATATCAACAATAGCATAACTACCGCCGAAGCGCAGCGAGCCGGGATTGAGCAGATACAGCCCATCCTCATAACGGCTCAGCGGCTCGTGGGTGTGCCCGAACATTGCGAGCTTCACATCGCGCCGCCGCGCCTCGGCTTCCAGACGGTCGAGACCGTGCTTGACACCGTAGCGGTGGCCGTGGGTGAAAAAGAGAGGGATACCGCCGATGCGAATCTCCTGCTCGGCGGGATGTGCCGGGCAGGAATCGCAGTTGCCCGATACCTGATATACAGCGGCACGGCAGGCGGGCAGACAGTCCGCCATATCGGAGGCACCGTCGCCCAGATGGATGACGGCCTTAGCCTCCGGGTGCTTATCCAGCACGCGGCCGAGCGTGTAGCAGCTACCGTGCGAATCGGAAACGACAAGGATACGAAGCATAACGACCTCCGTGGATAATTTCAGAATGTGACGCATACAGTGAAGCAAGGGGGTGAGGGGTATGGGTCAGATCACACCGGATCAGCTGCAGGCACTGCTGAATTACGCGTCCCGTCAGCTGGGTATGACGCCGGAGCAACTGGCAAAAACCGTGCAGAGCGGGGGTCTCGGTGCTGTGTCGGACAGCGTGAGTCCCGAAAATGCCCGCCGTATCAACGATCTGGTCGGCGATCCGCAGAAGGCACAGCAATTTTTAAGCTCGCCCGAGGTGCAAAAGGCACTCGGAAAGCTACTGGGAGGCAACTGAACCGATGGAAGACGAGCTGAGCCGCAAGCTCGACAGCTTGCTGAACTCGCCGGACGGGATGGAAAAGCTGCGAAGCACGATGGCGGCACTGGGTCTGTCGCCGGACAGCATACCGACTCCGTCGGTGACACCGCTGCCTGAGTCTCCACCCGCCGAAGAAAAGCCGCCTACCGATGACATCGGGCTACTGTCGGGTCTGATGGGGCTGGCACCGCTGCTGGGGTCGCTCGGGCAGGACGATCAAAATACCGCGCTGCTCAAGGCACTGCGTCCGTACCTGCACGACGGTCGCGAAAAACGGCTGGATGAATCCATCAAGCTACTGCAACTGATGAAACTGCTGCCGCTGCTTCAAGGGGGCTTGTTTAAATGAACGGTACCGGCAATAACGTGATGCGTATGCAGCGGGAAGCCGCCGAGCGGGTACAGCGGATGCAGGAGCATTCGCGCCGTTTGGTGCGTGAGCACCCGGTCAACGTTTATCGCGGTGTGACGCTCACATCGCCGGAGATACCCGAGCCGACAGAGGAAAAGCCGGGGGAGGCCGCAGTGGAGCACACTTCGGGGCTCGGAGGGCTGGCGGCACTGCTTCAGGGCGATCAGGAGCAAACGTTGGTGCTGCTGCTGGCAGTCATCCTCGCCAAAAACGGCGCACCGCTTGAGCTGGTACTCGCGCTACTGTATATTGCGATGTGATCAATCGATAAATTCCTCGGGATTTTCGCGGATATACTGCACGCACAGTGTGAGCGGCTGCTCGGCGGCGATGGCCTCGCGGAATACCGTGGTGACAGCGTTCCACAGCGGCTGCTCGGCCCTGTCCTCAAAGGTGCGTACCGCCGTGCGCAGCGCGGTGGCGGAATTTGTGGCGCCAATGCGCTCCAGCCCGTCAATGGCTGGCTCGGCAAAGCGTCGGGACGGCGAGTTGAAAAAGGCATCAAACTCCTGCGTTTCCAGCTCGTGGCACAGCAGCCACACGCTGTACACCGCGGCACGCCCGCGGGAGAGCAACGGTAGCTGCGCCGCCGCATCGGGACGGCGTTTGTCCTGCTTATTCATCAGATTGGCGACGACCGCCTGCACCACGTCCTCATCCGGCACGGAGTTCAGTAGCTCGCGGGTCATAACGGCATACGTTTTGCAAAGAGCGGCGGCACCGTCGCTCTTTGTTCGTTTTTCTAGTATGTACAGATATACACCGATCACGATTGCCAGCGCGATCATCACCAGCGTACCGGGTTTCAGCAAGCCTCCAAGCATCAGCGATCCTCCTTACGAGTCAGCAAACGGTAAATGTCACCCTTTTTCAGTCCGGTCTCTGCCGCAGCGCGGCGGGCGGCATCGGAGGGGGACAAGCTCTCCTCCATATACAGCCGAGCCAGATGAACACCGTCCTCCGGCGTAGCGGCGGCCGCAGCCTCAGGGGCGCGGCCTTCTAGGATCAGCACAAATTCGCCGCGGGCGGGCTCGTTGCGGTAACGGACAGTCGCCTCTGCCAGTGTGGTATGTATCACTTCCTCGTGCAGCTTGGTCAGCTCACGCACCAGACAGATGCGGCGGTCACCCAAGGCCTCCAGCATATCCTCCAGCGTCGAGGCGAGCTTGTGCGGTGCTTCGTAAAACACCATTGTGCGCATCTCGTTCGTCAGCGATGCCAGATGCTCGCGGCGACTGCGGCGGTTGACGCTGAGAAAGCCCTCAAACGTGAAACGCCCGGTCGGCATACCTGAGACCGCCAGTGCCGTGATAACGGCACTCGGTCCGGGTACCACGGTGACGGGGATGCCCCGCTCGTGGCACTGCGCCACCAGCTCCTCACCGGGGTCGGAGATGGCGGGCATACCCGCATCTGTCACCAGCACGGCGTTTTCACCGGCTTCCAGCTTGTGGCAGATCATTTCGCCGCGCTCACGCTTGTTGTGCTCGTAATAGCTCACCAGCGGCTTGCGGATGCCGAAATGGTTGAGCAGTGTCAGTGACACGCGCGTATCCTCCGCGGCGATAAAATCACAGCCGTTCAGTGCCTCGAGTGCTCGCGGGGACAGATCGGATAAATTGCCGATGGGTGTTCCCACCAGCGTCAGTGTTCCGGGCATAGTTACACCTTGCTTTCCAGTGTGTCGGTTGTAGTTAGGATCAGCGGCGGCAGCACACGCAGCGAGGCCTTCGCCCCGCGTACCGCGTCGCAAAGCAGTAAAAACGGCGGGAGTTCCTCCCGCGTATGGACAAAGCGCAAACGCTTCGGCTCCAGCCGATGCGCACGCAGAACGGTGATGATATCCGCCAGCCGTTCGGGACGGTGGCACAGCACAAAATGCCCGCGGTTTTTCAGTAACCGTGCAGCGGCCGCCGTAACGTCGTTCAGGGTATCGCCCTGCTCCTGCCGCGCCAAACGGCGAGCCGGGTGGGGGGAGAGCTTGCCGCTTCCTTCGGGAAAATACGGCGGGTTGCACAGCACCCGGTCATACGCACCGGCCGGCAGGGTCAGTGCCCGCCAATCCTGCTCGTACACTCTGATGCTGTCCTGCAAGCCGTTCAGTGCCACGCTACGCCGCGCCAGAGCTGCAGCATAGGGGCTCAACTCCACGGCATCCACGGCGGGGGCGGGGTCGCTGCGGTGCAGCAGCAGCGGAACAATGCCGCAGCCGGTGCCGAGATCGCACACCCGCTCACGCGGCCGTGCCTCGGCGAAATCTGCCAGCAGCAGTGCGTCGGTGCCAAAGGTATGCTCCTCCGTTACCAGCACGCATCGTCCGCCGCCGAGCTGTTCGGTACGAGGTGTCATACGAACCACTTCCTTATAACAAAAGGCTGCCGTAAACGGCGCGGCGATACCGCCCTGTTCACGACAGCCCTTGTGAGTACAGCATTAGTCCGCCTGAGCAGCGCCCACGGGGCACGCTTCAGCACACGCGCCGCAATCGATGCAGGTCTCCGCGTTGATGACGTATTTGCCGTCACCCTCGGAGATCGCCTCTACCGGGCAGCCCTCGGCGCAAGCGCCGCAAGCGATGCACTCATCAGAAATTTTGTAAGCCATTATCCAGCACCTCCTTTTCCTAGCGATTATACAATAGCACAGTTTTTCAGAAAAATCAACTGAAAATTTTGGAGAAATGCCGTAAATGCGAAAAAGGTCTTGCGTTTCGACATAAAACAAGTATATAATAGATACACGCTGATAGAATGGGGGGATATGCCTTGGCAGAATACAACTGGAACGCACCGTTGCTGCGCCGTGTGTTCGTCGTGCCGGAGGACGTGGCGGATAAGCATCTGCGTCTGGCCGGTGCCGTACAATTGAAGGTATTGCTGTGGCTGTCCCGCCATGGAGGGCAGTACGACGACGAGGCCTGCTCGTACGCAGTCGGCGCGTCGGCACCCGATTGCCGTGATGCGCTGCGGTATTGGGTGGAGGCCGGCGTGCTGCTGGGCGATGAGGATGCCCCCGCGCCCGCCGTTAAGCCCGCGCCGGAAAAGCCGGCGCCCAAAGTGCCCGCGGCACGGCCGCAACCGGTCAAGCCGCAAATGCCCGAGGTCATCGCACGGCGGGAGACCAGCACGGAGTTCGCCTATTTATTGGACGAGGTCAGCACCCGCACGGGACGACCACTGTCCCCCGGCGATATGGAAACGCTACTGTACTTATTTGATACGGCCGGTATGCCGGCCGAGGTGCTGCTGATGGTGGTTGGCTATGCCGCCGCCGCGGAGCGTTGCTCGATGCGTTACATCGAAAAGATCGCGCTGGATTGGGCGGATCACGGAATCCTCACCATTGCCGCAGCCGAGGAGCATTTGTGCTATCTGGAGCGTTCGCAGCAGGCACTGTTGCGTTTGCACGATGTGTGCGGTATGGAAAAGCTGCCCACCGGTGCTTCGGTGCGCGACGCGGCCGGAAAATGGATGTACGACTGGCGGATCAGCGATGAGGTGCTGCGCTTGGCGTACGATGTGTGTGTGAAAAAAACGGGCAGGTTTCAGGTACGATATATGGATCGTGTGCTGGAAAACTGGCGCGAGAACGGAGCTGATAGCGCCGAAAAGGTAGCGGCACTGTGCAGCGGCAAGCAGCCGTCGTCCTGTGAGGAGCGGCCCAGCGAATACGAAGACATGGTCGCGCAGTATACGCCGGTCTATAAGAAAAAGAAAGCAAAGAGGTGAGCGTCGTGGCATACAGTCGGGAATTATACGAACAAGCACAAGCCGTGCTGGAGCAGCGGCGCAGTGCTGCTCAGGCTCGTGCGGCGGAAATGCGCCGCGCGATGACGAAAAAGGTGCCGCGTCTGGCGGAGATCGAGCAGCAAATGGCGCAATCGGCCGGTAAGGTGGTCAATGCCATTCTCAGTGGCCGTAACGTAGAGGAAGAGGTCGAGCGCATCAAGACGGAAAATCTGGCCTTGCAGGTGGAAATGTCAATGCTGCTACACGAGAGCGGCGTGGAGGCGGCGAACTTTGAGCCGCAGTATACCTGCCGGAAGTGCGAGGATACCGGCGTTCACGGTACCAAATACTGTATGTGCTTCCTCGACCTGCTACGGGAGCTGTCCTGCGAGTCACTGTCGGAGCTGTCGGGTATGCGGCCGACATCGTTTGACGATCTGTCGCTGGACTACTATTCCGTACAGCCGGAAGCACGCACGGGTATTTCGCCTCGCGCACGGATGCGGGATGTGATCGCCTATTGCCGCGCGTATGCCGAGGGGTTTGACGGCACCGATGTCAGCCTGCTGCTGCGCGGCCCCACGGGCGTGGGCAAAACGCATTTATCGCTCGCGATCGCCGGTGAGGTGCTTGCCCGCGGCTATTCCGTGGTGTACGGGCCGGTGCAGAAGCTGTTGCATCGCTTGGAGAAGGAGCATTTCGGCAGAGCGGACGGCAACAGCGAGGACGTGATGACCGGCTGTGACCTGCTGATTTTAGACGACGTGGGTACAGAGTTTTCCAGTGCATTCTATACGTCGGCGCTGTATAATATTATCAATGAGCGGATGCTGGCGGATAAGCCTACCATCATCAGTACTAATCTCAATCAGAAGGAATTGGCCGACCGCTACGGCGAACAGATCGCGTCCCGCGTGACGGGCACGTTCCAGCCGCTGGTGTGTGCCGGCAAGGATATTCGTCAGCTGAAGCTGAAGCAATCGTTGGAATAACCACAACTGACGCACGCGAGCCCGATTTTCTTTGGGAAACGTTGCGTCTACTGCGTTAAAATACTCGTAAATCCGGAATAAGGAGGTAGACCGATGAGTTCCGAACAACTGTGTATGGGCTGTATGAGCCCGTTACAGGAGGGGGAGACCGCCTGCACGCAGTGCGGCTATCCGACCGCGGGCATCAACCCGCCGGAGTATCTGCCGTTGCGTACGGTGCTGAATGATCGGTATCTGGTAGGTCGCGTGCTGGAGATCGGCGGCGACAGTGCCGTGTATATCGGCATCGACCGACGGGATAACAGCCGTGTCACGATCCGCGAATTTTTTCCGCCGCTGCTGGCACAGCGTCAGGCGGGTCGCACAGCGGTGGAGGCCGCTGCCGACCAAGAAGAGGTGTTTGCCGCCTGCCGTGCCAAGTTTTTAAATCTGGCGCGGGCGGTCGGCCGCTTGCGCGACGTGCTGGTCGTTGTACCGTCGTACGATATCTTTGAGGAAAACGGCACGTCCTACAGCGTCAGCGAATACTGTGAGGGCACCAGCCTTGAAAAATATGTGGCGGCCCACGGCGGCCGCCTGCCGGTGGAGGACGTGCGGCGGATGTTCCTGCCGCTCATCTCGGCTGTATCTGCCATCCACGCCACCGGTGTGCTGCATCTGGCGTTATCGCCGAAAAATATTCTGGTGGACGATGACGGTCATTTACGGCTCAAGAACTTCGCCATCAGCGAGGTGCGCACCCAGAGCGGTGTGGGCAAGGCCAGCCGTGTAGCGGGCTGTGCCGCACCGGAGCAGTATGAAAGCGGCGCGGCGTGTACCGCAGCGGCGGACGTGTACGGGCTGGCGGCATCGATGTTTTTCGCGCTGACCGGCAATGTACCGGCTGAAATCGCTCAACGCCGAAAAAAAGGCGACGAGCTGACGATGCCCGCCGACGTTGCGGACGCGATGCCCCCTTACATAAAGGAAAGTCTGTACCGTGCGTTGCGGCTGTCACCGAAGCACCGCACCCAAACAGTACAGCAGCTTCTGGATGAACTGTCTGCCACGCAGGCGGTCGCCTCGCTGCGCGAAACGGAGGAAGAACCGATGAAAAAGGAAAAGCGTTTCCCGTACCTGTGGCTCATTTTTGCGGTCGTTGTGGTGGCACTGGCCATTCTGGCGGTATTTGCCCTCAATGGTCTGGGCTACATCAACCTCGGCGGTACGGAGGAGACCACCACGACCACTCAGGCAGATCTGACGATGAAACCCACCACGACGACGGATCCTATCGTGACGCAGCCCACTGGCAGTGCGCTGTTTGAGGTGGAGTCGCTGGAGGGTCAGCAGTGGACCGTTATTCAGAAAAAGACCTTCTCGGGCGATATGAAGGCCACGCTCAAGGGCTACGAATACAACGATTCCGCGCCGAAGGGCACGGTCATCTCGCAGACTCCCGCCGCCGGCGAAAAGGTTGAGCGTGGCACGGTCATCACGGTCGTTATCAGTGCCGGGTCGGTCGAGGGCACGGTACCGGATGTCGCCGGCTGGAAGGAGGAGCACGCCCGCCTGTATCTGGAAGCGCTCGGCTATAATGTCGGCGAGACCCTGCTGCTGCAGGCCTCGGCATTCGATAAGGGCACTGTGGAAAAGACCTCGCCGGCCGCCGGTTCGACGATCAAGGTCGGCGATACTATCCAGTTGTACGTCAGCAACGTAGAGCAACCTGCCGATCCTCCGGCCGATGCCGTTTGGGAGGAGTAACGGTATGAACGATCTTCACCGCAAAGGAATCTCAGCGGCTGATCGTGTTTTGTATGGTGCTGAATCTGGTAGGATATACCGTGGCGCCGGGTCTCATCGATATGTATATCCACGGCTGTGCGGGGCACGATACCGATGAGGCGACTTCGGAAGCGTTGGAGACAATGTCCCGCTTCTTGGTGTAGCGTGATATTACCTCGTTCTGCCTGACCTCGATGACTCTGTCGTTCGAGAAGTTGCAGACTATCTTCCGCAACGTTGCCTCTTCGCGGGATACCGTGACCGGCGCGTATATTCACGGTGTTAATATGGAAGACCCGTATATCGCGATGTCGAACAAAGGCGCACAGAACGGCGCGTATGTCCGCAACCCCGACGCGGAGAAATTCAAGCGTCTGTACGAGGATTGCGGCGGCGCGATCAAGGTCGTGAATATTGTCCCCGAGACCGAGGGTGCACAGCACTTTGTTGGGTAGGTACAGGGCGTTTGCCTGTATCGGTGCCTCACACGGCGGCTGATTACGACCAGACCTGCGCGGCGTTTGGCTGGGGTGTGAGTCACGTGACACACCTCTACCACGCGCAAAGCGGTCTCACCCACTGGGTGCGCGGTGTTCGACAATGCCAAGACCTACGGCATCCGTGCCGAGCTGATCTGTGACGGCTTCCACATCCATCCCGCTGCGCTGCGCATCGCGTTCTCGCAGCTGGGCGAGGACAATTCCGTTATTGTCAGTGATTTGATGAGTGCGGCAGGCCACGTTGACGGCGAGTACGATCTGGGAGGCCAGACGGTCTATGTGCGGGACGGTAAGGCTCTGCTGACCGACGGTACCATCGCCGCTTCCACCTCGAACGTGTATGATGAGCTGAAAAACTTCATCCGTTTCGGGGTCCCGGTCAAGCAGGCGATCAAATCCGCCACCATCAATCCGGCGCGCGCCATCCGTGTCGATTACGAGACGGGCTCTATTCAGGTCGGCAAGCTCGCTGACCCGCTCGTGGTCGATGAGAATTTTGATATCGTGCTGGTCATCGTGCGTGGAGAGATCAAGGTAGACAATCGCTGATCGGCACCGCCGAAAGGACGAGGTTATCTTGAATTGCTTTTCCAAGCATTGCGGTGTGGGTACGGCGGCAGCCGTGTCCGTTGCCGTGTCGGCGGTTACCGCCGCGGCAACGGTGATGCTGCTGGCCTTATGCAAGCACAGCAACTGTGATACGCTGTGCGACTGCCTGCCGGACGATCCCTGCGCCGCTCCTCCCGCAGACGAGCCTTAAACGGTTCCCTAAACAGCCGTGTCGGTTACCGACACGGCTCAGTCTGTCAAAGAAGCCCTGTTTTCGTTAGGCGAAAACAGGGGCTTTG
>CAYYDD010000061.1:0-9499 GCA_964470515.1 uncultured Eubacteriales bacterium | reverse complement strand
TTTCCTTTATTATACCAGAAACGGGGGCGTATTGGAAGTTCTTTGACAGACTGAGACCCCGCTGTACCGAGCGTACAGCGGGGTTTTTCATCTTATTGACCTTGTGATTGCTTCCATTCCAGATAATCATCGTAGCACATCATCTTATCTACGATGGTGCCGTCTGCCTTAAATTCAATGATGCGGTTAGCTACCGTCTGGATAAACTGATGGTCGTACGACGAGAATAGGATGTTACCCTTAAATTCGATCAGACCGTCGTTGACCGCTGTGATGGATTCCAGATCAAGGTGGTTAGTGGGCTGGTCGAGCAGCAGCACGTTCGCGCCGAACATCATCATCCGTGACAGCATACACCGCACCTTCTCGCCGCCGGAGAGCACCTTAACGGGCTTTAGCACATCGTCACCCGAGAACAGCATCTTGCCGAGGAAGCCGCGCAGATACGTTTCGGTGTTATCCGCAGAATACTGATTCAACCACTGGATGAGGTTGAGGTCGCAGCCGTCAAAGAACGCCGAATTATCCTTTGGGAAATATGACTGCGAGGTGGTGCCGCCCCACTTGAAGGAGCCGGAATCCGGCATAATCTCCTCCATCAGGATGCGGAACAGCGCGGTGATCGCCAGCTCGTTTTCACCGACAAACGCGATCTTATCGCCCTTGTTCACACGGAACGATACGTTATCCAGCACCTTGACACCGTCCTGCGTCAAACAGAGATCTTCGACGGCGAGGATCTCCTTACCGGCCTCACGGTCCATCGTAAAGCCCACGAACGGATACCGACGGGACGACGCGGGCATTTCCTCCACCGACAGCTTTTCAATGAGCTTTTTGCGGGAGGTCGCCTGACGGGATTTGGACTTGTTCGCCGAGAAGCGCTGGATAAAGCTTTGCAGCTCGCGGATCTTATCCTCCGCCTTCTTGTTCTGTTCGCGCATCAGCTTCTGCATCAGCTGACTGGAATCGTACCAGAAATCGTAGTTACCCACGTAGATCTTGATCTTATTATAGTCCACGTCCACGATGTGCGTGCACACGTTGTTGAGGAAGTGACGGTCGTGCGATACCACGATGACGGTGCCGATGTAATCCATCAGAAAATCCTCCAGCCACGCGATGGAGGCAATATCCAGGTGGTTGGTCGGCTCGTCAAGCAGGATGATATCCGGCTGGCCGAACAACGCCTGCGCCAGTAGCACCTTGACCTTTTCCTTGTCGGCGAGTGCCGTCATCGGCTGATACAGCAGATCGACCGACAGTCCCAAGCCCTGCAATATCTGACCCGCCTCAGTCTCGGCTTCCCAGCCGTTCAGTTCGGCAAATTCGCCCTCCAGCTCCGAGGCCAGCACGCCATCCTCCTCGGAGAAATCCTCCTTGGCGTACAGCGCGTCCTTCTGCTGGATGATCTCATACAGCCGCGGATTGCCCTGCAAAATGGTATCCAGCACCGTAAACTCATCGTACGCGTAGTGGTCCTGCTTCAGCACCGACATACGGTTGCTCTTGTCGATGATGACCTCACCGGCTGACGGCTCCAGGTCACCCGACAAAATGCGCAGAAACGTGGATTTACCGGCACCGTTAGCACCGATAACGCCGTAACAGTTACCCGGCGTAAACAGCAAATTCACGTGCGTGAACAGATTTTGTCCACTGAAATTGATTCCAAGATCCGATACGGTAATCATAACGTCCTCCGGTGTTTCAAATAGAATTACCTGCCCATTCTACCATACTTTTTCCGCCGTTGCAAGAGATGCGGCGCATTCTCCGGCGGAATTTGCCGTAAAAACTGCCGTATCGTGGCGGCTCTCGCGGTCTGAAACAGCGTGGAGGTGAAAACGTAGGGAAACAGTAGCACACAGGAAAGCAGCCATCCCGCGTGGTCGAGATACAGCAGTGTCAGCGTGCTGACACGACCGCGCATCATCCGCCGCGACAGTGACAGTGCACCGCGCAGTCCTCCCGGATGAGATAAAAGGTAGGGGACAGGCACCAGCCGAAATAAAATGACCTCTACCGCAATAAATGCCGTCACCAACAGCAGCAGTCCAAAGCCAAACAGTGCCATTGACGTCACCCGTTCCTGCGCCGTCGGCGTGCCTTCTGCCAATACACCGCTGTAGGCAAACAGAAAAAACGCGGGCAGGCAAAGCAGCAAGCTCCACAAAAGTCGCGATGCCCACAGTAGCAACCGCCAATACACCGTGCGCTCATAGCCGTGTCGGTAATAGCGCAGCAGTAGCGATATTCTTGCCGCATCGCCGTCAGCGGTCAGCGTTTCAAAAAAGAACGCCTGACCCGCCTTGAGCGGTGATATCATCAGCAGGTCGATGAGCAGTGTACACGCCGTCACCGCGATATCCGAGCCAGGCAGCCACCACGCCGCTGTCAGCAACACAGCCTCCGACAGAAGCACGATGACCTGCACGGCCATCGCTTCCCGCCAATGTCCGCGCAGGTACTCCCGTGCCCGTGTTTGTTTTACATAACTCACTGTTATCACCCGCGGTTAGTATGGGCGATTTTTCCGGTGTTAAAGCGTCCCCTTGCGATGAAAAAAGCGAATCACAGCTTTGCGTAGCAGGTCAAACGGTATCACCAGTGCGGCCATCGCCAGTACACGCAGCAGCTCTCCGGGTGTCAGCCCCGCTGTACGGAACAGCGAGCCGCCGTAATAGATCAGCCCGATCTGTACCACCGTTATCAGCGTCAGTATCAACACGAATGCCGGGTTGCGGTGCAGATACGCCAGCAGATTTAAACGGTTGGTGCGGGCATTAAAGCAGTTGAAGATTCCGCAGAAAATGAACAACGCGAAAAAGGCGGTCATCCAGTAGAGCGGCTGCACACTGTAGCGGAACAGCTCGCGCATCGGCTCCCATTTCAGGAAAACGATACACAGCACGATGGTGAACACCCCGGTACACACGATCTGATTCAGCATATACCGATTCAGCACCGGCTCATCCCGTCGCTTCGGCGGCTCCTCCATATATTCCGGCAGCGGCGGCTCGCCCGCAAACGCCAGCCCTGCCAGCGTATCCATAATGATATTGATCCACAGCATCTGCATTACCGTCACGGGCGTTTCCAGCCCGAGCAGCGGCCCGATGACCGAGATGCCTACCGCACACAGATTCATCGTCAGCTGAAAGATGATAAACTTGCGGATGCTTTTAAAGATCGTACGGCCGTAGAGGATGGCTCCGGCAATGGAGGCGAAATTATCGTCCAGTATCACGATATCCCCGGCCTGCTTCGCCACCTCGGTGCCGCTTCCCATCGCAAAGCCGACATCCGCCTTTTTGAGTGCGGGCGCGTCGTTGACGCCGTCGCCCGTCATTCCCGCCACCAGTCCGCATTCTTGCGACAGCCGTATCAATCGGCTTTTATCCGACGGCAGTGCCCGCGCAATGACCCGTAGCCTCGTCAGCCGCTGCTTGACCTCCTCGTCGCTCAGCGTCGCCAGCTCGCGGCTGGTGATGACCGCCGCCGACGTATCATTGCCCGTCAGCAGCCCCGCCGCCCGCGCGATGGCCGTGGCTGTCGCCTCACCGTCGCCGGTCATCATCACCACCTGAATACCAGCGCGTTGCACGGTGCGCACCGCTTGCCGTACTTCGGGCCGCACCTCGTCCCGCAGCCCCGCCAAGCCCACGAAGATCAGCCCGGATAACGTGTCCGACAGAGACCGCTCGCTTACGGCGATGCCGATCAGTCGTATGGCGTTCTTTTCCAGCGAATGACGCAGTACCGTCATTCGCTCTTTGTCTGTAAAGGGGTATACCCTACCATCAATACCCAGATAGCGGTCACACGCTTCCAGTATGCGCTCGGGTGCACCCTTGTATAAAGACAGCCGTTCACACGGCTCGCCGTCCAGTGTCGGCAGCGTGCCGGTCAGCTCCACGCCCGACCATTTGCGTCCACTGTCGAAGGGGATCTTGCTCAGCACGGTGTGCTCGGTATTCAGCGGATTGCGGCCCATCACGTAAGCGAGCAACGCCCGCTCGGTGGCGTTGCCGCCCAGTATCTCGTGCCCGCTCGGTGCGCTTTCGGTGTTGTAATAGCCGGACAGACGCAGTAGCTCCCACCGCGTTTTCTGCCCTCGCAGCTCGTCGGCACGGTGATACAGCCGTCCCTCGGCATCCGTCATCAGCGCGACGGTCGGTTTGCCCTGCGTCAGTGTCCCGGTCTTGTCGGTGAAAAGTATGTTCAGGCTACCCGAGGTCTCAATGCCCACCAGCTTGCGCACCAGCACGTGATCGCGCAGCATCCGCCGCATATTGGAGGACAGCACCACCGTTATCATCATCGGCAGTCCCTCAGGCACCGCTACCACCACGACGGTGAGTGCCAGCGTGGCCGCGTGTAGCAGGTTGCCGAACAGCTGCGTCGGGTCGGAGAGGGAGGCGAGTATCGCTGAGGTCACATACCCGTTTTCCATCACAAAGGCGTGAAACAGATCGGCCACCGCCACCAGCCCCGCCGCCATAAAGCCCAAGCGACTCAACGTTTTTGCCAGACCCTCCAAACGCAGCTTCAACGGGCTTTCGCGGGTCTCCTCCTGCACCTCCACCGCCAGTGTTCCGTATACCGTCTTGTCACCCACGCGGCAGACACGCATCATCCCTTCACCTGAGCATACCACCGCGCCGCGCAGCAGTCCGCTCGGTGAAGTGGGGGAGCATTCGTTATCGTCCGCAGCTATCTTGGCTACCTCGCCGCTTTCGCCGTTGAGTGCCGATTGATCGATCCGCAGTGCTCCGTCGATCAACAGACCGTCAGCCGGTATACGCTCACCGCTTTGCAACAACACGATATCACCGACTACCAGATCCTGCATCGGCACGGAGCACAGCCGCCCGCCGCGACGTACCCGACAACGGATGAGGGATGCCTCTTCCTGTAGCTTTTCAAACGCGGATTCACTGCCGTATTCCGACAACGTGGATACGAACGTCGCCAGAAACACCGCAATCGCAATGCCCACCGACTCGTACCAATCGTGCCCGCGGAACAAAAAGACGATATTGATCGCGAGTGCCGCCAGCAGCACCTTGATAATGGGATCCCCAAAGCTGTCCAGATATTGTCGGAAAAACCCGCGCCTCTGTCCCCGCGTCAGGCTGTTGCTGCCGTGCTCCCTCCGTGACAGAGCGACCTCCCGTTCGTTTAATCCTAAGACCTGCATCGTCACATCCTCCTTTTGTTTCAGCGTATGCACAGCCTGTACAAAATAGACCGTCGGCGTTTTTAGCCATACTTCGTGCAAACCTTTCTGTATCCGCCTACGGTATGCGACAGAAACAGCCGTGGACAAGTTCTATAATGAAAACATCAAGATATGGTGGTGACGGACTATGAAAAACACAACTTCTAGCGGTCGGGTGGCCGCGAAACGGCAATTTCTGGACGCGGGAATGCGATGGCAGCTGACCTATATGGCGGTAGGCGTCGCCTTGGGCTTCCTGCTGCCGCGGGCAACGGTATACGGCGGGCTGGCTCCGTTCGGCATCGGTCTGGCGGCGGCAGTCAGCGGTCCAGGTACGGTGCTGATCTATCTGGCGACACTCGCCGGGTATCTCGTGCAGGGACTATCGGACTCACTGCGCTATCTCGCGGCACTCATTACGGTGGCGGGCATCCGCTGGTCGGTCAGCGGCTTTACTTCCGTTACCAAGACCCGCATTTTTCCCTCGGTCACGGCGTTTTTGGCGACAGTCATCACCGGCAGCGCGTTGCTTCTTACCGCCTCGCCGTCGGCACTGTCGGTGCTTATCATTTTATCGGAAGGTCTCCTTGCCGGTGGTTTCGCCTTCTTTACCTCCACCGCTCATCACGAGCTGGCCGTAGAACGGGAGACCTCACTGTCGCAGGAGGCGGAGGTCAGCCTGATCGTGCTGGCCTCGGTGGTGATGATGGCGTTGCTCACTGTCGAATTCGGCGGCATCGCTCCGGCGCGCATCCTGTCCTCGTTGCTGATCCTGCTGGCGGCGCGCAACGGCCAATGGGCGGGAGGCAGTGCCGTCGGTATTTTGCTGGGTACGGCACTGCTGTTGTCCACACCGCAGCACACCTATCTGGTGCCCGCTTACGCGCTCGGTGGCTTTCTGGCAGGGCTGTTCTCCGAAAAAGGAAAATGGCTGTCCTCACTGATGCTGCTGATCTCCGTCGGTATCGTCACCGTGGGCGCGGGCGATGAAGCCGCCGCGATCCTTTCGCTGTATGAGACCGCCGCAGCGGGCGTACTGTTTCTGGTCACACCAGCGGTCGCGGAAAGCGCCTTAGAGCGTGTGTTCCGCACGACCCGTCAGTTGCCTCAGGTACGCTCGGCCCGGCAGGCGGCAGCCCTTAAAATGGATCATGCCGCCCGTGCGATGACCGAGGTCGCTGGCACGGTGGACACCGTATCCGCTCAGCTTGCGGGTCTCAGTGCCCCGGAGCCAGGCAGTATCTATCACGCCGTATCGGACGAGGTATGCCGCTCCTGCCGTTCAAAAATGGATTGCTGGGAAGAGCATTATACCGATACGATGGATACCTTTAACCGTTTAACGCCCGTTTTGCAGGAACGTGAGAGGATCACCGAAGAGGACTTCGGTGGTCGTTTAAAAACGCAGTGTCGCCGTCTGCACGAGCTGAGTGTGCGTATCAACGCGGGATATCGCGAATATCTGGTGCGGGAAAGTGCTTTCCGTCGGTTGAATGAGCTACGTCGCGTCGTCACCGACCAATTTGCCGCCACGGCGCAAATGTTGGAGGAATTTGCCGATTCGCTGTCCCGTCCCGAATGGACCGATACCGAGACAGCCCGCCGCCTTGAAGCCGCGCTGGAAAAGCAGGGCGTGCGCATACGGCAGGTGGTCTGCCGCATCAACGAGCGGGGGAGAATGGAGATCGAGCTGCTGCTGGACGGTAAATACCGCACCAAAAATCGGGAGTCCTTCTGCCGCCGCGTCGGAGAACTGTGCGGTCGGTCGTTTTCCATGCCGGTCATCGACTACGCCGATCATATCACCCGTATCGCCTTTACCGAGAGGCACGCGTTTCGGGTTACGGTCGGTACGGCGCAGATGCGCTGTGAGGGGGAACAGCTATGCGGCGATGCGTTTGAATGCTTTCAGGACGGCAGTGGCCGAATGCTCGTGGTACTCAGTGACGGTATGGGCAGCGGCGGCCGTGCCGCGGTCGACGGCGCGATGGCGGCGGGTCTGGCCTCGCGGCTGCTCAAGGCCGGTTTCGGCAGTGAGAGCCTGCTGCGCCTTGTCAACACGGCACTGATGGCTAAATCCGAGGACGAAAGTCTCGCTACGCTGGATATTGCCATCATCAACCTGTTCACCGGCGATATGGAGCTGCTCAAGGCAGGAGCGGGTGCGTCGCTTTTGTACAGCAAAGGGCGAGTGTTCCGGTTGGATGATTCCTCGTTGCCGCTCGGCATACTGCGCGAGCTGACCTTTGCCCGCACGGTAGATCGGTTGGTGGACGGCGACGTGCTGGTGCTAATGAGCGACGGTGTCAGTAACGACGGCATCGAGTGGGTGGAGGAGCTGCTGCGCGATTATGACCGCGATGCCGGCGGTATGCAGGGCTTGGCCCAGCTCATTGCAGGCACCGCACGCGACCGCCAGACAGACGAAAAGGGCGACGACGTCACCGTCATCGCCCTCGGCATTCATCGCTTACGCTGAATGGAAACAGCCGACAAGGGATTTCCCTTGTCGGCTGAGCTTTTTATTGGTCTACCCGGCTTCGCATCTCACCGCGCATAAACGCACGGATGTTTTCTGCCACTTCCTGCAAGCACCGCACACGGGCTTCGTAGGCCCCCCACGCCATATGCGGGGTCAGGCATACGTTATCCCGCCCCAGAATGCGCTGAAACGGGTGATCCTCCGGTAGGGGCTCCGTGGAATACACGTCCACGCCCAAACCGCCTAAACGGTCGTTTACAACGGCTTCTGCCAATGCTTTCTCGTCCGTCACCGCACCGCGCGCCACATTGACGAGCACCGCCGACGGCTTCATCGTCGCCAATCGCTCACGGTTGATGATACCGCGCGTTTCATGGGTCAGCGGCACGTGGATCGTGAGAATATCCGACTCGGCGCACAGCGTGTCGATGTCTGTCACCACGCGGTCGGGCAGGGGAGCTCGCTTGCAGACGAGTACACGGCACCCCAGCGCCTCTGCCGCCGCGGCCACACGGGAGCCGATGCTGCCGTAGCCGAGGATGCCCCACGTCATTCCGCTCAGCTCGTGAAACGGCGGTGTCAGATGATTAGGTCTGCCGCTTTGCGTATACGCGCCGCTGTCCACAAACCGTTTGTACGACGGCAGATGGTTGACGAGCGACAGCGCCATCGCCACCGTGATCTGTGCCACCGAATCGGTGGAGTAGCCGCTGACGTTGCATACGGCGATCCCGCGGTTGCGGCAGTAGTCCAGATCAATGTTATCCACGCCTGTGGCGGTCACGCAGATCAACTTCACCGCACCCGTGTCCGGGAAGGTCACGGGGGTGATCTTGACCTTATTGAGGATCAGCACCTCACAGCCGGCACTGTGCTCGGCCAGATTTTCCGGTGTTGTCAGCGGATACCGCCGTACGGTGCCGAATTGGTCAAAGATGGACAGATCCACATCGTCATTCAGCGTGGCAACGTCCAGCATCGCGATGTTCATATCAGCGTACCTTGTCGGCTACTTCCTTCAGTGCCTTGGCAATGAACTCATCAGTTGTCATCGTACCGATATCGCCGTCCTTGCGGGAACGCACGGATACCAGACCGGCCTCCGCCTCGCGCTCGCCGATAATGAGCATATACGGCACCTTCTGCATCTGCGCCTCACGGATCTTGTAGCCGATCTTCTCGTTGCGCATATCCGTCTCGGCACGCAGACCGTACTTTTTCAGTTCCTCGGTGATCTCGATAGCCTTGTCCATCATCTTCTCGGACAGCGGCAACACACGCACCTGCTCGGGTGCCAGCCACAGCGGGAATGCACCGGCGTACTTCTCAATCAGGTACGCCAGCGTACGCTCGTAGCAGCCCAGCGAGGTACGGTGGATGATATACGGCCGCACCTTCTGACCGTTCTGGTCGATGTACGACATATCAAACTGCTCGGCCAGCAGCTGATCCACCTGAATGGTAACGATGGTATCCTCTTTGCCGAACACGTTCTTGTACTGGATATCCAGCTTCGGACCGTAGAACGCCGCCTCGTCGATACCGATGGTGTACTCCACGCCCAGATCGTCCAGAATTTTGCCCATAATACCTTGCGCTTCGTCCCACTGCTCCGATGTGCCGACGTACTTGTCGCGGTTGTTGGGATCCCACTGCGAGAAGCGGAACGAGCAATCCTCCAGCATACCCACGGTCTCGAGGCAATACTTCGCCAACTCCAGACAGCCCTTGAACTCATCCTCCAGCTGATCGGGACGCAGGATGAGGTGACCCTCGGAAATGGTAAACTGACT
>CAYYDD010000060.1:0-9696 GCA_964470515.1 uncultured Eubacteriales bacterium | reverse complement strand
CTCGCCAAAGGCGAATATAACTGCGGCGCCTTCCTTACGGAGGGTGCCGCCAGGGTGCTTTTTTCCTATTGCTTCTTGATGGTATATCCCAATGCCACGATGAGCTTGAGCGTTTCCATCGCGGTGTTGCGGTCGTAATCCTTTTCCCGCTCGGTCAACTGCGCATACGGTACCAGACACGGTGTCGTCTTTTTCTCGTCGTCCCGCGTCGGGCCGTAGGTCCAGCCGTCGGCAAGGCGGCCGACCGACCAGTTCTCGTGCACGTTCTCCGCGATCTCCTCAGTCAAGGCCACCAGCTCCGACGGCAACGTGACGTGACTGGTATCTATCGGTTTCGGTGTATACACAACGGTCACTCCCCTTTCCGTTTTTTGTACAGCCGTCAGGTCTTTGCACCCACGCGGCTGTCCTTGCGCTTGTCGGCATCCGACAGCTCGTCAAACACCACCAGATTGTGATGCATTTTGGCCAGATCGTTACGGCTGCTGCGGTCGGGCGAGCCGCTGTAAACGTAGCCCTCCGCCCGCATATACGCATTCCATCGCCGATGCTCCAGCGTTTCCAGCGTACGGCGCTCCTCGGGACTCAGTGCCTCCTCACTCTTATCCGCGCCCGGAATACCGCACGCGATACGCGCTCTCGCGTGCACTGTCGATGCGAGCGAGGAACGGTAGCAATATTCATACCGCCAGAAATCCTCTTCCTTATCGGGATCGCCGTCGCAATACGCCTTGTGACGGTCCCACGCGTCATTCTCGGCATCCGAGCTGATGATAACGCTCTCGGAATACGACGACTCAATATCGCCCACAAACGTGATCCCGTGCGGCTGTCCGGCGTAGTTTTTCACCGCGCTCAGTGCTTCACCGGCTTCACCGCTGCTGATGACGGCGTGGATCACGGGCTTCGCCCCGCAACGCTCACACAGCATCCGCAACGCGACGGCCGCTCGGACGTTCAGCTCGTCCGAGCCAAGCGACACGAACACGTACGTCGCATCCCCGATAGCGGCCACCGCATCGGCAAACCGCTTGCTCTCCACGTCACAATCCGCGTGCACGGTGATATCGTACGCCGCCTCATCCGGCACGTACACACCGTTGTACTGCGGCGACAGCAGATCCGGACACTGCGCCGCCAGCCGCTCCTCGGCCAGCTCATCCTTGTCAAACGCGTTGATCCTGATATGGTATCCGTCCATCTGGCAGTACCACGTGAGCGCCTTCAGCATCTCGGTGCCGTGTCGGCCAAGTCCGACAATCACCGCCGATATCTGCTTTTCCGTATCGCTGAGCGGCACAGCGTTCTTGAAAATACCGTCCCCCTGTTCGTACAGCACACGGTATACCAGTGACCGCACCTCATCTACGCGCCGCACCTTCATATAACCCTTTTCGCGTCCGGCCAGCAACAGCTCGCCCTCCACGCCGACGGCCGCGATATACAGATGCGTCTTATCCCGCGTATTCATCGTCTCAATGAGCTTCAGCGAATGCTCAACGTTCTGTAATTCATCGTCGCCGATAGCAAAAAAGTACATCTCGCTCGCCGCACTGTGAAATCCGAAACGGATGGCGGCGATATCCTTCTTAAAGCAGATCGCCCCGAGCCCCTTGGCATACTCCGCCAGCTCCGAGATCGCCCCGTCATCGCCCTCACGCACGCAGGCAAACACCGCCCGCGCCTTCGGATGCCGCCCCAGCAGATCGGCGGCCAGCGTCAGGGATTTTTCATTCAGCTCGGAAAACACGTATACCGTGCGAAAAAACGCCAGACCGTACCGCACGTACGCGGAAAGGTTTTTAAAAAACGACAGCACAAAACCAAAGGTCATCAGCGGAGCCAAGAACTGAACCGCCAGTGCCAGTGCCGTGTACGCGGTCTGCAACGCCGTCGGTGCCGCACCCACGGTGTCCAGCACCACGTCGTACATCTCCTCGGCACCGAATACACGGATGGCTTTCTGGAACGACAGCACCACCGTCTTCAGCACACTGATATCCTCACCGGCAAAGATCGTCCGATACGGCGGCACGCACAGCACCACCGCCATCAAAAAACAGGCCGCGATCATCACGTGTATCAACGTCCACCGCCGACCGCGTTTACGTCTCCCCGCCAGCGAATATACGCCGAGCACCACAGCCAGCAGTACGATCAGCACCGCCGCCGCAAAACACACACTCCACAGCATTGCCTTTCCCCCCCTTAACCACAACTGACGCACTCCAGCTCGCCTAAAACGGCGGATTTGGGGCGCTTTGTGGCTTGTTATCATCGCAAGGCGTCAGCCTTGCTTCTTGTGCCGCACCCGAAATCATCCCCAAAGTAAATCGGGTTCGAGTACGTCAGTTGTGGCTATGGATTTTTCCAGAAGCTGCGTACCACGCGCTCCCGCTCATTCTCATCCATATACGCGATATCCTCGATCACACGGATACCCATCTCCGCCGCGCGCAGCTTCACGTCCGCCGCAAACGCACCGGCAAATTCCAGACCCGGCGCAACCAACACCTTGCGGGCATATTTCGGGCCGAAACGCTCCGCCACCGATTGCAGCTTATACAGCTCATCCATCTTCATAAACCCGTTTTTGCAGGATACGAATACCGGTATCGCCCCGTGCATCATCATTACGTCGATCTCATTATTGGTATCTCCGCGGCCGTTTGTGTCCAAAATGTTGCCGTCCCAGTCGATAGACACCCCGGTCGTCACATCGTTGTAGACCGGTCTCTCTCCGTCACGGCAGGTCAGTGCCGCCAGATACACGATCATCTCCAGTGCCTGTCCCTCCTTGGTCAGGCACCGGCGGATTGGCTCGTCACGGTAGGTCACCGATGCGAAGTCACCGTCACAGCGATAGGCGGTCAGATATCCGTGCTCATACAGCGGCCGCAGCACGTCCTCCGTCCACGTAAAGCGAGGACCTTTATTCGCCTGCAACTGAAATTCCACCGCCGCCACCGACGCACGCGCCCGAAGCGAGCCTTCACCCCCGCCGCATTCACTGAGTGCCTTCAGCACACCGATCTGTCGGTTCCACAAGCGCGTATCCGCGCGGCAGATATCCCAGATCGTACGGATATCCCCGCCAAAGGCCTCGTTCATATCCCAGCAGTACGTCGTGCCCGGGCGCACACTGTCGTATACGACCTCTCCGCCGTACACGCGGATATTCTCCTCCACCGTCAGCGACGGCTCCGCACCCACGACGACCGTGCCGTCCCCGTCGCAATCGCTGACGCGGTTGGTATACAAGTTCACGCGTTGGAGCTGAATAGTCTTCTCGGGATACCGCTCCTTGATGATACCTACCGCCACCAGAAACAGATCCTCACCGCCGGTCAGGTCAAACACACAATCCTCAAAGCTCTCCACGACCCACGCCAACGTCTTCACAATCTCCGACAACTTGTTGCGGTTTGTCGATCGGCAGATGAAGGCCACCTCGTACCCCCTGTCCTTCAAGATCCGCCGACAACGCTCGGCACACACCGCCAGATCGCCTCTGTCACCGCCGACCAGGATCACCCGCTCCGGCACCTGCACCAGACTCGCGCAGATATTCTCCACCGCGATTTCATCGTAAAATTCAACGTACGTCATAGTCATACATCCTCACGGTCCGTTGCGGTTTTGCTTTTGACCGTTATTAGCAACGTAAGCCCCGAAGAGACTTCGGGGCTTATCCTTGTCTTTTTAGTTTTCGCCTTTGATAAAATCCTCTACGCTCATCAGGCCCTTGCCGACAGCCAGGAACTTGTCGTTGTACGCATCCGCCATCGCACAGGACAGCGAGATCATATACTGGAACAGCCCCTCGCCGAAAATGCTCCCACGGAACGAGGCCGTCAGACGGAACACCGTCTGACCGGTGGTGAAATCATAATCGAAGCT
This sequence comes from uncultured Eubacteriales bacterium, assembly GCA_964470515.1. Classification (GTDB taxonomy): domain Bacteria; phylum Bacillota; class Clostridia; order Oscillospirales; family Acutalibacteraceae; genus RGIG3009. The sequence goes on along the minus strand of CAYYDD010000060.1, from coordinate 5,796 downwards.
GCCGTCGACCATACCGTAACTCGCGGCGCAGGTCACCAGCGCACCCTCAACGCGCTTATCCTCCGGGAAATTAAACGGCATCGGCGACATCACGCGCACCAGCTGCCGCTCGGCATCCACCACGATGATAAATTTCATCGGGATATCGTCACCGCTCACACCGAAGTGCACCAGCAGCTTTTCCTCGTCCTTTTCGTAATGCCACTCTCTGTTATCCAGTGCTGTGCACAGATCCTCATAAACACGCAGTGCCTGCGCCATCGTTTTCTCGTCAGCCATCGCTTATACCCTCCCCTTATGCGTTCTGCTCCTGAATGAACTGCTCAAGGGAGATAACGCCCTTGGCGATCATCAGGAACTTATCGTTGTACTCGTCGATCATATTGCACGCCGCGTACAGCATATACCGAAACATATCTTCGCCGAGGATGCTCTCTCTGTATGTGTTGGTTATGCGGAAGAAGATGTCGCCGCTCAGGATATTGTAGTCGAAGCAGCCGTCCACCAGACGGTTGTTCACCACGCTGACCGCGATAGCCAGCTCGACGAGCTTATCCTCCGCCACCGCGAACGGTATGTGTGACAACAGCGTGACCAGCTGCCGCTCCGCGTCCACGCGAATGATCAGCTTGATCGGCAGGTCGTCGCTCTTCACACCGGTATCAATGCGCAGCTCTGCATCGTTACGGTCGTACTTCCAGCCCTCACCGTCCAACATCTGGCATACCGAATCAAACACTACCTTCGCCTGCTTCAAATCCTTTTCCTCTGCCATATCCGTATCTCCTTTATGCATATATCGTGATATTGTATCTTTCCGCAGCGCCCGCTGTCGATCATCGCAGCCGCAGTTTTATCAGCCAAGCACCGACAGCATACGGCACACAATCAGTATAGCACGGTTTTCACATACGGTCAAGAAATTCCGCCGCTTTTCCCGCTTTTATTTCGCCAAATCCGCAAAGCACCAACATCCCTTCGGATTTCAAGAGATACGACCAGGGCGAACGGAAAGCTCGCATTTGTAAGGCGCGACAAGCTCGAAGCCTGTCACACTAGGCACAGATTACCACCGGTAAGCCAAAAAATGAGTCCGGTACGACACCGAACTCATTTACGACCGATTAAATATTGCCGAACCTTGGGAAGCTCAACTTCGCCCCGCTTCCTGACAAGGCGTTTTTTCTACGCACTTTTTTACAATTCTCTGTCCAACGTAAACGAATATTTGTCGGTGCGGTAATAGCCCTTTTTATATTCGATCGTGCGCATATCCTTATCCAAAATCACCGAATCCAGCACCATCACCGCGTCACCCTCGTTTAACCTGAGAATCTCGGCCATATCCGCCGATGCGTTGATGGCGCAGATCTGCTGGTGGATCTTTCCGATCTCTACGCCGATATGAGAATACAGATCAAACGTAGAAAACGGCACCCCCTTCTGCTTCAGATCTAACGCAACCTCGTACATTTTCTCGCCGTAGGGATCGCATATTTCCGAATGATATACCACCACCGGCTGATCCATAGAGTAGCCGATGAGATGCAAACGGCTGATCCGCTTCCACTCAAATCCGTGCACAAGAAGATCGAGACCATCGGCATCGACGTGCTCGTAAAGCGCGATCTCGGTATGCCCCTGATACCCCTTGCTGGCCAGCGTTTCCGCAAACGACCGTATTCTTTGCAGGGGAGAATGGATCTTGTTGGATTTCACAAAGGTGCCCTTGCCGTGAACGGACGAGGTCAGTCCCTTGCTTTCCAGCAGCTCCAACGCCTGGCGAATCGTAATGCGGCTTACACCAAACTTTTCACATAATTCTTTTTCCGAAGGTAGCTTGCTTCCCTTGGGATAGACATCCTTATGGATATCCTTCTCCAGTATCTCTTTGATCTGCAGATATAACGGCTTTTCCGAGTTATGAACGACCATAATCAACCCTTCAACATCAATTTATACCATAACCGCAACGCGAAGCGTTGTTTGGGCGAAGCCCTCAAAGGCAACGCCTTTGAAGGTTATGGTTCAACGTTCTCTCAGGCGTCGAAATCTTTGATTTCGGTCACGCCGTGAGGTTATTATACCATAACCGCAACGCGAAGCGTTGTTTGGGCGAAGCCCTCAAAGGCAACGCCTTTGAAGGTTATGGTTCAACGTTCTCTCAGGCGTCGAAATCTCCGATTTCGGTCACGCCGTGAGGTTATTATACCCTAAAAAAGGAAAGAAAAGCAACGCCTAATCCGCTTTTCAAAGAAATCTCACAAATTACGGCTTACAGCGCACGGTATCTCGACGCCCCGCCAAGGCTCCCACGGCCATAATGACGCAACCGACGATCACCCCTGCGAACAGCGGATCGAACGGCAGCACGTCCCATACGCCAAACAAAAGCACCACCAGCGGCCCTGCGATGATCGAGGCCAGAGCATATTGCGGAGAGATCCTACCGGGCAACCACAGCGCACAGCACAGCGGCAAAAACACAGTCGCCCCACGCAGCCCCATTGACAGAAAAGCAAAGGACAAGATCGCATCCCCCAAGGAACCCATGGAAAGAAATACCGCAGCCAACAGAATAAGTACAATCAACACCTTTTCCAACGCCTCGTTGCCGCTACCACGCTTTGATTGGCGCAGTAGCGGAGAAAGAACGTCATTTTTCATCACAGTAGCAATTCCCAGCGCGAGTCCCGCGCCAGTCCCCACCACGGCAATAAACAGCGCTCCCAGCACGAGTCCACCGATCCAGGATGGCATATACTGCATCACAAACGCGGTAAGCGCGGTTTTTGCCGCAATGGTCGGATGCACGGCGCGCATATACAAGCCCACAAGAATACCGCCTATACCGACCGGCGGAATGATCGCCGCGCTGAGCAGTGCTCCCTTTTTCGCCTCTGCGGTGCTCTCCGCCATAAAAACAGCCTGAGCATAGCTTTGAGTCGTAATGACGCCTAGGATCAGCGATAGGCAAGCTCCCAGATCCGTACCGGCCCCGCGGGCAAACAGGCTGTAAAAGCTCACGTTCTCCGTGTTATCAATCCCCGCCACCAGCGTGAAAAAGCCGTTCAGCCCGCCGGAAAGCCACAGCACCATCGCTCCGCCCGCTATGACGGTGGCGTACAGCAGGAATAACTTCAGAATACCTACCACACCGCTGCCCTTGGTACCGCCGAAAACGATATACAGCACCATAAACACCGCACTCATCAGCAGGGCCGGCTCTATCGGCAACGTTGGAGCGATCACCGCAATGATCGCCGTCGCAGCAATGAGCTGAGATATAATGTTGATAAAGCTGCCCAGCGAGGATAGAACGGAGGCCGCTATTCCGCAAGACTTACCGTACTCGTTGCGGATAATCGCTGTCAACGTCTTGCACCCGCTGTTTCGCAAGGGAGATACGTATAGCAATCCCAGAACAAGGCACGCGATCCCACTTCCCAGCGTAAACCACCACGCGCTCATACCGTAATGATAGGCAAGCTGCGCGGTGCCTACGGTGGACGAGCCGCCGACCAACGTTCCCACAATAGCGCCGGAAACAACCCAGGACTTCACTCCCGATTTCTTTTTGGCAAATTTTCCGGAGTATATACTCAACGCAACGATAGCGATCAGCGCAACGCTGATGCCAATGATATGGCCGATTTTCAAGCTCTCAAGCCTCCCACGGGTATGAACACCTCATATATAGACCGTATGGGCAGCAGTATTCACATAGCTGCTGCCCATACGTCAGTTACGATTACGTTTGTGTCTGAGATCAGTCCGCCACAGGGATCTCGATATCATACAGCGGCGGATACTGCTGACAACCGAACACGTCACCCTCGCCGAAAGAGCCGGAGGGCTTCACACGGTTGATGGTGAACTTGATCGCCAACGCGGGATCGAACTCCACAAAATCCGCTATACGGCTTTCGGGAACACCGTAAAGCTCGCAGATGGTTTTCTTAGTCAGCGCACCGGATTTTTTGACAAGCTCGTAATTCTCTTTTTCACGGAAGATAATATCAAAGGTAATGCGGTCAGTTCCTGCATTCTTGCTGCGGATGGTCTTGGCCAAATCCACCAGTTTCTTTGTTGCCATAATACTTACTCTCCAATCTCGATCATAGTGATGGGGAACAGCTCAAGGGGATCATCCACTTCAACCGTGTGATCCATCGTCCAGGTGTATGCGGGAGAAATCTCTACCACCTCGTCCATAACAAAGGCTGCGGTACCGGCGGTACCCTTCACCTCGGGCAGACGTGCGTAGAAGATCTGACGGGTACCCACCAGAGCCACCTCTTCGGCCACTTCCTTGGTCTTGGCAACACCCTCCACGACCACGAGCAGCTCGTGAGACTTGGTTTCCTTGATCGGCTCCAGATCACCCATAACGCCGTTCTTACCGAATACACGATAGCTCAATTCATACCAATCGTCGGGGCGGCGCTCCTTGACCTGCGATTTCGCCCACTCCAGCACCTTGTCGATGTTCTTGATGGTGTACGGATCGCGGATACCGGCCATACCCATATACCGATAGCCGACAAAGCCCGAGCCTTCCAGCTTCACCTTCACGCGACCGTCGATCGGAACGAATTCCGCGCCGGTGATGCGGCAGGTTTTCTCGTCGTACTGCTCATACACGCAGTTACTCATATCCATCATACCGCCGGCCACGTACTCGTAGTAGGGGTTGGTACGCTCATACATAGCGTGACCCGCAACCGAGGCAGGCGTGCATCTCTGGAAGGGAGCCATAGCGGTGACCTTAACGTCGTCCTTGGTAACCGTACCGATAACGCTTTCCTTAGCGCCGTAAGGCTCGCAGCAGAACGAAGCACATTCCAGTACTTTTCCCGTGTAATACGCCATATTTTCCGGGATACCCTCGTAAATGGCCGGAGCCGCAAAGACGCAGGCATCGGACGTACGACCGCCGATGATCACATCCGCGCCCATCTCCAGCGCCTTGATAAACGGGTGTACACCCGCTACCGCCACGATGCGCTCGGTCTTATCCAGCTCCTCGATGGTCAGCTCACTGCGACCGTCCAGGCCCTCAATATGCTCACCGTTCTCCATTTTTGTTCTGAGATACTCCTTGTCAACCTCAGAATAAAAATACGCCAGCTTGAAGGGCGGCAAGTTGTGCTTCTTGGCCATATCCTTGATAAACCCAACGTACATATCCACGCGGCTGTTGGTACCCGTGTCACCGGCGGAACCGATGATCATCGGCACACCCTGCTCGCGCGCCTTCAGCAGCATCAGCTCCAGATCGTGGTACTGATGTGCAGGATGGCTGGCACACTTATCGGCACCAAGCGGTACAGGGCCGATATCGTCACTGCCGCTGTCGCAGCAATAGTAGTCCGGCTTGGTCGCAGCACCCAGATAGAAGCTCTCTTCTTTCGTAGGGGCAAACCCAAGATGACCGTTAGGGGAAATAATACGAATAGAATCCTTTGCCATAGTTGCTCTCTCCTCGCAGCATTACTTGATATAACAAGTTATATCACTATTGCATTATATCCCCTTTTTCGCAGTTTGTCAATAGGTTTTAACCCAATCCTCAAAGATTAATTGTGGGTGTTACAATGACGTATAACACCCACAAATCATTAAGACTCATATGATTGCAGAACGAATAAAATATGGTATAATAACCTTCAAAGGCTTCGCGTTGCGGTTATGGTATAATGCAATCCATTCGATAAACTTGAATTTGACGAGGAGAACGTATATGAAATACAAAGGAACGCTTATTGTTGTTAAAGATTGTAACCGTGCGTTAAA
>CAYYDD010000059.1:0-9861 GCA_964470515.1 uncultured Eubacteriales bacterium | reverse complement strand
CCACCGATGAGCCCGCCACCGAACTCTTAAAACAAATACTTACGTAACAAAACACACACCTGCCACCATTGCGCAGAGCGTGTGTTTTTGTGTTTAAGTTATTACTTCCTTACGAAGTGTCTCGGTTTACTGTGTTTTTTCTTCTCAAAAGGGGTTGATAAATATTTTGAAAGTGGTATAGTTTATCCGTAGAGTTGTTTTTTGGTGTTACAGAGGAGGAGATAACTATGAAAGCATCCGTAAAAAAGGATCTGTGTAACGGATCGATCTTATCAGGTATGTTCTTTTATTCCCTGCCGGTTATCGCCATCGGTATCCTGCAAACGCTGTACAACGCCGCCGATACGGTGGTCATCGGGCAGTTTGCGGGTGACGAGTCGCTCGCGGCGGTATCCTCCACCGCCTCCTTTATCAACCTTCTTATCAATCTGTTTATGGGTCTCAGCGTCGGTATCCTCACAGTCGTAGCGCGTCACATCGGTGCGAAAAACGACGATTTGATACGCCGCAGTGTGCATACCGCCATCCCGCTGGCTCTCATCTGCGGGGTATTCCTGCTGATCGCGGGGTTGCTGGTCGCCGAGCCGATCCTGCGTCTGATGGGCACCGGTGACGATGGCTCCACCGTGTTCCCCAAGGCGGTGCTTTATACCCGCATTTATTTTTTGGGTACGCCCGGGTTTCTGCTGTATAACTTCGGTGCCTCCATCCTGCGTGCCACAGGCGACACCAAGCGACCCCTGATCTACCTCACTGTCGCGGGGATCCTCAACGTCCTGCTGAATCTGCTGTTCGTCATCGTGTTTCATATGGACGTGGCCGGTGTGGCCGTTGCCACCGTGGTATCGCAGTACGTATCGGCGGTGCTGGTCATTCTCTGTCTGCTGCGTGAGCGCAGCAATATCCGCTTTGAGCCTGCGAAAATGTGTCTGGATCGCCGTCAACTCGGTGAGATTCTGCGTATCGGTCTGCCGTCGGGTCTGCAATCGTCGATGTTCGCCATCTCCAACGTGATCGTGCAATCCACCGCCAACACCTTCAGCGATATGTACGTGGCCGGTATGGGCGCGGCGGGGCAGATCGAAAATCTGCTGTATACGGCGATCAACGCGTATTATACCACGACGCTGGCCTTTACCAGTCAGAATTTCGGCGCACATAAAAAGCGCCGCATCAAGGGTACCCTGCGCTACGGACATCTGCTGTGCTTTGTCACCTGCGTGTCGGCCGGCGCGGTCATCCTGCTGTTCAGCAACTTCCTGCTGGGGTTCTTCACCTCGTCACCGGAGGCACTCAAGGCCGGTCGCGAGCATCTGTTTATCATCCTCAGCACCATTTTTCTGGACGGCGCGATGCAGATACAGGTCGGCCATCTGCACGGTCTGGGCTTTTCCATCGTCCCGATGATGACCTCACTTGTCGGCACCTGCGGGCTGCGTGTCTGCTGGGTACTCTTCATTTTTCCGCTGATGGGCGGTACCTGGACAGCTCTGTACATCGCCTATCCCATCACTTGGCTGTTTACGCTGACCGCACACTGTCTTTACACCCGTCACGCCGATCGTATCCTAAAGCAGTTCACTGATACCGAGAACGTCCCGGAAAGTCAAAAAATGGCACACGTATGAACGACGATTGGCAAGAAAGCTCAACCGCCGGCGGCGCACTGACCAACCTGATCGTTAATCTGTTTTTAAGTCTCGCTACCGGCGTGCTCACCGTCGTGGCACGCCATATCGGGGCGCAACGTCGCAAGCGTGTGCGGCAAAGCGTCCGCCGATCTATCTCACCGTCTCCGGCATTCTCAACGTTCTGCTGAATCTGTTTTTCGTTATCGTGTGCGGTATGCATGTGGATGGCGTGGCCATCGCCACCGTCGCGCCACTGTACTTGTCAGCGGTACGATGGACGTGTTTACCGGGTATCTGCGCGGTCTGGGTGCCTCGGTCGTCCCGATGTTCCCACCCTCGCGGGTGTGTGCGGACTGCGTATCGTGTGGATCTTTACCGCGTTCCCCCTACTCGGCGGCACGTGGGAGATGCTCTATCTGTGCCATCCCATCACCTGGGCCGTCACCGGTCTGACACACTTCTGCTATTCCCGCTATGTAAAACGGCGTATTCTCGACCGTCTGTCAGATTCCGCTGAGGACAGTGCTCCCCCGACGGAGGAGCAATCCTCGGAGAAAGACTTCCACGCTGTCCCCGATTTTGAGGACAACCGCAACGAGGACGATATCCCCGTGCCCGCAGATATAAAAAATTGAACAACAAACGGCCGGGCAAGCGTACCGCTTGCCCGGCTTTCTTTGTTCTTATTGTAATGCTTTTTGCAATGCCTGCGCCAGCTGGTCGGGGCAGGAGGTGGATTTAAACCCACAGCGGATACCTGACAACCGACGGATCGCCTCATCAGCAGGCATCCCCTCGACGAGTGCCGCCACGCCCTGCGTGTTACCGGCGCAGCCACCCTCAAACCGCACGTTGCGTACGATCCCGTCATCCAGATCAAAGGTAATGGAACGTGCGCATACGCCGCGCGTGGTATACCGCTTTGTCATAGTCAATCGTCCTTTCGTGCGCGGGCCTTTTTCTCCTTGTAGGCCAGCAAGGCTTCCACCTGCTCATCCGGCACCGAGGTCGAACCCAGGGGACGGATGGTGCGCGCATACATACCGTGAAAATCCGATCCGCCGGTCGCCAGCAGTCCGCGGTCCTTGGTGAGCGACAGCAGCTGCTCCACCTGCTCGGGCGTGTGGCTATGATGCCAGACCTCCACGCCGTCGAGCCCCTGCTCGATCAGCTCCTCCAGCAGTGCCTCGTTATGATAGCTACACGGATGCGCCAGCACCGCGATACCGCCGGCTTCGTGAACAGCCTTAAGCATATCACGCGTGTCGGGATATTCGATGTTCATTTTAATGCTGCCACCCTCGCCGAACAGCTTTTCGTACAAATCACCGTAAACGCTGTCGGCATAGCCGGCATCCATCAGCGCGTGCATAATGTGCTGGCGATAAATGCTGGTACTGCCCGCGCCGCATTTGAGTACCAGCTCCGGCGTGATGGGATAATACCGCATCACCTTGCGTATCATTTCCATACCGGCGGCGCGGCGGTTTTCGCTCGTGCGGTGACACAGCCCCTCCAAACGGTCGGGATGGTCGCACAAATAGCACAGCAGATGCGCCGTGTTGCTCCGTTGATTATCGTACGTGGAGAACTCCACGCCGTGTATCACACGCATACCCATCCGCCGCCCGATCACGACCGCGCGGGTAGAGCCCGCGGTGTTATCGTGATCGGTGATCGCGATAGCGGACAGACCGCGCCGCTTTGCGATGGTCAGTACCTCCTCAATGCCAAGTGAGCCGTCGGAAATTTTCGTGTGACAGTGCAGATCGCTTGCCAAAATACTACCCTCCTGCGGCATCCGCCGCTGTAAAAAACAAAAACCGCACAACGGGAAAAGAAACGCGCCGTGTGGCAAGCCTACCCTTCTCCCGCTCTTTATAGTTTCATTATACACCAAATAATCCCAAAAACGCAAGTGAAATTGCGGATTTTCTTGCTTTTTCGGTCAATGTATTTTATAATAACATCAGCAAAGCACACACTAACAAAAAGGATGTGAAAGCGTATGAACGCCACCATACCCTAAAGTAGACAGTAAACAACAAAACAGTCGGTCTGTGCATTCACAGCTATACACAGGAGATGGCGGTAACCGTCCTCTCTGTTCTTTACGTGTGCCTTATCTTCTGTTTTGACAAACAGGAGGTTTTTTTATGACAACTTGGCTCATTCCACTGGGCAAGGAGCTGGCAGAGCATCTGGCCGACGGTCGGTTTGATGCAGCACGCACACTGCTGCGGTCGCTCCATCCGATCGATATCGCCACACTCATCACCGAGCTGCCGCCCGAGCAGGCCTTGCCTGCCTATCGGCTGTTACCGAAGACTGCGGCGGCGGATACCTTTGCCTATTTGGATCCCGATACACAGGAAGCCCTGCTACGTTTGTTCACCGCGCGGGAGATTTCTACGGTGATGCAGGGTTTGTTTGACGACGATGCCGCCGACCTGCTGGAGGAGTTGCCCGCCGGTGTCGTCAAGCGTCTGCTGCGCACCGTATCCCCGGAGGAGCGCCGCACCTTAAATCAGCTGCTGCGCTACCCTGAGGACAGTGCCGGCAGTGTGCTCACCACCGAGTTCGTCGATCTCAAGGCATCAATGACGGTCGCGGCGGCGTTTCGGTACATCCGTGCCTGCGGACCCGACAAAGAGACTGTATATACCTGCTACGTCACCGACAGTGACCGCCATTTGCAGGGCGTGCTGACGGTGCGCGAGCTCCTTCTCGCTGAGGAAACCTCACTGGTAGGCGATCTAATGCGGCGACAGGTGCAATCAGTACACACCACCGAGAACCGCGAGCGCGTGGCACATCTGTTCACTCGGTACGACCTGATGGCACTGCCCGTGGTGGACAGCGAGGAACGACTGGTCGGTATCATCACCGTGGATGACGTGATGGATATTTTACAAGAAGAAGCTACCGAGGATATCGAAAAGATGGCGGCCATCACCCCCACCGACAAGCCCTATCTCAAAACAAGCGTGTGGACAACATACCTCGCGCGTATCCCGTGGCTGCTGCTTCTGATGATCTCCGCCACCTTTACCGGTATCATCATCACCCGTTTTGAATCCGCGCTGGCCGCATCGGTCACGCTCACCGCGTTTATCCCGATGCTGATGGGTACCGGAGGCAACAGCGGCAGTCAGTCGTCGGTGACCTTGATCCGTGTTTTGGCACTCGGCGAAGTGCGTCTCGGCGATATCGGGCGCGTGCTGTGGAAGGAGCTAAGGATTGCCGTGCTATGCGGCATCACGCTGGCGGCGGCGGTCTACGTCAAGCTCCTGCTGATAGATAGCCTGCTGCTCGGCATCGCGGTAACGAGCGGCGAGGCACTGGTCATCTGCATCACACTGGCCGCGACGGTGGTATGCGCCAAGCTACTGGGCTGTTCCCTGCCGATGATCGCCAAGCGTCTGGGCTTCGACCCTGCGGTGATGGCCAGCCCGTTCATCACCACCCTCGTAGACGTACTGTCGCTGCTGATGCTGTTCGGCACCGCTTCCGCGCTGTTATGACTTGACAGCACTGTCGCTATGGTATATACTGAAAACAACTTCATATCGTCTTCGGGGCGGGGTGCGATTCCCCACCGGCGGTATAGCCCGCGAGCGCGTTTGCGCTGATTTGGTGAGATTCCAAAGCCGACGGTACAGTCCGGATGAAAGAAGACTGCTCATTACGTACCGAAACGCCCCGTAGCTACCGCTACGGGGCGTTTGCTTTTTAGGAGGTCTGATTTATGCAAAAAAATCGAATTGATATCCGCCAGCTCATCGTGATGGCACTGTTTTGCGCGTTGGCGTTTGCCTGCGTGGCGGTGTTCCGCATACCCGTGGTGCTGTTCCTCAAATACGAGCCCAAGGATTGCCTGCTCGCCATCGGCGGTATGCTGTACGGCCCCGGCGCGGCACTGCTGATGTCGGTGGTGGTATCGCTCATCGAATGCTTCACCATTAGCGATACCGGCTGGATCGGGCTGATTATGAACGTGCTGTCCTCGGCACTGTTCATCTGCCCTGCCGCACTGCTGTACCGCCGTCGCCGCACGCTGTCCACCGCCATCGCGGGTCTCATCATCGGCGCACTACTCGTAACGGCGGGGATGCTGCTGTGGAACTGGCTCATCACGCCACTGTATATGAACATTCCCCGCGAGCAGATCGAACCGCTGCTGCTGACGGCGTTTTTGCCGTTCAATCTGCTGAAATCCGCACTCAATGCGGTGCTGACGGTGCTACTGTACAAATCGGTCGTATCCGCCCTGCGCGCGGCTCATTTGGTGCCTAAAGCAGAATCTCCCTCCCGCCGCGGCCTCAGCGTGGGCGTTGTTCTGGGGTGCGTGTTTTGTCTGCTGACGCTGATCCTGATCCTTCTGGTGTGGCGCGGGATCCTGTGAGCGGCTTACTGTCGGGATAAATGCGGGTCGGCCGCTTGTCCTTTCGTGACATACGGAACACTCCTTCCTGTTACTAGTATCGTGCATTAAACGACCAATTATGCAAAAACTATTGACAAGGAACCCGTCCCGCTCTTATAATTATACTATTAAAGAGGTAAAAGGAGATTCTTATGAGCAAGTACACTGCCGCCGATATCGTGCGTATCGTAGAAGAACAGAACGTCCGGTTTATCCGGCTGCAATTCACCGATATTTTCGGTGCGTTCAAAAATATCGCCATCACGGCCTCGCAGCTACAGAAAGCGCTGAACAAGCAATGTATGTTCGACGGCTCGTCTGTGGAGGGCTTTGTGCGTATCGAAGAATCCGATATGTATCTCTATCCGGATTACGACAGCTTCCTCATCTTCCCGTGGTATGAGGATTCCTGCAAGGTCGCCCGTCTGATCTGCGACGTGTATAAGCCGGACGGCACGCCCTTCGCGGGTGACCCGCGCGGTCTGCTCAAGCGGGTACTGAAAGAAGCGGAGAAGCTGGGCTTTGATGCGTTCAACATCGGTCCGGAGTGCGAGTTCTTCCTGTTCAATTACGACGAGGAGGGGCACCCCACCACCGAGACCCGCGACCGCGGCGCGTATTTCGAGCTCGGCCCCACCGATCTGGGTGAAGCCGTCCGCCGCGATATTTGTATGACACTGGAGGATATGGGCTACGAGATCGAGGCCTCGCACCACGAGAACGCCAACGGCCAGCACGAGATCGACTTTAAGTATACCGACGCGCTGACCGCGGCGGATAACATCGTCACCTTCAAGCTCGCGGTCAAGACGGTCGCGCATCGGCACGATATGTATGCCACCTTTATGCCCAAGCCGGTGTTCGGCAAGGCCGGCAACGGTATGCACGTCAATATGTCACTGACCAAGGACGGCAAAAACGCGTTCTACGATCCCGACGACCGTCTGGGGCTCAGCAAAACGGCGTATCAGTTCATCGCCGGTGTGCTGGAGCACGCCAAAGGTATGAGCGCCATCACCAATCCGCTGGTCAACTCCTATAAGCGTCTGGTCTCCGGCTACGAAGCACCGGTGTATATCGCGTGGTCGGGCTCCAACCGTAGCCCGCTCATCCGTGTTCCCGCCTCGCGCGGTGCGGGCACGCGCATTGAGCTGCGCAACCCCGATCCTTCGGCGAACCCCTATCTGGTGCTGGCTGTGTGCCTCGCCGCCGGTCTGGACGGTATCCGCCGCGGGCTGACCCCACCGCAGGGTATCGAAGCCAATCTGTTTGAAATGGACGAGGACGAGCGTGAGGCACTGGGTGTCAAAAACCTGCCCTCCAACCTCAAGGAAGCCGTGCGCGCTATGAAGGCGGATGACCTTATCCGCAAAACGCTGGGCGAGCACATTTTCTCGTGCTACGTACAGCATAAAACGGAAGAATGGGACGAATACAAGATCCGCGTCACCCCGTGGGAGTTGGATCGGTATCTGGCTCGTTATTGAGCGGCAAGGAGGAGCAATATGAAACATCCGATCATCATCACCATCGCCCGTCAGTTCGGCAGCGGCGGGCACGAGATCGGCAGACGCTTGGCGGAAAAGCTGGGAATCCCCTGCTACGATAAGGAGCTGCTCACCCACGCCGCGCAGGAAAGTGGTCTGTCGGAAGAGGTCGTCGCTTACTTTGATGAAAAGCCCACCAGCAGTCTCCTGTACACCCTGTCCACGGGCACTTACGCGCTGAACGAGACCGGGCTGATGAATTATTCGATGCCCGTCAATCAGCAGGTGTTTCAGGCACAGTTTGATGCGATCCGCTCGCTGTCGGAGAGAGGAGCCTGCGTCATTGTGGGCCGCTGTGCAGACTATGTGCTGCAAAAGTATCCCTATCTTGTCACGGTGTTCATTCATTCCGACCTCGACCACCGCATCGCGCGTGTAACGGAGTATGACGGTATCACCGCGCAGGAGGCCAAGACCCGTATCGCCCGCAGTGATAAGAAGCGCGCGAACTACTATAACTTCTACTCCGGCAAGAAGTGGGGTGCCGCCTCACACTACGATCTGTGCATCAATACCAACTCGGTGAGCTTTGAAAACGCCGTGGAGCTGATCGCACAGCTCGCGGAAATGAAATACGCCGACGCGGAATAATAAAACACAAAAGACGGTCTGTGGAAATTCCACAGACCGTCTTTTATTGCTTTACACCCACACACACGCCGTTGTCATAGGCGGTGACGGTAACGTCTGCGGGGATACCCTCCGTACAGCCGGACACGATGATCGGCACGTAGGTATCGGTATACCCCTCCAAGCGGCCGTCGGGCAGCTCGGTCTCAGGCAGCACCTGCACGGTCTTTCCCACCAATGCCGACTCATAGGCCTCGCGGCTGCGTTCCCCTGCGGCAATCATCCGCTTGCTGCGCCGTAGCTTTTCCGCGTTCGGCACCTGATCCGGTGCCGTCGCCGCCGGTGTGCCCGGCCGCCGCGAATAGGAGAAGCAGTGGATGCGCGAAAAAGCGATCTCCTCCGCAAACGCGAGCGACTGCTCAAATTCCTCATCCGTCTCGCCCGGGAAGCCCACCATAATATCCGTCGTCAACGCACAGCCGGGAAACGCCTGCCGCAGCTTATCGCAAATGTCGCGATACTCAGCGGTGGTGTAATGCCGATTCATCCGTCTGAGCGTCGCATCACAGCCGCTTTGCAGTGCCAGATGGAACTGGGGGCACAGCTTATCGCACGCCGCCAGCCGACGGATGACGGCATCATCCAGATGATCCGGCTCGATGGAGCCCAGCCGCACACGCTGTATCCCCGCCGGGCGGGCGGCGGTCTCCACCGCGTCACAGATGGTGTACCCCGCATCCTTGCCGTAGGCGGTGAGATTGATACCCACCAGCACGATCTCGCAGTATCCCTGCGCCGCCAGTCGCTCGACCTCAGCGACCAATTCGTCCAACGGTTTTGAGCGCACGCGCCCGCGTGCATACGGAATAATACAGTACGAGCAAAAACGGTCGCAGCCGTCCTCGATCTTGATAAACGCGCGGGTGCGCCCTTGAAACTCACAGATAGACAAGCTCTCATAGTCCCGCCCGTGCGGGCCGATAGCCGTCACACGCTGACGCTGCCCGTAAAACTGGGTCAGCCGCTCGGGTAGCTCACGGCGCGCGGCATTGCCGAGCACGATATCCGGCTCAGGCAATGCGTCGGCCTCGGAGGGGAAGGCCTGCGGGAAACAGCCGGTGAGCACCAGTACCGCCTGCGGATGCTCACGCCGACAGCGGCGCAGTAGCTGCCGTAGCTTGCGGTCGCTCTCCCCCGTGACGGTGCAGGAATTGATGACCAGCACCGCCACGCCGATATCCGGCTGACCGGTGACAAATTCCTCGGTCTCGTAGCCCTGCTCCTCTAATAGACGGCGCATAGCCTGTGTTTCATATTGATTGACCTTACAGCCCAAGGTATGAAAAAACGCTTTCACTGTTCTGTTCCCTTCTTCCGATACTCCCGCAGTGAGTAGCCGCACAGCCGACCGAACAAGCGGCTGAAATGCAGCGGATTGTCGTACCCCGTCAGTATATCACGCATAGTCAGCCTTGTAAAGTGCCGATTTATTCGTATTTCGGTCAAGCCGTGCTATGGAAGTGCACGGCATTTTTCGTATACTGAAAACAACAAAAGAGGGGTTCCGATGCTGTTTCCCGCGTATTATGAAAACCCGATAAGAGTAAACAAGACCGGAAGCATGCTTCCGGTCTTGTCAGTCTGTCAAAGAACTTCCAATACGCCCCCGTTTCTGGTATAATAAAGG
>CAYYDD010000058.1:0-10433 GCA_964470515.1 uncultured Eubacteriales bacterium | reverse complement strand
CCGTAGGCGAATATAACTGAGGCACCTTCCTTACGAAGTGTGCCATATGCGGGGGATTTTTATTGTTGTTAACTCATAATCTCTTCCGCATACCGCACAGTCTCCATCGCGTCGCGGGCGTACTTATCCGCACCGATCGCATCGGCATATGCCTGCGTCAGCACCGCGCCGCCTACCACGATCCGGCACCACGGCGCACGGTGCCGCAGTACCTTGACGGTCTCCTCCATCGCGGGGACGGTGGTGGTCATCAGCGCACTCAGTCCCGCGAGCGGCGCGTGCCGCTCCACAACAGCATCCGCCACCGCCTCCGGCGGCACGTCGCGGCCAAGATCGACCACGTCAAACCCGTAGTTTTCCAGCAGCAGCTTCACGATATTCTTGCCGATATCGTGGATATCCCCCTGCACCGTCGCCAAAACGAATACACCCTTGCCGGCGGCCTTCACACCGCCCGCCATATGCGCCTTGATGCTCTCAAACGCGCTCTTCGCGGCCTCCGCGCTCATTAAGAGCTGCGGCAGATACACCGTCTTTTTTTCGTACCCCTCGCCCACCGTGTTGAGCGCGGGAATGATCTCACCGCTCACGATCTCCAGCGGCGCTACCTCCTTCAGCAGCGCGGCGGTCAGCGTTCCCGCCTTATCCTGCAAGCCCTTGACGATGGCATCCTGCAACGCGGTACGCCCCGCAGTCACCGTCGCGGCCTGCACGGGTGCCGCCGTCACGGTGGCAAAGCTCGCGGCCTCGCGGATATACTCCTCACAATTCACGTCCAGCCCCCGCAGTGCGCGGTAGGCGTAATACGTCTTGCGCATATCCACGGAATACGGATTCATAATGGCGGCCGACAAGCCGTTTGCCAACGCCAGCGCAAAGAACGTCCCGTTCACCGCGTCGCGGCTCGGCAGCCCGAACGATACGTTGGACACGCCCAGCGACGTGTGGCACCCCAGCTCGGTGCGGATACGGCGCAGTGCCTCCAGCGTCACTGACGCGGCGTTTGCGTCGGCACTGACGGTCATCGCCAGCGTATCGAAAATAATGTCCTTCCTGGCAATGCCGTACTGCGCCGCTGTGTCCAGAATGCGCCGCGCGATGGTCATACGCCCCTCCACGGTCGCGGGGATGCCGCTCTCGTCCAGCGTCAGCGCCACCACGACACCGCCGTATTTCCGCACCAGCGGGAACACCGCCGCCATACTTTCCGCCTTACCGCTCAAGGAATTGACCATCGGCTTGCCGTTGACACGCCGCAGCGCGGCCTCCATTGCCGCCGCGTCCGCCGTATCCACCTGCAACGGCAGATCGGTCACCGCCTGTAGCTCACACACCGCGTCGCGCAGCATTGTGACCTCGTCGATCTCCGGCAGACCCACGTTCACGTCCAGCACGTGCACGCCCGCCTCCTGCTGCTTAATACCCTCGTTCAGCAGATACGCCATATCGCGCTCCACCAATGCCTGCTTAAACCGCTTTTTACCCGTCGGGTTGATACGCTCACCGATCAGAATGGGAGTCTCCCCGAACGTCACCGTGTGCGTATAGGACGATACCACCGTCCGCCCCTTGTCCGTCAGCGGTACGGGGTCTTTGCCGCCGATACGCTGCGTCAGTGCCGCTATGTACGCGGGTGTCGTGCCGCAACAACCGCCCACCGCGCGAACGCCCGCCGCCACCAGCCCGGCCACCTCGTCGGCAAACTCCTCGGCGTTCACGTCAAACACGGTCGCGCCGTCCGCCACCCGCGGCAGTCCCGCGTTGGGCTTCAAGAGCACGGGCACCGAGGCCACCCGCAGCAGCTCCTCCGCCACACCGCGGAGCTGCTGCGGTCCCAGCGAACAGTTGGCGCCGACCGCGTCGGCGCCCATCCCCTCCAGCAGCGCCACCATCGCGGCAGGCGACGCACCGGTCATCAGCTTGCCGTCCTCACCGTAGGCGTTGCTCACAAGGACGGGCAGTGTGCTGTTCTCCTTCGCCGCCAGCAGAGCCGCCTTGGTCTCGTAGCTGTCGTTCATCGTTTCTATGAGGATAAGCTCCGCCCCATACTTGACACCCAAACGCACCGTCTCGGCAAACACCGCCACCGCGTCCTCAAAATCCAAGTCGCCGAGCGGGTGTAACAGCCGCCCCGTCGGGCCGATATCCAGTGCCACGAATTTCTCCGCACGCGACGTGCTCCGTTCTCTCGCGGTGCGCGCGTTATCCAACGCGGCCCGGATGATGGTCTCCAGCTCCTCCGCCTCAAAATTCAGCGAATTTGCCCCAAACGTATTGGCGCACACCACGTTACTGCCCGCGTCAAAATACTGCCGCTGGAGGTCGATAATGACCTCGGGGCGCGACAGATTCCACTGCTCGGGATGCTCGCCCGGCTTCAGGCCGCGTTGCTGTAGCAGCGTACCCATACCGCCGTCCAGCACCACAATATTTTCCGCTAAAAATTCCGAAAAACGCATTGCTTTCACCCTTTGATTCCCACAAATGCCGTCACCGACTTGGTCGGCGACATCAACAGACTCTCATTGAGACACAGCCCGATGCGCCGCCCGGCATCCAGCACGCGGAACACCTCGCGCTGCACACTCAGCGGCAGATCGCCGTACCCAGGGCTGAACCGCGACGGCAGCGCCCCCGCCAATCCCCCGCAAAACGAGTCACACAGCGCCTCGATGCGCTCCGCACCGAGAGCCTGCAGCATCAGTGCCCGCGAAGGCGATATACGGCTGTACCGCGCGATGAGGCGATCGGGCGCGACCCCCACGGTCGCAGCAAACAGCACCGCGCGGCGGCAAGCTCCGAAATACCGTGCCAGCTCTGCCGATCGCAGCGATAAACAGCCGAAGTCGCACACGTCGCCCCGCACCGTCAGCGGCAGCTCACGGTAGCACACCGCATACCGCAGCTCCCCGCGCAGCTCCTCCCAGCACGTATACAGCAAGTCCAGCGCCGCCGCATCCGCCTCCCGGCAGCCCGCGTAGCGCAGGGCATCCATCTCATTCAGCGGCGGCTCCGCGCACCGCACCGACAGCACCGCGCTCATCGCCCCAGAATATCCGACAGATTACCGAGGATACGAGCGGCCACGTCCGGCTTGTTCATCGAATACACGTGCACGTGGGTGATGCCGTTCGCGTACAGATCAATGATCTGGTCGGTCGCATACGCGATGCCCGCCTGCTTCATCGCAGCGGGAACACTCCCGAACTTGTCCACCAAACTCTTGAACCGTTGCGGCATAAACGAGCCGGACAGCTTGATCGCCCGCGCCACCTGATTGGCGTTGGTGATAGGCATAATGCCCGGAATGACCGGCACCGTAATGCCCGCCTCGCGGATTTTATACAGAAAATTGTACAGCAGATTGTTGTCGAAAAACATCTGTGTCGTCAGAAAATCACAGCCCGCGTCCACCTTGTCCTTCAGGTAGCGGATATCGGCCTTCTGGTCGTCGCTTTCGGGATGGATCTCGGGATAGCACGCACCGCCGATGCAAAAATCCGCATTCGTCTCCTTCAGCTCCCGAATAAGGTCGATGGCATAGCGGTAATCCCAGTCGCTGCGGTCGGCATCGATAAGCGTCGCGGGAATATCACCGCGCAGCGCCATCACGTTCTCGATGCCCGCCTCCCTGATCGCCGCGATCTTCTCGCGCACCGTCTCCTTGGTGGAGGACACGCAGGTCAGATGGGCCAGCGTCGGCACGCCGTACCGCGCCTTGATATGCTTGGCGATATCCAGCGTATACCGACTGGTTCCGCCGCCCGCGCCGTACGTCACGCTCATAAACGACGGGTGCAGTGCCGCAATCTCCTCCGTCGCGGTTCTGACACTGTCAAACCCGCCTTCGGTCTTGGGCGGGAACACCTCAAACGACATCGAAAGCGTATCCTGCTTCAACAATTCCTTGATTTTCATACGTAACACCCGACTTTCTCGTTTCAGTATACACCCATCCCTCCGCCCGCGTCAACAGAAATTACATACCGTTTCCGTAGGCTTGATCCCATCCGGACGGCAACGGACAAATATCCGGCGTCGGCCCGTAGGGACGCTTCACGAATCACCGCCATCAGTCGAACAAGTCCAAACCAACCCACCAACAAAAAGCACCCCGCAGGGTGCTTTTGACGGCGCTTAATTCCTCAGGCTCTGCAACGGAGCGGGGATACGGCCGCCGCGATTGATAAACCGCGCGGGCGATGCGGGATTGACCGGCATCACCGGGCCGCTGCCCAGCAGACCGCCGAACGACAGCTCCTCACCGACCTGCTTGCCGATAGCCGGGATCACGCGTACCGCGGTGGCCTTGTTATTTATCATACCGATGGCCGCCTCATCCGCAATGATGGCGGCAATGATCTCCGGCGAGGTATCGCCCGGAACGTTGATCATATCCAGGCCCACCGAGCACACGGCGGTCATCGCCTCCAGCTTTTCGATCCGCAGACAACCGCTGCGCGCGGCAGCGATCATACCCGCGTCCTCCGTCACAGGAATGAACGCGCCCGACAGACCGCCCACGTGGGACGACGCCATCACGCCGCCCTTTTTCACCGCGTCGTTGAGCATCGCCAGCGTCGCCGTCGTACCGTGCGCACCGCACTGCTCCAGACCCATCTCCTCCAGAATATACGCGACCGAATCGCCCACTGCGGGTGTCGGTGCCAGCGACAGGTCAACGATGCCGAACGGCACACCCAGCCGCCGCGAGGCTTCCTTGGCCACGAGCTGACCCATCCGGGTGATCTTAAACGCCGTGCGCTTGATGAGATCGGCCACCGCAGTCAGATCACAATCACCGGCCTTCGCCAGTGCCGCACGCACCACACCGGGACCCGACACACCGACGTTGATAACGCAATCCGGCTCACCGGGACCGTGGAACGCACCCGCCATAAACGGGTTATCCTCCGGCGCGTTGCAGAACACCACCAGCTTCGCGGGGCCAATGCAGCTGCGATCCGCCGTCAGCTCGGCGGCGCGGCGCACCACACGCCCCATCTGCGCCACGGCGTCCATATTGATGCCCGCCTTGGTGGAGCCGATATTGACCGACGCGCACACGTGGTCGGTCTGTGCCAGCGCCTCGGGGATGGCCTCGATCAGCTCGCGGTCGCCCGCGGCAAAGCCCTTCTGCACCAGCGCGGAAAAGCCGCCGATGAAGTTGACTCCGCAGGTCTGCGCCGCTTTTTCCAGCGTCAGTGCCAGCTTCAGCGGATCCTTATGCTCACACGCCGCCAGCACCATCGCCGCCGGCGTGATGGAAATGCGCTTGTTGATGATGGGAATACCGTACTCGCGCTCGATATCCTCACCCGTTTTCACCAGATTCTTGGCACACCGCGTGATCTTATCGTACACCCGTGCGCACACCGTATCCATATCGCTGTGACAGCAATCCAGCAACGAAATCCCCATCGTAATGGTACGGATATCCAGGTTTTCCTCCCGGATCATCGTAATGGTCTCTAAAATATCCCGTGTATTCAGCATAGCGTTTCACCTCAGATGCGGTGCATCGACTGGAAGATATCCTCGTGCATCGCGTGGATGGACAGCCCCATCCCGTTCCCCAGCTTCGCCATCTCATCCGCAAACTGCGTGAAAGGCACGTCGCTGCCGTCGATGTCCACCATCATAATCATAGCAAACATATCCTGTAGAATCGACTGGGTAACCTCCAGCACGTTGATGTTGTGGGCGGCACAGGAGGCAGATACCTTCGCCAGAATACCCACCATATCCTTACCGATAACCGTAATGACCGCGCGCATACTGATTTGCTCCTTTGCTCTGTTAGTTTCTATTATCATATACCAAACTGCGGACAAAAGCAAATATTTTCTTTGCATTTCCGCGTCTTTGTGGTATACTGTCCTCATAGGCACCCGATTTGTTCAAAAAATGGGTGATTTTCTCTAAAATTGCCAATCGGAGGCGCATACTATGGATAAACTGTTGAAAATTCTGGATGCCAACGCCCGTCTGACCGATGCCCAGCTCGCCACGATGCTGGATTGCAGCGAGGACGAGATCCGCGCGCGCATCGCCAAGCTGGAAAAGGAGGGGGCCCTGCGGGCGTACAAGGCCGTGGTGGATTGGGATAAGACCGACCGCAACTGCGTGACCGCTATCATCGAGCTGAAGGTCACTCCCCGCCGCGACGTCGGCTTTGAGGCCATCGCCGAGCAGGTAATGGCCTTCGACGAGGTGGAAAGCGTGTATTTGATGTCCGGCGGCTACGATCTGTCGGTGCGTGTCAACGGTCACACCTTCCAGGAAATCGCCGAATTTGTGGCCAAGCGGCTCGCCCCGCTGGATTCGGTGCAATCCACCGCCACGCACTTCGTGCTGCGCCGCTACAAGGAAAGCAACGTCTCCTTCCTCGGCGAAAACAAAGATGAGAGAGGTCTCTATTGATCGTTATGGATTATTCACGCTTACTCAACCCCACCCTGCAAGCGATCCCGCCCTCCGGCATCCGTCGGTTTTTCGACATTGCCAGCGAAATGAAGGACGTGATCTCGCTGTCGGTGGGTGAACCGGATTTCACCACCCCGTATCACATTCGCGAAAAGGGAATCGAGTCTCTGGAAAAGGGCAAAACGTGGTACACCCCCAACGCCGGCCTGATCGCCCTGCGCGAGGCTGTCAGCGGTTACGTACAGCGCCGCACCGGCACAACGTACGATCCCCGCACCGAGGTGCTGATCACCGTCGGCGGCAGCGAGGGCATTGATCTGTGCCTGCGTGCGCTGGTCTCCCCCGGAGACGAGGTGCTCATCCCCCAGCCCAGCTTTGTGTGCTATGAGCCGCTCACCCGCTTAGCCGGCGGTGTGCCGGTCATCATCAACACCCGTGCCGAGGAGGGCTTCCGTCTCACGGCTGAGTCTCTGCGCGCCGCCATCACCCCGCGCACCAAGCTGCTGGTACTGCCGTTCCCCGGCAACCCCACGGGTGCCGTGATGCGCCGCGAGCATCTGGAGGCTATCGCCGAGGTGCTGCGCGGCACGAATATTATGGTGCTGTCGGACGAGATCTACAGCGATTTGACCTACGGCGACGATCCGCACGTCAGTATCGTGTCGCTGGACGGGATGGCGGAGCGCACCGTATACGTCGGCGGCTTCTCCAAGTCGTTTGCGATGACGGGCTGGCGCCTCGGCTATGCCTGCGCCCCCGCCCCCGTACTGAAAATGATGCTAAAGCTACACCAGTTCGCACTGATGTGCGCCCCCACCACGTCACAGAACGCCGCCATCGAAGCACTGACCAACGGCGAAGAGGATGTCGCCGAAATGCGGGCGGATTACGATGGCCGCCGCCGTCTGATCGTCAAGGAGCTTAACGCGATGGGGCTGACTTGCTTTGAGCCGGAGGGCGCGTTTTACGTATTTCCCTCCATTCAAAAAACCGGGCTGTCCAGTGAGGAATTTTGCCACCGTCTGTTGCAGGAAAAGCACGTCGCAGTGGTGCCCGGCACGGCGTTCGGCGCGTGTGGCGAGGGCTTTGTGCGTATCTCGTACTGCTACTCAGTCGGCCACATCGCCGAGGCGCTGCACCGTATCAGTGAATTTGTAAAAGAGGTCACGGAATGAGTATCACCGTCCACGCCCCTGCCAAGCTGAATCTGGCGCTGGACGTGATCGGTCGCCGTGAGGACGGCTATCACACCCTGCGCACGGTGATGCAGACCATCGACTGGTGCGACGCCGTCACCGTGGATCTTGCCGCAGACGGTGCCATCCACCTGAGCTGTGACGGCGGTCTCCCCGCCGATGAACGCAATATCGCCTACCGAGCCGCCGCGCTGTTCCGTGAACGTACCGGTCTCCGCGAGGGCTGTACCGTGGCGATACGCAAGCACGTCCCCGCCGAGGCGGGAATGGCGGGCGGCAGTACCGACGGCGCGGCCGTACTGAAAGCTCTGAACGAGCTGACCGGCTCGCCGCTGTCGCAGGCGGAGCTGCTCGCCCTCGCCGCCCAGAACGGCGCGGACGTGCCGTTCTGCGTGCTCGGCGGCACCGCGCTGGCCACCGGCATCGGCACCGAGCTGACACCCCTGCCCCCGTTGCCCGACTGTACGTTCGTCGTCGTCAAGCCGACGGGCGGCGTGTCCACCCCCGAGGCGTATCGCCTGCTCGACAGTGCCCCCGCCCTGCTGCATCCCGATGTGGACGGACTGTGCACCGCTCTGCAAAACGGCGATCTCGACGGCGTGATACCGTGTATGGGTAACAGCTTTGAAGCACCGCTCGCCCTGCCGCACACGGCGACGATCGTTGCCACCTTAAAGAGCAACGGTGCCGCCCACGCGATGCTCACAGGCAGTGGCTCCGCCGTGTTCGGCATCTTCAAGGACAAAACGGTCGCCGACGCAGCCGCCGCCGCATTGCAAGCAGCCTACCCCCTCACCCGCGTCTGCAAGCCGATATAAGCAACAACGCCCGCCTGATAACAGACGGGCGTTTTATTATCCGCTAAACCCAAAACACAGGAGGCGAAACGCCTCCCCTACAATGCCGGTTTCAAGCCGTAGGGACCGATCTTAATTTGCGCAAATGGGAGCCCCAAGCCCCGCCCTACAGCACGTCAGCGGCGATAAGCACCGCGAGCAGTACGCCAAGCGCGATACGATACCAGCCGAACGGCTTGAAATCGTGCTTTTTGATAAAATCCATCAGGAAACGGATGACCAACAGGGATACCGCGAACGATACCACCATACCGACGATCAGCGCCAGCCATTCCTCACCCGAGAGGGTCAGCCCGTCGAGCAGAAATTTCAGCGCCTTGAGACCGCTGGCACCCGCCATGGCGGGGATGGCCATAAAAAACGAAAATTCTGTTGCGGTATACCGCGAGCAGCCGAGCAGCACCGCGCCCAGAATGGTCGCACCCGAACGGGACGTGCCGGGGATGAGCGCGAGCACCTGAAAGCACCCGATACCGAGTGCCGTGCGCCAACCCACGTCGTTCGGCGAATGCAACCGCGGCGTATGCGGACGACTTTCCATCCAGATAAACAGCACACCGTAGATCACCAATGTGGCCGCGATAACGACCGGGTCGGACAGCACGCCGTCCACCAGATCATCCAGCGGGACACCGACGATCAGCGCCGGGATACTGGCAATGAGCACCATTCCCCACAGCCGCCACGTGTCCGTCCGTTCGGCGGGCGATTTCAGCCGCGAGAACGGATTGAGCTTGCGGAAGTACAGCACCAGCACCGCCAAGATGGAGCCAAGCTGGATGAGCACCTTGAACAGATCGAAGAAATCACTTGAAAACGAAAAGGGCAAAAACTGATCGACTAAGATCAGATGCCCGGTACTGCTGATCGGCAGCCATTCGGTGATGCCCTGCACCACGCCTTGAAGCGCTGCCTTCAGCGCCTCCCATATCGTATCCATAGCGGCTCCTTACAGGTCGATCTCACCGAGCAGGTCGCGCAGCAGGATAACCTCATCCGCCGTCAGCGTCACGCCCTTGCCCATCTTGGTGCGGTCGGGCGCCCAGTCGCGGATATCGTACTTCGGCTCACGGTCGTTCCAACTGACAAGGTTGATCTCCTTGCGCCAGCCCGTCGGGGACTCGGACAGTACGCCCAGTTCCTTTACCACTTCATACTTCAGCTCTGCCATATCACATTTCTCCTTTATGTTAACTTAGAATGCTCTCAGAACAACCAACGTTCCATCGGTTTACCGACTGCGGATCCCTCTACCGGTGCCGCCTCACCGCTGAGCTGCTGCTTAAATTCCAGCGCGGCCTGCTGCTGACGGTCGGCATACTCCAGCGCGGCGGTCAGCTTGCGCTCGGCCGCTTCCTTCTCCTGCCACAGCGAAGCAAGAGCCTGATGCGTTTCCGCGAGCTGCGCGTTCAGCGCGGTCTCCCGCTCGCGCAGCGACTGTACCTCGGCACGCAGCTCGGCGAGCGCGTCGTTCAGTTCCTGCTCACGACTACTGTTGATGCGCTCTTCGGTCTTCTTCAGATCGGTCGTCAGCGTTTCCACCTGCTGACGCAGGGCACCGACCGTCGTATTAGCATCGTCCAGCGCGGCACGTAGCTCCTCCTCACGCTGTGCGGCCTGCGGCTCATCCGCGAGCTGCCGTTGCGCTTCTTCAAGCTGAGCCAGCAGTGCCTCAGTCTCCTGACGGTGCTCCTCCTGCTCCTCGTGCAGGGTCAGCCGCAGCTCGTCGATATAATCGAGCACATCCTGCCGGGAAAATCCGCGAAAGCTGGTTTTGAAGCCGTACTGTTCGCCCATCTGCTCTCCATCCTTTTATACTAATTATATAGTGCGTTGTTTCATTTTAGCACATTCCTCCACGAAACGCAAGAGGTGATTTCGGACATACCAAAGGATACACTGTAGGTGTTACAATGATGTGTGACAAAAGATAAAAAAGAGTAGCGAATAGGAG
>CAYYDD010000057.1:0-10809 GCA_964470515.1 uncultured Eubacteriales bacterium | reverse complement strand
TCCTATTCGCTACTATTTTTTATCTTTTGTCACACATCATTGTAACACCTACAGTTTTTCAGGGCTTCTTTTTTGTATGCCTATTGCATTTTTTGAAAAACGTGCTATACTTAAGAAAATTAAATACGATAAATGGAAGATGCGGTGCGACGGGCTGCGGTTCGGTCGCGGAAAAGGGAATCCGGTCGGAATCCGGAACAACCGCCATTACTGTATTTGAGAAGAGAGGGCAAGGATACCATTGGGATACACTCCTGAGAAGGTTTGCCCCGCGCGGCACGGCCGTTGCCTCATAAGTCAGGATACCTGCCGTGTCTTTGATAGGTTTACCACAACTTTGGTGAGAAGAGTGCAACCGATTTATCGGTGCTTCGGCGTTTTCGGGCGCACTCTTTTTGCGCACGGAAGCGGTGGCTGTATAGATCTGTTGTACTCTTTTGACCTGCGTGGGCGAAAGAGTATTTTTATTTTTCGGAGGGTTGGTTATGGCGCCGGAACAAAAACGGGAATGGGCATTGGCACAGTTGCGGGATAAGGCGGCAGAGCTTGGTCGGTTGCCGAAAAAAGAGGAGTTTGACGAGGCGACGCGCTCGCGTATCAAGGCGTTTCTCGGCCCGTGGCCGCGGGCACTGGAGGCGGCGGGGCTGAAAGAGGTACGGAGAGGTAAGTCTGTATGAGTCGATTGGCAACGCTACACCCGACGGTGGCTGCGGTGTACTTTCTCTCGGTACTGGCGATCACGATGTTTGCCGCCGACCCTTGGTTTGCGGGGCTGGCACTGCTTGGCGGGGGGCTTTTTTATATAAACGCCGAGGGCCTGCGCCGCTTTGGGCGAAGCATCGGTTGGTATCTGGTATTTTTTTCGATGGTGGCACTGAGCAATCCGCTGTTTTCGCACAAGGGCGTGACCCCGCTGTTTTTCCTGAACGGTAACCCCGTCACGCTGGAGGCACTGCTGTACGGTGTGTATCTGGGCGTGATGCTGCTGGCGGCGCTCTATTGGTTTCGGTGCCTCAGCGCAGTGATGACCGAGGATAAATGGCTGTTTCTGTTTGGCAGGATCTCGCCCAAGCTGTCGTTGCTTTTGTCCTCCGCACTGCGGTTTATACCGCTGCTCAAAGAGCAGGCGGGACGGATACGGCAGGCGCAGACCGCGATGAGTCTGTACGCCACGGATACGTGGACGGATAAGCTGAAAGGAACGGTGCGGGTGTATTCTGCACTCATCACGTGGGCGCTGGAAAACGCCATCGACACCGGCTCAGTGATGAAAGCACGGGGGTACGGACTTCCCGGGCGCAGTCACTATTCACTGTATACGTTTAGGCGGGCAGATGCCGGTCTGCTGCTCCTGATCGCGACCTTGGACGCGGTGGTGATCGCCGCGATGGCTTCGGACCGCACGGCGTTTGCATTTTATCCTGCGCTCACCGCCGCACCGCTGAGCGCGATGTCTGTGGCGGCGGTCGCGGCCTTTGCGGCACTGAGCCTGCTGCCGTGTATTCTCGAAGTAAAGGAGGGCTTGCAGTGGACGTATTACAGATCAAAAATCTGACCTTTCGGTATCCCGATGCGGCGCATAACGCGCTTACCAATGTGAGCCTTTCCGTTAAGGCCGGGGAATTTGCCGTGATCTGCGGAGAGTCCGGCTGCGGCAAATCCACATTGCTGAAGCTGTTAAAACGCGAGATGGCACCCTACGGCGAGCAAAGCGGTGAGATACGGTACAACGGTGTGCCGTTGCGGGCGTTGGATAGCCCTACCGCTGCGGCGGATATCGGGTTTGTGCAGCAGAACCCAGACAGCCAGATCGTGACGGATACCGTGTGGCACGAGCTGGCGTTCGGCTTGGAAAGCTTGGGGCTGGATACGGCCGTCATTCGCCGCCGCACAGCGGAAATGGTGGGGTATTTCGGCATTGAGGATTGGTTCCATAAAAAGACGGCGACGCTCTCGGGCGGGCAGAAGCAGATGCTCAATCTCGCCTCGGTGATGGCGATGCAGCCGAAGGTACTGCTACTCGATGAGCCGACGGCACAGCTCGACCCCATCGCCGCCTCGAATTTCATCGGGACACTGCAAAAGCTCAATCGTGAGCTGGGGCTGACGATTCTGCTGGTGGAGCACCGCTTGGAAGAGGTATTTTCGATTGCTGACCGCGTCATACTGATGGACGGTGGGCAGATGGTGTATGCCGATGCGCCGAAAGCCATCGGCGGGCATTTCAAGGCCGCGCCCGCGCACCCGATGCTGGCGGGTCTGCCCGCCGCGATGCGGATATTTCACCTGCTGGATGAGGACGGCGACGCACCGCTGACGGTGCGCGAGGGTCGTACCTTTGTGACAGAACGGTACGATAACCGTGTTGACACACTCCCCGAAATGCCTTACCATCATACGGATGAAGCGGAGGTCGAGCTGAAGGACGTGTGGTTTCGGTACGAAAAAGACCTGCCGGACGTGCTGAAAGGCCTATCGCTGACTGTGTACCGGGGCGAGCATTTTTGCATCTTAGGGGGCAACGGCACAGGCAAAAGCACGGCACTGGGCGTGATGGCGGGATTACTGAAGGCATATCGCGGCCGTGTGCTGATCGGCGGCAAAAAGCTCAGCGATCACACGCCGAACAGCTTGTATCGGCACGGCATCGCGCTGCTGCCGCAAAATCCGCAAACGGTTTTTCTGGAAAAAACGGTAGGGGACGATCTGCGCGAAACCTGCACCGTGATGCAATATACCCAAGAGGAAACGCAGCAGCGTATCGCCGAGGTGACGGCGCAGCTCGGCATGGGGGCGCTGCTGTCGATGCATCCGTACGATCTCAGCGGCGGCGAGCAGCAAAAGGCGGCGCTGGCTAAGCTGCTGCTGCTTGACCCGAAGATATTGCTGCTGGATGAGCCGACCAAGGGCATCGACGCTTACGCCAAGCAAACGCTGGCGGCGATCCTGACCCGTCTCAAGGAAACGATGACGGTTATCACCGTGACACACGACGTAGAATTTGCCGCTGTGAATGCCGATCGTTGCGGGATGATGTTCGACGGGGTGCTGACCTCGGTGGACACGCCGCAGGCGTTTTTTTCGGAAAACAGCTTTTATACGACGGCCGCCAACCGATTGTCGCGCGGGTATTATCACGGGGCTGTTCTGTGCGAGCAGGTGGCTGAGCTGTGCCGTATCAACGGCAAAAGGGTGGTGAGTGAATGAAGCGCCGCGATGGGATCACCTTGTGCTTGCTTTTGCTGCTCATTCCCGCCGTTGTGGTGATCGGGGCACTGCTGTTCCGCGAAAAATACTACGCGTGGATATCGCTGTGCGTGGCGGTGATCTCGGTCATCCCGTTGCTCTACGCCTTTGAACGCCGCGAAAGCTCCTCCAAGGAGCTGACGGTGCTGGCGGTGCTGATCGCCATCTCCGCGGCGGGTCGATTCATCTTCGCGTGGCTGCCCGGCTTTAAGCCCGTCACGGCGTTCACGGTGATCGTGGCGGTGTGGCTCGGCAAGGAGGCGGGCTTCGTGGTGGGCGCGCTGTCGGCGGTGGTGTCGAATATGTATTTCGGTCAAGGACCGTGGACACCGTTCCAGATGTTCGCATGGGGGCTGCTGGGACTGCTGGCGGGGCTACTTGCCAAGCCGCTACGTCAGCATCGTGCGGCGTTGTGTGTGTTTGGCGTGCTGGCGGGGGTCCTGTTCTCACTGACGATGGACGTCTGGAAAACGCTGTGGGCGGACAATACCTTTGATCTGTTCCGCTATGGGGCATCGGTCGTGACGGCACTGCCCGTTACTGCGGAATACGCGCTGTCCAACGTGATCTTTCTGCTGCTGCTCGCGAAGCCCATCGGCGAAAAGCTCACCCGCATCCGGCGAAAGTACGGTTTGTTTGTATCCTGACGGGGGATCTCCGTTGTGATGAAATCTTCAAAATGAGAGGTCGTTCACTATGAAAAAATTGCTGACTGTTACTTTGATGTTGCTGATGCTGATCGGCTGCTTCGGTATGACCGCAACGGCGGAGGGGGAAGCACTGTCGGCCGCCGTCACAGTGACCATTGCAAATAAGGGCGCGTTGGTTGCGACGCAGGAGACCGTTACCGTCACCGATGCCGATGAGGACGGTGCCCTGACCGTCAACGATGCGCTGTACGCTGTGCACGAGGCCGCGTCTGAGGGCGGTGCCGCCGCCGGTTACGCAACCGCGCAAACGGAGTACGGCTTGTCCATTACCAAGCTGTGGGGCGATGAGAGCGGTAATTTCGGGTATTACCTGAATAACGCCTCTGCATGGAGTCTGGCTGACGCGGTGGAGGACGGTGACGCTGTCTATGCGTTCGTGTACACCGACTGCGATTTCTATTCCGATATGTATACCTATTTTAACGTGACCACGGCCAAGGCTACTGCGGGCGAGGCTATCACTCTGACACTGTCCGGTATGGGCTTTGACGCGGAATGGAATCCCGTCACGGTGCCTGTGGCGGATGCGGTCATCACCGTAAACGGCGAAGCGACGGCGTTCAAGACCGATAAGAACGGTAAGGTGACTATCGTGCTTGACACGGCGGGTACAGCCGTTTTGAGCGCGGTGTCCGAAACGCAGACGCTGGTGCCGCCCGTGTGCGTGGCTGCGGTGGAGGCGGCTCCTGTGGAACTGCCCGAAGCGGAGCCCGAGCCGGAGAAGATTCCCCAGACGGGTGCGCAGATTGCTGTGCTAGTTGCGGTACTGTGCCTGATGGGTGCTGCGGTGCTGATGGGCGTGTCTCAAAAAGCGTATGAAAAGTAAGTTTTTCCGGGCAACGTTTTGCTGCTTGGCGGCACTGCTGTTACTGACATCGACGGTTGCCTCCGAACGTACGACAGCCGTCGATGAAGCTCAAAACGTCATCGACGGCATCGTCGCGTCGCAGGCGGGGGAGATACCCCTTCAGGAATGGATCGACGGCTCGTTGGCACAAGCCCCCGAAACGCAGGAATGGTACGCCATCGCACTCAGTCAATACGGTGACTACGATCTGTCATCGTACGAGCGGGCACTGCTGACGTATTTAAACGGGACGACGGTGGGCTCCGCCTCCTCCCGCCAGAAATACGCGTTGGCACTGATCGCGTGCGGCAGCACGGATGCGTATATCCATACGGTGCTGAGCGAGTCCATCGGGCAGCAGGGCGTAATGAGCTGGGTGTTCGGCCTGCACCTGCTGAATAACGGCTATAGTAGCGCGATCCATTCGCTCAAAACGGTGACGGAAACGTTGCTGTCGCTTCAGCACGAGGACGGCGGCTGGTCCGTCACCGGCCAATACGGCGACGTGGACGTTACCGCGATGGCGGTGCAGGCGTTGGCTCCGCAATACAGTCGCGATACTGCGGTCACCGCCGCAGTGGACAGTGCGCTGGCGTTCTTGTCGTCACGGCAAAAGGACGCTGGTGATTACGCCAGCTACGGCGTGACCAATCCCGAAAGCACCGCGCAGGTGCTGGTAGCACTGTCTGCACTGGGTATCGACGCGGCAACGGATACGCGGTTTGTCAAAAACGGCAACACGGTGTTTGACGGTATCCGTCAATATCAGTTGCCCGACGGCAGCTTTTGCCACCGGCTCGGCGGGAGCACCAGCGATACCGCGACTGTGCAGGTGTTTTATGCGATGGTGGCGTATCAGCGGTTTTGCGCGGGTAAGTCGCCGCTGCACCTGCTGGATGCGCGTGATCCTGCCGGACTGACAACAGCCGTTGAGCAGTCGAGCGGCGGGTATAAGCCGTGGGTCACGGCGGTCATCGTCGGTGCCGCAGGTATTCTCTGTGTGATGCTGCTGTGTCGCCGAAAGAAAAACGCCAAAAATTTGTTGGCGGTGCTGCTGGTGGCGGCGGTGTTGATCGGGGTCGTGTGGCTGACCGATATCCAAAGCACCGATGAGCATTATCGCGATACGGGGCACAAGGGAAACGTCGTCGGCACCGTCACGCTGACGATCCGCTGCGATACCGTACCGGATAAGAGAGCCGCCCATATTCCCGATGACGGCGTGCTGCTGGAGCAAACCGCGTTTGAGATCGAGGAGGGGGACACCGTGTACGATATGTTGCAAGAGGCGGTCTCCTCACAGAGGTTACATCTGGAAACGAGCGGCGGCGCAGACTCCGTGTACGTCAAAGGTATCGGCAACCTCTACGAATTTGATTTCGGTGATCTGTCCGGCTGGATGTACTTCGTCAACGGCGAGGAGCCGCCGGCCAACTGCGGCGAATACGTGCTGTCCGACGGCGACCGTATTGAATGGTTGTATACCTGCCGCCTTGGTGAAGACCTGAAATAACAAACGTGGATGTGACACTGTCACATCCACGTTTTTGCTTATAATGCGTCGTAGCGGTCCTTGCGCTCCTTGACCTCGTTCTGATACTGAAGATATAGGCTTACCTTGTACTGATGATTGCCGCGTAGCTTCTTGTAATAGGCGGCCAATGCGCCCCAGCACTGATACAGACGCATTAGTGCAAGACGGGTGAGATCATTGGGATGCTCGCGGTCGTACTCTAAATAACGATCCATATTTTGATGAAGCAGGAGAGCAAGCTCCTCTGCATGAGCCATATTCACGTTTACCGTGAAGCCGCTACCGTTTCCGTGAGCGTAAAGATAAGCGATTAGGGTGCATTGTCTCCAATCGCGGATACCCTCCTCGTTTTCCATCAGCTTTTGGAAATAATACATCGCGAGCGCATGGTCAGGTTTGTTGTTCGTTTCATCGAGATCCAGCTCCACCGCATACATATAGTAATATATTCCGATGGCTACCTCTTTCTTGATGCTGCGTTCCTTCACGTTATCCTGCTCGGATTCCCACAGAGAGAAGAACAGCCGCAGATTGGCCAGTGCCTTGGTACGGTCGGCAAAATCGTGGTAGCTACCGGTCAGCCCGTAATAGTCAACGGTGGCCAGCATACAATCCACGCAACCTTTGTCCACGCCCTTTTCGTACCACGCGAGCGCCTCGACCAGCTGCTCGTGAGAGGGCTCGCCCTGCTCAAGGGTGCGGCCGATGAAATACTCCGCGCCGCGGCAGTTGAGGTCGCTTGCCTTTTTCAGCAGTGCCAGCTTTGGCTCGCGGTCGGGCACGTCGTCGTCAATGGCGATCGCTGCCCATTTCAGCGATTGCTTGTGAGACCGCTCCGCGCCCTTGAGATACAGCTCGATGGCACGCATCCGATCCTCCTCCACGCCCTTGCCGAAGCGGTAGGCGTAGCCCATATCGTAGTACGGCGCACCGCTCTTGACGCGGCCGGCCTCCGCGTGCTCCACGGCTTGCCGATAATAGGTGACGGCCGTTTCAAAATCGTCGGCATACCAGTACAGGTCACCGATGTATTTCAGCGACAAATAATCGCCCAGCGATACCGCTTTTTCAAACATAGCCTTGGCCTTGGTCTTGTCCTGCTCCACAAACTCCCCGTTTTTGTACAGAAAGCCCTGTGAACGGTAGGCACGCGGGAAATGCGTCTCCGCGGCCTCGCGTGAGTACATCAGCGACAGCAATGCATCCTTGCCGACCACCTCGCCCATACGGTAGCCGAAGGACAGAAAATACTGCGCCATCGCATTGCCCATCTGTGCGGCACGGTGCCACCAGCGGTAGGCGGTCTCCTTGTCGGGCTCCATATCCCAACGGCCGTAGTACAGATCGTCTCCGAAATACACCATTGCCATCTCACTGCCGTTTTCCGCAAGCTCACGCAGACGGGGCAGTACCTCGTATTTGTTGACCGTGTCCTGCTCTATCCCCATCATCAGATAGAAAAATTCACCGTCCATGTTGCCCTTGTGTGCGGCCACGCGGTAGTAAAACTCCGCTTGACGCAGATCCTTTTCGGTGTGGATGCCCAATTCATACGCCAGACCGAGCAGCACGGCCGATTGCGGCTCGAAGCAGATGGAATACTTCTCATCCTGCTCCAGCTGTAGCAGTTTCTGCATCTTCAGCTTATCCTCATCCCGCACAAAATATTTGTACTGATCGGTCAAACGCTCCGATATCTGCGGCGCGTCGGTGGTCGTGACGTTGGAGCGTAGCTGATCGGCCTGCAACGCACTTTCCAGCTCCTTTTGCAGGTCGTTTTCCGCCAACGCGAATAAACGGATGTAATGGGTGTGGGAAATGACCATTCGGATACGCGGCGGCGGCATAAAATCCTCCAGCCACAACGCAATGATCTTGCGCTTTTCCGATTTCGCAAATTCCAGCTCCATCGTGCAGAATTCCGATGCCACCGAATGACGCGATACCACAAAAATGAAATATTCGTATTCCAGGATCTGCTCGGCAATGATACTGAAATAATGATCGCCGCCGTGCAGATTATGATCGTACCACACGGGCACGCCGACCTCATCGTGGATGATGTCGACGACCTTGTTCACGGTATCCACGTCCAGATGCGAATAACTGATAAAAACGCCGTGAGTCACGGGCAACACCTTCCTGCTTGGAATTACTTCTTGATAATACCATAAATCACCGCATTTGGCAACAAAAAAGACAAACTCCTCTTTGAGAGGTCTGTTGCTGTTTTCACGCTCCTAAACCAGCATCGTAGGGGAGGGGAGACGTTCCTTATCGTGCCCCCCTTTGGGGAGGTGGCCCGGCGGATGCCGTGACGGAGACGCTCCCATCACCCGCACAAACTCCAGGGGGTCACGTATCAGGCGTTATTGATCGGCCTTATAATACACCACAGCACGCCGTTGTCGTGTGCTGTACATGCCACCGGTGGGAAGCGGTGCATCCACTATCCATAAAAACAGCGGCTTATCCGTACCTCCTTGGCCGCCGCGCGGCAGTGAAAACGAGATGTGCTCCACGTTGTTTTTCTTGCCGAGGTAGGAGAACGATACGTCCTTGAATGCAACGTGGCTGTCGGGCGGCAGCGTCTGAACCGCGTCCGTGACAAAAAAGTGTCCCGGGTTTCCGGCACCTCGGCATACGATGCGCCGAACCGCCGCGTGCGGTAGACCGACAGACACCGCGTTACACGGTTCGTCGCTCCCATAGTCATCGGCATAGTGATACCCCCCATAGTTTCGTATGAAACGATGTTGCTATCCGCACTGAAAAAGTCAAGAAAAAACACCGCTTTTGCGGTGTTTTTAAAAAATATTCAGCGAATTCCGTAATTTTCGATGATATAATCCATATCCTTATCGCCGCGGCCGGAGAGATTGATGAGCACCGAGCCTTTATCCATCGTTTTCGCCAGCTTCATACCGTATGCCACGGCGTGTGAGCTTTCGATGGCGGGGATGATACCCTCCAGACGGGACAGCTTGAAGAATGCGTCGATGGTCTCCTCGTCGTCGATGACGTCGTACTTGACGCGGCCGATCTCCTGCAAAAACGCGTGCTCAGGGCCGGAGGAAGGATAGTCCAGACCGCTCGCGACCGAGTACACGGGGGCGGGATCGCCGTTTTTATCCTTCAGCATAATGCTGTTAAAACCGTGCATTACGCCCTCGGTGCCGTATTTCAGGCTGGCGGCGTGGTCGCCCAGCTTCGGGCCGCGGCCGAGCGGCTCGATTCCGTAAATATCCACGGGATCGTTGAGGAAGCCCGCGAACAGACCCGCCGCGTTGGAGCCGCCGCCCACGCAGGCGACGATGGCATCGGGCAGGTGACCGGTCATTTCCACAAACTGCTCACGCGCCTCGAGGCCGACAACACTCTGGAAATCGCGTACCATCATCGGGAACGGATGGGGGCCAAGCACCGAGCCGATGCAGTAGATGCAATCCTTGTATTCCTTGCTGTATGCGTCAAACGCGGCATCCACCGCCTCCTTCAGCGTTTGCAGGCCGTGGGTAACCTCCACCACGTTGGCACCCAATATTTTCATACGTGCCACGTTGGGGGCTTGCTTTTTGATATCCACCGAGCCCATATAGATGTCACATTCCAGACCGAAATACGCGGCGGCGGTGGCCAGCGCCACACCGTGCTGACCGGCACCAGTCTCCGCAATGACCTTCTTCTTGCCCATATATTTGGCCAGCAATGCTTCACCCATACAGTGATTCAGCTTGTGCGCACCGGAGTGATTTAAGTCCTCGCGCTTTGCGTACAGTTGTACCTTGCCGCCGAGCCTGTCCGACAACCGTTCCAGATGCGTCACCGGGGTGGGGCGCCCCTGAAATTCCTTGCGGATGCGCCGCAACTCCGCGATGAATTTGCGCGACTGGCAGATGGAATAATACGCTTCCGTGATTTCCGCCATCGCGGCTTTGAGCTTCTCGTCGATGTACACACCGCCGTATTTGCCGAAATAGCCGTTTTTATCGGGATAATTGCTGAAATAGGTGTCAAAATCAATGCCGTTCAAGTTCATAACTGCTTCCTCCGTTATTTTCTGCCAATAACAAAACGTCCTTGACAGAATTTAAGTTCTGTCAAGGACGAATACATTCGATCCGCGGTGCCACCTTGATTCACGGCCAAGCCGTGCGCTTTTTGGGATACTAACATACCCCCGGCAACTGACGTATGCCCCCACGTTGCAGAATACTCTGTACCTTGGTACGTTTCCCTGCACCCTCAGCGGCCCATTTGGCGACGGTTTCTTACCCGATTTCCAGCACCACGGGCTCTCTGTGAAGGCTTGATCGCCGTTACCTCCGCTTCAACGGTTTATGTATTAAATTACTATGCAGTATACCACACATCGACACGGTTGTCAAGAGAAAGGCTTAACTTGTTGGGAGTTCTGCTGTAGGTGTTACAATGATGTGTGACAAAAGATAAAAAAGAGTAGCGAATAGGAG
>CAYYDD010000056.1:0-10978 GCA_964470515.1 uncultured Eubacteriales bacterium | reverse complement strand
AATTAATATTTAATTTTGTCTAAACTTTGGGGTTCACTTCAAGACCGGGCGGCGCTTTTATTCATTTCCTCAGCAGTATCGCCGCAGGGCGATTTTCAATGGTAACGGTAGGCGTACCGTAAGCCTGCTCGCCGTCCAGCGACCACGGCGGGTCTCCCTCAATAGTGAACACCGCGCGCGCGGTTTTGAAAAACTCAAACAGCTTTTTATCGAACGTGCCGGTGTTGACGGCGTTTAATATCTTACCGAGATCGGCCGCCGTCTTGGGCGGGCGCACCAGCACCGCCTCAAACAGACCGTCCCCCATATCCACGAGCGTGGGATCCAGTTTGACAAGCCCCGCCACCGACGTGGAATTGCAGATAGCGCCAAACAAAAACTCACCCTCAAGGGTGCGCTCGGCGGTTTCTACCTTGACCTTGTACGGCCGGAGAACCCCCAATTCCTTGACACCTTCTAAAATATAGGCAAAATGCCCCAATGCGTTCTTGGTAGCCTGCGGCGCGTTATACGACGCGGCCGTGAAAGCCCCGAACGACGCAATGTACGAAAAGAAGCGTTCACCGTTGAAGCAGCCAACGTCCAGCGGGGTATCCGCGCCGTCAAGGATCGCCTTCAGCGCCTGCGGCACACGGTTGGGCAGACGCAGGCTGTTGGCAAAATCGTTGGTGCTGCCGAGCGGCACATACCCCAGCGGCACCCGTCGCTTACAGCGCAGCAGACCGTTGACGACCTCGCCCAGCGTGCCGTCGCCGCCACAGCAGACCACCAGATCGTGCTGCTCAGCCAGCGTGGCGGTAACGTTCTCCGCATCACCGCGGGTAGCCGTGATATGCGCCGTAACCTGATAGCCGGCACGGCAAAGTCCCTCCGTCAGCGGATACAGTGCGGTCTTTCCCCGCATCATTCCCGCCGCCGGATTAACAATGAGCAATACCCGTTGTGCCATTTACTGCGCCTCCGTTTCACCGCTGACCCGATTGCTGCGAATGAGCAGATCCGACAAATAATACATAGTCTGCGCCACCGCCAGCTCCTCCTCCGGCAACGTACCGTAGAGCGTGCCATCGTCCATCACGACAAAATTGCGGCCGGACGCGAGCAGATCGCGCCCGAAAAACACCTGATCGGTGCGGCTGTCCCGCACGCCCATCAACCCCAGCAACGTCGGCAACATATCGATCTGCCCGCCGATGGTATTAAACTTCTGCGGATCGGCGATATCCGGCGACCAGACGATCATCGGCAGGGTATATTCCTCGTCATCCGCCAGAAACCAATCCTCACGCGCCTCCGCACTGAGATCGTCGACCCAGTGCGGATAATACTTGTGAATGCCGCCGTGATCGCCGATGACCACCACGAGCGTATCCTCCAGCACACCGATGCTCTCCAGCTCATCCAGAAACAGCCCGATCTGGCGGTCGGTGTAATGCACCGCCTGTAAGTAATCCCCCATCGGGTTGTCCGCAAGCTCGGCATTCAGCGTCAGTCCGTCAAAGTCCGCCGGCACCTCACACGGGATATGTGACGAGCAGGTGACAACGTGTGCGTAAAACGGCTCCGTCAAGGCCTGAGTTTTCAGCTTTTCCGTGGTCTGACGGAAAAAGCTTTCGTCCGACAGATAGCCGTTGAGCCTATCGTCCTGCGCGTAATCCATCACGATGTGATCCACGCCAAGACCGTCCTCCAGCATATCGGTATAATTCCAGATGGAATTGACCGCGCCGTGGAAATAGTAGGTTTCATACCCGCCGTTTTCCTCCAGCAGCTCGGGCAGCGACAAGTAATTATTGCCTGCCCACGAGCCGAACGCATAGCTTTTGTTGGTAGGCAACAGCCCCGTCATAAACAGAAAATCGCAATCCGCACTGTTGCCGCTTTTGACCTGCTCATACAAATTGGTAAACGAGTACCCGCCGCTCATCAGGCGATTCAGAGTAGGCGTGATCTCCTGCCCGTTGATACGGTGGCCAAGCACAAAGCTTTCCAGCGACTCAAACTGGATAACCAACAGATTTTTACCCTCAAACTGCCCCGCGTGGGCACTGACACCAAGCTCCTCCTGTTGCCACGTACGGAACGCCTCCAGCACGGCCTCGTCATCCGGAGTGGCGGAGGCGGTGGTGATATTGCCGGTTGCGGCCGCCACGATATCCGCCGCATGGAAGCCCATAAACGAGAAGTACTGTGATTGCTGGAGGGTATCCGGCGTGACATACAGCCGACGAAACGGCTCGTGTACACCGCACAAACCCAGCAGCGGAATGATACCGAGCGCCAGCGCCGAGGTGCCAAGCGTTGCCCACGTGATGCGGCGGCGCGGTGCGGGATACGTCAGCCAGCCACGGCGGCGGCAAACGATGAGCAGCACTATCCACAGCACGATATCCAGCAGCAAGAAGAGATCCCACCATGTCAACAGCGTGGGCAGGATGGAGGTCACCGTCGAGGCACCCGTGGAGGTGCCGAGCATCGGCAGCATCACCACCGAGGGCAACACGTTGTACGCACGCAGGTACACGACGTCGATAAACACGATCACCGTGAGCAAGCCGTTTGCCACACCGTTGCAGATCAGACGGCCGCGGCCTTTAAACAGCAGTGACCAGCCGAAGATCAGCCAGAGTGCCGCCAGATGCAACGGAGCGTACGGCAAATAACGGCCAAGCCCTTCCCACACCGACGGGGTGTAGGGGTTGCTGCCGCCGATAAACATCTGCAACAAAACATCCTTGCACACAATACCGAGCAAGGGCAGCCACAGACACAGCCACGCGCAAAGACGCGGGAGCTTTTGCTTAAAATTTTGCATACGAGTCACCTTCCCGTCTATCATACCATCCTTTACGGCAAAACGCAAGAAAACAACGCGTAAATTCACAAACTGTTGACAGTTGCCGCTTAAATATTGTAAAATAAACAGCATACGGATACGGAGGTGACGGTATGGGGCTGTTTAAACACCGCGAGCGTGACAAAAAGCGTCCCGCCGGGCTGGATAAGCTCGACGGTAAGCTGGTCGCGTACGCGGTGCGCCGTGAGCCGACCGGCGAGGTCGTGATCGGGAAAAACGGGCGGATCTGCGCCGCCACCGAGGTGTTGGAGCTGCGGTTTGAAGACGGCAGCGTACCGTTTGCCTGCCCGGTGGAAACGCTGGAGTTCGGCGAGCTTCTCAGCAAAAACGGCGTACTGCTCACGGGCGACGATACCGTGACCGGCCGCCGTCTCACCGCCGTGGCGTATTATTCGTATTATAGGAAGTAACCGCGTTCCCGGCATAGGGGCGGATGCCCACATCCGCCCGTTTGGGAATCGTGCAACGCTTGGCGGGACGACGTGGGCATCGTCCCCTACATTCACTACTCAAACGAGGTGCATTTATGAAACTCTCTATCATCCTGCGGTGGGTATGTGCGGCAACGGTGCTGTTGTGCTTTGCCTCCCCCGTGGCGGCCGAGGAGCTCTCGACCACCACGACCGTCGCGACCACCACGACCGTCGCGACCACCACGACCGTCGCGACCACCACGATGGAGGCTACCACCACGGTAACCACGACCGAGGCCACAACAACGACGACAGAAGCCACCGCCACGACCACGGCGGTCACAACTACCACCGCTACGACGGTTGCTACAACGGCGGGTACCGCCAAGGCCGTGACCACCTCGGCCGGCACGACAGCCGAGGCGACCACGACAACAGCGGGTAACGTCACAACGACGAGCACAAGCACGACTGCCGTCACAACCACCTCGACCACGGGCGTGATCTTGGATGAGTCGCTCGCGGAGCGGGTGGTCGTGGTAGACGAGCCGGACAGCGGAGACGATAAGATCTATTTTTATCAGGGCGACCGCAAGGTCGACGCCGAGAACTTCACGTGGGTCGAGGGTCGCACCGGACTGGCAGTACAGCTCAACGGTGAGGATCA
Organism: uncultured Eubacteriales bacterium; assembly: GCA_964470515.1. Taxonomy (GTDB): domain Bacteria; phylum Bacillota; class Clostridia; order Oscillospirales; family Acutalibacteraceae; genus RGIG3009. The sequence continues at coordinate 7,041 of CAYYDD010000056.1, read as the reverse complement.
ATACCTGCGCTATTCGGCGGAAAAGACCCTGCGGCTTGAGGAGTTCACCTTCTCGGCGTGGGTCAACTGGCAGGGCGGTGAATCCGGTCAAAAGCTGTTGACGGTGTATAAGAACGACAACCGTTTCTTCACGGTATCCCCGTTTATGCAGGATGAAACGCTCCATCTGAACGGTATGTATATGGAAGTACGCGACCGTGGCATCGAGCCGAACACCGTGTACGTCACCGCCACGGAGGGCAGCACCTATGCGCTGGAGAAAAACGCGTGGCACCACATCGCGGTGGTAATATCCGACACGGAATTTTCGCTGTATATGGACGGTGCGCTGTATCTGTCCACCGTAATGGATAACGTGTCCGTTGCCGATATGCAGCTGAACACGTTTCTGATCGGCGGCGGCTTCTACGGTGAGCCTCGGCTGTCGGCACTGTTGGACGACGCGTATCTGTATCCGCAGGCACTGACGGCGGAGGCGATCGGCCTGCTGGCAGCGGGGATGGATCCCGCGTACGGCGGCACCGCACCGACAACGAGCGTCTATCTCCCCACCCGCCCGACAACGAGCAAGGCCGGTACCCCGGCCGACGGTACCGTGCCGCAGCGCGGAACACTGTTCGGGTTGCCGATAGCACTGGTGCTGATCCCCGGTATCGTTCTGGTACTGGTAGTGGTGCTCTCACTCGTACTCAGCGCACAGAAAAAGCGTGAAGAGACCGCAGACAGTGTGGAGGAGGATGAAGCCTCCCCGATGATCGGCGAGCCGGAGATGCCGATGGATGCTGAGGAAGAGGAAGAGGAAGAGGAGGAAGAGGAATGAAGCACGTAAAACGGCTGATCTGCCTGATGATCGTATTCCTCCTCGGCACGCTGACCGTATCGGCCGGCAGCACACAGCGCGTGTCGCTGACCTCGTTCGGTGACGCGTTGATGCTCACCGCCGAAGAAGCCCCCGCGGCGTGGGAGCTGCCCGACCTCAAAAGCGGTGAAGCACTGAGCGAGCCGGGCACGCTGATTCTGGCGAACGGCACCAACGCGGCGCACACTATCACCTTGGATTACGTGGAGCTACCGTTTGACAACACGACTGCGCTGGCATATCTCAATCACCTGTATATCACGGTGCGCGACGGCGAGACCGTGCTGTACAGCGGTGCATATGCCCGTATCAATGACGAAAACGGACTGCGCCTCAGCTATGAGCTGGAGGCCGGTGAGCAGGTGACGCTGTCCGTCGACCTGCGCTGTGATTACACACTTCTCGGGGGACCGACCGGATTTGAAGGCGACGACGTGATCGACTGGAAGTTCTACACCGTAGTGGAGACCGAGGTGGAGGACAGCGAAAAGCCCGCCGCGGCATTCAGCGATCCCGCGCTGCGGGAGATCCTCATCGCCGCCGGAGCCGCCGTGCTGTTGCTCGTTGGTGTGGGCGTATATGAGATAGTCAAAAGACGAAAGGCGTAAGCCATCAAGCCCCCTCAACGAGGGGGCTGTTTTTTTGTTTCACGTCTTAACCGCGTCTAAATGGTGCTTGTATCGACACGGATTGTGTGCTATAAATAACCTTTGCCCAAACAACGCTTCGCGTTGCGGTTACGGTATAATTTTTTAGTTGGAATACAGAGAAAGGTGGATGCAACATAATGATAGTCAAGAAAAGTGCATCCGCCTTATCACCGGAAGAACGGCTGAAAAATGCTCTCGTTCCGGCTGATGAACAGCCTTACGAGGTGCCGGAGAATTGGCGCCGGACGCGACTTGGAAACCTCGCAACAGTATCAAAGGAGCGAACCGAGGATTTTGCCGATTCAACCACTCGTTACGTTGGATTGGAGCGTATGAAGAAAGATGCGGGAATCATTGGTTACTCATCGGTTTCTGAGGTAAAAAGCCTTAAAAGCATATTTCATTCCGGACAGATACTTTATGGCAAACTCCGTCCATATCTGAACAAGCACGATATCGTTGACTTCGACGGTGTCTGTTCTACAGACATATTAGTAGTCGTTCCCTCGTTAGACGTTGATCCGCAATTTATCAATTTTTTCTTAGATCAGCGTGATTTTATTGAATATGCGGTCGCCAATTCAAAAGGAATCAATTTGCCGCGTGTATCCGAGTCGATTGTTGCGCAAGTAGCTTGCCCGCTTCCGCCTCTCGCTGAGCCAAAACGGATCGTGGACACCATCGAAGATTTGTTTGCCGATCTTGATAAAGCGGCGGAGAATGCGCAGAGGATTGTGGAGGGGTATGAGAATAGGAAATCCGCCATACTGCATCAAGCTTTCACCGGTGAACTCACTAAGCGGTGGAGAAACGAGAACGGGGTTACTCTGGATTCTTGGGAACAACGCCCCTTAAAATCCTGTGGTTCTTGGACGGGTGGCGGTACGCCAAGTATGAGCAAGCCGGAATATTGGCATAACAAAAAGTAACCGTGTAAACGTCTAACACACCAGTCAATACCTTTCAACTTAATTGTAGTATACAGCTTAACGTAACGGTATTGCACATTACAAGTCTCGGGTATAAAACCGTTAAGTTTAGCGGTAAAATATACTAGTGAAAGGTGGTGAGGCTATGGATACGCATAAGAGACTTCGTCAGTTGTTAGATGAGCGCGGATGGACGGAGTACCGTCTATCAAAAGAATGCGGTTTATCCGAATCTACTCTTGCTAACATATTCAGAAGAAATACGTTGCCTTCAATCGGCACGTTAGAGGCAATTTGTGCCGGATTCGGTATTACGATATCTCAATTCTTTGCCGATGGGGATATGGTTGAAATGACTCCCGAAATTAAAGAGCTCTTTGACTCTTGGGTTAGCCTCACAGCTGAACAGAAGAAAGCGGTCTTGCAAATGTTCCGCACGCTTAATTGTAATAAATAAAAGGTGTATCTGGATATAACCTTATTCGTATAATCGATAAATCAAGTGCCCCGCCTTTGCAATTTGCAGAGGCGGGGCTGTGTCATATATCGTATTGATTTTTGTGTTGCGAAGGCGCTTTTCGTTGTCATTTTGCCGGTTCGATTTTTGCTCCGCAGCATTTTTTGTACTTCTTGCCGCTGCCGCAGGGGCAGGGATCGTTACGGCCGATGCGCTCTGCCTGCGTTTTACGCACGGTGCGATTGGGCGCGGTGCCGTCGGACGAGGTGCCGGTCTCCTTTACCAGTACCTCGCGTTTGACCGCCTGCTGTTGCTTCCTGAGCGGCAGGGTCAGCACCAGACGCGCGGTATCCTCCCGGATGTTGGCGACCATCGTTTCAAACATATCGAAGCTTTCCTTGCGGTACATTACCACGGGATCCTGCTGGGCATACGCGCGCAGACCGATGCCGCGGCGCAGCTCCTCCATCGCGTCGATGTGATCCATCCAGTGGAAGTCCACCGACCGCAGTAGCATCGCGCGCTCCATTTCGCGCATTTTTATCGCACCGTAATTCAGCTCGCTGCGCTTGTACAGCGCCTGCGCACGGGTCATCAGCTCGTCGCACAGCTCCTCGGGATCGGTGTCCTCCTGCTCCTGCGGTGTAAACCGGAAGGTGCGTTCATCGGTCAGCCAGCCCTGATAATACTCGCGCAGACCGTCCAAATTCCATTCGGAGTGGTCCTCGCCCGTGGTGTACTGCGCCACCGTGTCGCGGATGGAATCGCGGATCATTTTCTGCACCGACTCGTGCACGTCCTCGCCGTCCAGCACCTGATTGCGCTGCGCGTAGATCAGCTCACGCTGGCGGTTCATCACGTCGTCGTACTCCAGCACGGTCCGGCGTATACCGAAGTTGCGCTCCTCCATACGCCGCTGCGCGCTTTCGATGATATTGCTTATCATTTTGAAGTCCATTGTGAGGCTGTCGTCGATCCACATTGTGCTCAGCATCGTGCGGGCACGCTCGCCGCCGTACAGCCGCAACAGATCGTCCTCCGCCGACAGATAAAACCGGCTGGCACCGGGATCGCCCTGACGGCCGGCACGGCCGCGTAGCTGGTTGTCGATACGGCGGGATTCGTGCCGCTCGGTACCGATGATAAACAAACCGCCGGCTGCCTTGACCGCTTCCTCGTCGGGGCGGATAGCCTCGCGGTGCTTGGTCTCCAGCTCGCAGAAGGTGCGGCGGGCAGCCAGTACCTCCTCGTCGGTGGTCTCGCCGTACGCCGTGGATTCCGCGATGAGTTGCTCGGGGATGCCCATCCGCCGCATTTCCGATTTGGCGAGATACTCGGCATTGCCGCCGAGCTTGATATCCGTACCGCGGCCCGCCATATTGGTGGCAATGGTGACCGCGCCCGGCTTACCCGCCTGCGCCACGATCTCGGCTTCCTTTTCGTGGTATTTGGCGTTAAGCACCTCGTGCGGGATGCTCCGCGCCTTCAGCAGCTTGGACAGCTGCTCGGATTTTTCAATGGACACCGTACCCACCAGTACCGGCTGCTGCCGCTTGTGACATTCGATGATCTGGTCGATCACGGCGCGTAGCTTGATCGCCTCGTTTTTGTACATCGCATCGGGATGGTCGATACGCACGACGGGACGGTTGGTGGGGATCTCGATCACGTCCAGACGGTAGATCTGCCGGAACTCGGTTTCCTCCGTTATGGCGGTACCCGTCATACCCGACAGCTTGCGGTACATACGGAAAAAGTTCTGATAGGTGATGGTGGCGATGGTGCGGTTTTCGCGTTCCACCGTCACGCCTTCCTTGGCTTCGATAGCCTGATGCAGACCCTCGCTGTAGCGGCGGCCGGGCATCAGACGGCCGGTAAAGGTGTCTACGATGATGACCTGCCCGTCCTTGACCACGTAGTCCACGTCCCGCTTCTTGACACCGCGGGCGAGAATGGCCTGGTTGATGTGGTGCAACAGTGTGACGTTGTCGGGATCCATCAGGTTTTCCACGCCGAAGGCGGCTTCCGCCTTATGCACGCCGGACTGCGTCAGCGTGGCGGTGTGCGCTTTTTCGTCCACGATGTAATCGCCGTCCACGGTATCCTGCTCCTGCTTTGTGTCCATCTCGCGGATCTTCACCATACGCAGGGTACGGGCAAACGCATCCGCCTTGACGTACAGCTCGGAGGATTTGTCGCTCTGTCCCGAAATGATGAGCGGGGTACGCGCCTCGTCGATGAGGATGGAGTCCACCTCGTCCACGATGGCAAAGGCGTGACCGCGCTGTACACGGTCTTCCTTGTACACGACGCGGTTGTCACGCAGATAATCAAAGCCCAGCTCGCTGTTGGTCACGTAGGTGATATCGGCGGCGTAAGCCTCCTGACGCTCGGGCAGCAGAAGCCCCGGGACAACCAGACCGACGGTCAGCCCCATATAGCGGAACACCTTGCCCATCCATTCGCTGTCGCGGCGGGCGAGGTAATCGTTGACGGTGACGATGTGCACACCGTCACCCGTTAAGGCGTTGAGATAGGCGGGGAGGGTGGCTACCAGCGTTTTACCCTCACCGGTCTTCATTTCGGCGATGCGGCCCTGATGCAACACGATACCGCCGATGACCTGCACCGGGAACGGCCGCATACCGAGCACGCGGTCGCACGCCTCGCGGCACGCCGCGAAGGCCTCGGGTAAGATATCATCGGTGGATTCGCCCATCGAAAGCCGGTCGCGTAGCCGTGCGGTCTCGGCGCGCAGTGCGTCCTCGTCCATTGCACGGTAGGTCTCCTCCAACGCCAGCACACGGTCACACAGCGGCTGGATGCGCTTGAGCTCGCGCTTGCCGTAATCCCCGAACAATGCTTTCAGCAGTCCCATTCCGTCACCTCATTGCCAGTAATTCATATTATTATACCATAACCGCAACGCGAAGCGTTGTTTGGGCGAAGCCCTCAAAGGCAAAGCCTTTGAGGGTTATTATAACACCATTTGCTTTAATAATCAACCGTCTATATATATTTACAGGATTTTGTCGCTAACATCCGATGCTCGCTAAACCCTATGGACAGAACGATATCGCATACCAAACGGTTGGGATGCGATACCGTTCATTTCCTTACGGAGTGCGTCCAAAGGGAGACGCTGTGTCAGGAAGCGATTATTAAAAGACAAACACCACGCTGTATTACCGAATTTGTATTACAGCGTGGTGTTTTGTTACGTAAGTATTTGTTTTAAGAGTTCGGTGGCGGGCGGATCGTCGGGATCGTTAGTGCCCGGCTTACCACGGATCTATCATTAAAAATGGTAATTTCACAGTTGTTGAAAATGATCGAAGTACCACGCTGTTATGGGAGAGCATATTATATAATACATCACTTTGAAGGAGGTGAATATGATGAGCAGATGGAATTCTTATAATAACAACAATAACCATCATGAGAACGATAATAGAAATAGCCGACCGAAGGATTGTGAAGGCGATAAGCGAGCTTGTGATTGTGATTGTCCCAATAATTCTTGTGAAGATAAACGTTCCTGTGACTTCTGTTGCCCTAAATGTCCTCCCGGCCCGCCTGGCCCTCCCGGTCCTCAAGGCCCTGCGGGTGAAACCGGTCCTGTTGGTCCGCAGGGTCCCGCAGGTGAGACTGGTCCTATCGGTCCTCAGGGTCCTGCCGGTGAAGTTGGCCCTGCTGGTCCGCAGGGTCCCGCTGGTGTGGCTGGCCCTGCTGGTCCGCAGGGTCCCGCTGGTATGGCTGGTCCCGTAGGCCCTCAGGGTCCTGCTGGTGAAACCGGTCCTGCTGGTCCGCAAGGTCCCGCCGGTGTGGCTGGTCCTGCTGGTCCGCAAGGTCCCGCAGGTGAGACTGGTCCTATCGGTCCTCAGGGTCCTGCTGGTATGGCTGGTCCCGTAGGCCCTCAGGGTCCTGCCGGTGAAGCAGGTCCCGTTGGTCCTCAAGGCCCTGCGGGTGAAACCGGTCCTGTTGATCCGCAAGGTTCTGCCGGTGAGACTGGTCCTGCTGGTCCCCAAGGTCCCGCTGGTGTGGCTGGTCCCGTAGGTCCTCAAGGCCCTGCGGGTGAAACCGGTCCCGTAGGTCCGCAAGGTCCTGCCGGTGAAGTTGGCCCTGCTGGTCCGCAGGGTCCCGCTG
>CAYYDD010000055.1:0-11385 GCA_964470515.1 uncultured Eubacteriales bacterium | reverse complement strand
TTCCAAAGCGTTATGAACTGGGTACAAACCATCTTCCCAAAATATCGTAAGGAAATGTGCGGTTTGGAATGGGGTGTTTTGTACAATCAATACGGAACAAAAAAATGGGATCCGCAAGCGTTAGAAGCAAGGATTTGCGAACTAATGCAGGACGATGATATTACCAAGCGTTCCGGAATTTATGAGTATCTGTTAAGCGGAAACGAAAAGCACTTGAATATCCGCACATTTTCGGATAACGAAAAGCGGAAAATGTATGAAAAGCAAAAAGGTATCTGCCCCCTTTGCAAGCAGGAAAAACGAGAAAAGGTAAAGTACGAATTAGAGGAAATGGAAGCCGACCATATCACGCCTTGGTGCGAGGGCGGCAAAACCGAAATTGCCAACGGTCAAATGCTTTGCAAAGAGCATAACCGCCGTAAATCCAGCAAATAGTTGGAGAGAAGAACCAGCATCGCGTTTGTAAGTACAAACGCAGTTGGGCGGTAGCCCAAACCCACTTTACATAGTAAAGGAACCGTCAACGTTTTGTTGACGGTTCCTTGTTTGCTTTTTGTAAAAACTCCGCTAAGAACATTACACTATCGCGTGGTTTTTGTTTACAAAAAGCGCCTCGGCACCGTGGTGCCGGGGCGCTTTTATGTGGTTTACGATCAGGCAACGGGCGGTGCCGGGGGTGCCGCAACGTACTCCTCGTCGCTGCTGCACAGCAGGAAGATACCGCCGAGCATACTGCAAAACAGCAGCACGCATACGCAGATACCGGTCGAGGGCTTCTGCGTCTTCATCTTGCTCAGCGCGATACCGCCGAAGATCAGAGGAAGGATCGTCCAAAAACCGACGATCATACCGATGATGATAAATACTTTTGCCGCAGTTTTCATACTAACACTCCTCAAAATTGTTTCCGACGCCTATCGGATATTCACATTATACTACGCCGGTACAAAAATGTAAATAGTTTTTTAAATTTTTTGTCGAAATACAATGAAAAACAACTCGCCGTTGGGGCCTTCCTTACAGAAGGTGCCCCGCGGTGAGCCGTATCATTTTGACGCGCAGGGGCTTTTTCAATTCCTTGGCAGATTCGATGAGCGAACGCGTCCCGCGGGAGCGACCGTCCCAAAATGCGATGACATAATCGGCAAGCTCCACCATTTCGCGGTTACGGCGCGGCCCGGCCGAACGACCGTAGCGCTTCCAATCGGCGGGGTGTCGCTCCACCGCATAACCGCGCTCGGCGGCGTACCGCTCGCCCATCTCGTCCACGCCGCGGCATCCACCCGACACAATGCAGATATCGCCCTGCGCGGCGAGCCGTGTCAAGCACGTATCCGCAAACTCACAGAGCACCCCATAGTCCTTAAATTCACGGCATCCGCCGATCACGACTTTATAGATCATAATACCCCCACGGGCGGACACAGGTCCGCCCTTACAATGCTGATCCGGTATCGCAGGGCGGGTGTGTTATTCCAGCTTGAAATCCTCTTCCGAATACGTCGCCAGTGCCGGCTGCGTATACGGCACCCGCCGCAACGGGTCGTACAGGAACCGACGGCAACGTGCAGTGGGTTCCACCACACCGCGATGCAGACATAAAACGACCTTTCCGTCGGATGAGCGCCGCCCGTTGCCGCAGATACCGCACGCGGGCGTGACCGCGTTGCCGTACAGCTTTTTTCTCACAGCGCTCTCCCCTTTCGTCACTTAATACGCCTTGCCCCAGACGACCATCTTCTCCGCCTTCTTACCGCAGCAGACGCAGGTGTCCGCAAGGCGCTCCTGCTCAAACGGCATACAACGGCTGGTGACGCCGGCCTGCTCCTTGAGCTGTAGCTCACACGCCTCATCGCCGCACCACATCGCCTTGACAAGACCGGGCTTCTCATTGGCAATGGCGCACAGCTCCTCCGGCGTGGTAGCGGTATACGTCATACTCTCGCGGCGCGCGAGCGCCTTCTGATACAGACCGTCGTGTACTGCGGCGAGCAGCTCCGGGATCTTCTCCTCCAGCTCGCAGAGCTTCACCACCGTCTTTTCGCGGTTATCGCGGCGCACCAGCACGCACTGATCGTTTTCGATATCGCGCGGACCGATTTCCAGACGCAGCGGCACGCCCTTCATCTCGTACTCGGCGAACTTCCAGCCGGGCGAGTTATCGGAATCATCCAATTTCACACGTGCGACCTTGCTCAGACGCTCTTTCAGCTCGTTGGCCTTATCCAGTACGCCGGGCTTATGCTGCGCGATGGGCAGGATGACGACCTGCACGGGCGCGACCGCAGGCGGCAACACCAGACCGTTATCGTCACCGTGCGTCATAATGATGGCGCCGATGATACGGGTGGACATACCCCACGAGGTCTGATGCGGGTATTGCAGCCGGTTCTCGCGGTCGGTAAACTGAATATCGAACGCGCGGGCAAACCCGTCGCCGAAATAGTGGCTGGTACCGCTCTGGAGTGCCTTACCGTCGTGCATCATCGCCTCGATGGTGTAGGTCGCCTCCGCACCGGCGAATTTTTCCTTATCCGTCTTGCGTCCCTTGATGACCGGGATCGCCAGCGACTGCTCACAGAAATCCGCGTACACGCCAAGCATCCGCTCGGTCTCCGCCCACGCTTCGTCGGCGGTCTCGTGCATCGTGTGACCCTCCTGCCAGTAGAACTCCATCGTGCGCAGGAACGGACGGGTCGTCTTTTCCCAACGCACCACCGAGCACCACTGGTTGTACAGCTTCGGCAGGTCACGGTAGGACTGGATGATATCCGCGTAATGCTCGCAGAACACCGTCTCCGAGGTCGGGCGCACGCACAGCCGCTCCTGCAGCTTTTCGTCGCCGCCGTGGGTCACCCACGCGACCTCGGGCGCAAAGCCCTCCACGTGATCCTTTTCCCGCTGTAACAAACTTTCGGGAATGAACAGCGGCATCATAATGTTCTCGTGCCCCAGTGCCTTGAAGCGGGCATCCAGATCGTTGCGGATATTCTCCCACAGCGCGGTACCGTAGGGACGCACGATCATACAGCCGCGCACACCGGAGTAGCTGGCCAGCTCCGCCTTTTTCACCACGTCGGTGTACCACTGGGCAAAATCGTCTTCCATTGAGGTGATGGCTTCCACCATCTTCTTGTTATCAGCCATTATTTCTTCTCGTCCTTATCCTTGGCGAATTTGTTGAGCAGGTTGACGGCGATCATAATGAGCACCATCACCGCAAAGATACCGACCATACCCAGCAGCATCAGCAACAGGGCGTTTGTAGTAGCAACGGACATCGTCGTAACCTCCTTATGCTCCGAGCAGGTTGGGAACCACCGTCAGGATGATGCCGCCGGCGACGACGGAGCCGATTTGACCGGCCACGTTCGCACCCACCGCGTGCATCAGCAGGTGGTTCTGGTTGTCTTCCTTCAGCGCCATCTTCTGGATGACACGCGCCGACATCGGGAACGCCGAGATACCGGCGCCGCCGACCATCGGATTGAACTTCTTGCCCTCCGGCAGGAAGATATTGAGGAACTTCGCAAACAGCACGCCCGCGATGGTGTCGAACACGAACGCCACCAGACCCAGCGCCATCACGATGATGGTATCCCAGCGAACAAAGGCCTCCGCCTTCATACTCGCCGAGATGGACAGCCCCAGCAGAATGGTCACGAGGTTAGCCAGCGAGGTCTGCGCCGTCTGCGACAGATTATCAAGCTTCAAGCACTCGCGCAGCAGGTTACCGAACATCAGGAAGCCGACCAGCGACACCGACTTCGGCGCGATCAAACCGGCAATCACCGTCACCACGATGGGGAACAGAATGCGGGTCCGGCGGGACACCGACTTCGGATTGTAGGTCATATGGATCATACGCTCTTTTTTGGTGGTGACCAGCTTGATGGCCGCAGGCTGAATGATCGGCACCAGCGCCATATACGAATACGCAGCTACCATAATAGCGGGCAACAGCGGGGTCTGTAGCACATTCGCGACCAAAATCGCGGTCGGGCCGTCTGCGGCACCGATCACGCCGATCGCCGCAGCGTCCTTGAAATCGTAACCGAGCAGCGTCGCGACGGCGACCGTCAGGAAAATACCGAACTGCGCCGCACCGCCGAACAGGAACATCTTCGGATTGGACAGCAGCGGGCCGAAATCAATCATCGCGCCGATACCGATAAACAGAATCAGCGGCATCGCCTCGGAGGCCTCAATACCCACGTCGAACAGCCATTCGATGATACCGTGCGAGCCGTCCGCCGCCTCACCGATTGCGCCGGAAAACGGCAGGTTGACCAGAATGGCACCCAGACCCATCGGCATCAGCAGCGATGGCTCAAAATCCTTCGCCAGCGCCAGATAAATGAGCAGAGCGCCCACCGCAATCATCACCAGGTTTTTCCAGCCTTCACCGGTGACGAAAAACACGAGGCTGTCCCACAGAAAACTGAAATGGTTTAAGATTTCCATCCTCCAACTTCCTTTCTCCTCCTCAGGATAACACATATCACTTATTATACTAAATACATTCCGTTTTTTCAATAGTTGTTTTGTACTTTTTTAGTATATCGCCGTCTGAAAAAAGCCGCCCCATACGGGACAGCCTTCTCATCTCTTATTCGGTTTCCTCACCCGACGGCATCGTCCGGCGCTTATTCCGCACGTCGATATAATCCGTCAGCAGCATTTGGATGACGGCCATCACCGGCACACCGAGGAAAATGCCCCAGAAGCCGTACAAGCCGCCGCCCACCGTGATGCCGAGCAGTACGTAGATAGGCCGCAGACCCACCGTCTGCCCCACAATACGCGGCTGGATGATATTCGCATCCACCTGCTGCATCACGAGGATATAGATCGCGACGAACAGCGCACCGTAGAAATTCCCCGACAGCAGTGCCACCAGCACACACACGACGCCGCCGATCAGCGCACCGAAATACGGGATCATATTCATAATGCCCAGCATCATACCCAGCACCGGCGCATTCGGCAGTCGCGCCAGCAGGAAGCCGATGGTCGCGAGAACGCCCACCACCAGCGCATCGATGGCCTGACTGTAGAAGTAATTGTAAAAGATCTTCGCGGTCTTGCCCAGATACACCGAAAAGAACTGCATCGTTTTCGGCTTAAAGATCAGCCCGCTCACCGACCTGACCGCTCGTACCAGCGCTTCCTTGCTGATCAGCATATACACCGACACGATAAACGCCATCACCACGTCCAGCAGCGACGTGGCGAACCGCACCACACTGCCGAGATAGGAGATCACGCGATCCACCGTCAGAAATTGTTGCAACCCGGTATACAGCTCCTGGATCTTGCTTTCGATATCGAAGCCCTCCAGCAGGCCACCCTCGGCGGTATAGGTCTTGACCACCGCCATCACCTTGCTGTAATAGGCCGGCAACTGCTCGATAAACTCGCGCAGTGCCTGAATGAGCGCGGGGATCGCCGCGTACACGATGAGCACGAGCAACGCCAACGCCAGAACATACACGATGAATACCGCCAGCGGCCGCGCGATGCGCTGCATAAATCTCCATTTGCAGCGACGGAACAACGCATCCAGCCGCTTCACCGGCGCGTACAGCAAAAACGCAATGGCGAAGCCCGCGATAAACGGCGTGAGGATCGACGTAAACTGTCCCAGCACGTTGTTGATCGCACCCAGATTATCAAACGTTTTGTACACAACAATCAGGCACAAGCCCAGCAGGAACAGTCCCAACCATTGCCCGACGTTTTTACTGACCTTCACGGCTCCACCGCCTTTCTCTTTCAGTATATCACACTCTCGCGCAAAATCAACTGAAAATATCCTTCACCTTATCAAAAAAGCTTTTGCGCTTCTCGTAGTTCTTCTCCCCCAGCGAGGTCTCGAACGCCTCCAGCAGCTCACGCTGCTTGGCCGACAGCCCCCGCGGCACCTCCACGGTGATGCGGGCGTACAGATCGCCCTGCCCGCGCCGCTGCAAGAACGGGATGCCCTTGCCCCTGAGCGTGATAACGTCGCCCGGCTGCGTTCCCTCGCGGACGGTATACTTCTCCTTGCCGTTTAAGGTGGGAATCTCGATCTCCGCGCCCAACGCCAGCTGCGCATAGGTCAGCGGCAGCTCGCACCACAGATCAAAGCGGTCGCGCTCGAAGATGGGATGCGGCCGCACGTGGATCTCCACCTGCAAATCGCCGGCCGCGCCGCCGTTGACGCCGCTGTTGCCCTTGCCGGACACGGTCAGCACCTGCCCGTCGTCGATACCGGCGGGGATGTTGATGCCCACCGTCGCATTCACGCGCACCTGCCCGCCGCCGTTGCAGTCGGAGCAGGGCTTCTCGACGATCCTGCCCTTACCGCGACAGCGCGAGCAGACGGTCTGCGTCTGCATCACACCGAACGGCGTGCGCTGCTGGCGCGTCTCCTGCCCGCTTCCGCGACACACGGGACACGTCACGGGCGACGTACCCTTGGCCGCACCGCTGCCGCCGCAGGTGCGGCACGTCTCGATGAGGCTCACCTTGACCTGCTTGCGGCAGCCCGCGGCAGCCTCCTCAAAGGAGATGACCACCGACGTGGACGCATCCCCGCCGCGACGCGGCGCATTGGGATTGGATCGCCGACCTCCGCCACCGCCGAAGAACGAGGAGAAGATGTCGCCGAGATCAATATCGCCCATATCCCAGCCGCCGCCCCAGCCACCGCCGGGCGCACCCGCACCGAAATTGGGATCGACGCCGGCGTGACCGTACTGATCGTACCGCGCCTTTTTCTGCGCGTCGGACAGCACCTCGTAAGCCTCGTTGACCTCCTTAAACTTCGCCTCGGCCTCGGCATCACCCGGATGCAGGTCGGGATGATATTGCTTCGCCATCCGGCGATAGCCCTTTTTGATCTCGTCCTCAGACGCGCCTTTCTGCACGCCGAGCACCTCGTAATAATCGCGTTTCTGTTCTGCCATATCGTTATCCTACCAACTAAAAATTGCAATATGCGCCCTTAAAAGCTCACACAAACCAAAAGCAACCCCGCGGGCAAAACACCTGAAGCAGGGCGAGCATGGCTCGCCCTGCCGTGTGATATCTTAATGCACCTCGCCGTTGTAGTACCCGTCACCGGCCTCGGGCGGCTCCTGACCGCCGTCACCGCCGACCGGCGGCTCACCCTCGGGCGCCGCAGCCTTGTAGATCTTCTCCGACACCTCGTAGAACTTCTTCATCAGCTCATCCTGCGCGGCCTTGATCGTCTCGGTATCCTCGCCCTTCAGCGCGTCCTTCAGCGCGTCGATACGGGTCTGGAGCTCGGTCTTATCAGCCTCCTCCAGCTTGTCACCCAGCTCCTCCATCGTCTTTTCGCACTGGTACACCGCCTGATCGGCACCGTTGCGCAACTCAACGTCCTCGCGACGCTTCTTATCCTCCGCCGCGTACTGCTCGGCCTCCTGCACCGCCTTCTCCACGTCCTCCTTGGACATATTGGTGCTGGCGGTGATGGTAATATGCTGCTCCTTGCCGGTGCCCAGATCCTTCGCACTGACGTTCACGATGCCGTTCGCGTCGATGTCAAACGTGACCTCGATCTGCGGCACACCGCGGCGTGCGGGAGCGATACCGTCCAGATGGAACATACCCAGCGTCTTGTTATCGCGGGCAAACTCGCGCTCACCCTGCAACACGTGCACCTCCACCGACGGCTGATTGTCCACCGCCGTGGAGAAGATCTGCGACTTCTTGGTGGGGATGGTGGTGTTGCGCTCGATGACGCGCGTCATCACGCCGCCCATCGTTTCCACGCCCAGCGACAGCGGGGTCACGTCGAGTAGCAGTAAGCCCTTGACCTCGCCGCCCAGCACGCCCGCCTGCAACGCCGCGCCCATCGCGACGCACTCGTCGGGGTTGATGCCCTTAAAGGGCTCCTTGCCCATAAACTTCTGCACAGCCTCCTGCACGGCGGGGATACGGGTCGAGCCGCCCACCAGCAACACCTTGTCAATCTGCGAGGCCGACAGACCGCTGTCGGATAACGCCTGGCGCACCGGGCCCATCGTGGCCTCCACGAGCTCCGCAGTCAGACGGTTGAAATCGGCGCGGGAGAGCGTCATATCCAGATGCTTCGGGCCGGTCGCATCCGCCGTGATGAACGGTAGGTTGATGTTGGAGGTCATACCGCCGGACAGCTCGATCTTGGTCTTTTCCGCCGCCTCACGCAGACGCTGTACCGCCATCTTATCCGCCGACAGATCCACG
The DNA here is from genome assembly GCA_964470515.1 of uncultured Eubacteriales bacterium. Classification (GTDB taxonomy): domain Bacteria; phylum Bacillota; class Clostridia; order Oscillospirales; family Acutalibacteraceae; genus RGIG3009. The sequence goes on along the minus strand of CAYYDD010000055.1, from coordinate 3,150 downwards.
CCGGTCTCCTTCTTGAAACCGTCGATCAGCCACTCCACGATCTTCTGATCGAAATCGTCGCCGCCCAGACGGTTGTTTCCCGCCGTGGCGAGCACCTCCTGCACGCCGTCGCCCATCTCGATGATGGACACGTCGAACGTGCCGCCGCCCAGATCGTATACCATGATTTTCTGGTCGTTTTCCTTGTCGATGCCGTACGCCAGTGCCGCCGCCGTCGGCTCGTTGATGATACGCTTGACCTCAAGGCCCGCGATCTTACCCGCGTCTTTGGTGGCCTGACGCTGTGCGTCGGTGAAGTACGCAGGCACCGTGATGACCGCCTCGGTCACCGTGTCGCCCAGATAGCTCTCCGCATCCTGCTTGAGCTTCGCGAGGATCATCGCGGAGATCTCCTGCGGGGTGTAGCTCTTACCGTCGATGGACACCGTCTTGGCGGTACCCATATCGCGCTTGATGGACGAGACGGTGCGGTCGGGAGCCGACACCGCCTGTTGCTTCGCCACGCGGCCGACGATACGCTCGCCGTCCTTCTTGAACGCCACGACCGAGGGCGTGGTACGCGCACCCTCTGCGTTGGGGATGACGACGGCCTCGCCGCCCTCGATGACCGACACGCAGGAATTGGTGGTGCCCAGGTCGATACCAATGATCTTTGCCATAACTGTTTTCCTCCTATAAACGCTCTATGAGCCTATAATATACGACGTTAATTCGCGACCTTCACCATCGCGGGGCGCAACACGCGTCCGCTCAGGCGATAGCCCTTTTGATACACCTCGGTCACCGTCTCCGGCTCGATGCCGTCGGCGTCCTCGCGCATCACGGCGTTGTGCAGCTCGGGGTCGAACACCTCGCCCAGCGCGGGGATCTCCTCCAGCCCCAGCGCGGTCAGCGTCTCCACGAATTGACGGATGACCATTTCCACGCCCTTGCGGTACTCGGGACCGTCAGGCGACCGGACAGCCCGTTCCAGATTGTCGATGCCCGGCAGCAGCGCCTTCAGCGCCTCACCCTTGACAAACGCGCCGAGCTGTTCCTTTTCCTGATCGGTGCGCCGCTTGTAGTTGGCGTACTCCGCCAGCACACGCTGATACTGCTCCTGCGCCTGCGCGAGCTGCTTTTCCAGCTCCGCCACCGCCGGATCGCTCTCCTCGGGTGCCGCGTCGGGTGCGACCCCTTCCTGTTCTTCCGTTTCCTCGAAGAACTCCTTTTTCGTTTCCTCCATATCAGAAACCTCCTCTGTTCAGCAACACACTCACCGTGTGCGCCACGTGCTGCAGGCGCGGGATCGCCTGCGCGTAATCCATACGCATCGGCCCGATCAGGCACAGCGATCCGCTGCTACCGTCGTGGCCGTACCGTGTCACGATAATACTGGAGCCATCCAGCTCACGGCGCGGGCTTTCACTGCCCAGCACCACACGCAGACCGCCCGCGTGCGCCGCCAACAGCCCGGCGAGCAGCTCACGGTGCGACAAAAAGTTCAGCAACGACCGCGCACGATCCATCGGGATATCCGGGTGCTGTAACAGGTTTAACTGCCCCGACAGCCGCACCTCGGCGGCCGCCGCCTCCTGCGCCAGCTCCAGAAACGCCGTCAACACCGGCAGCAACCGCAGCCCGCCGTCCCCCAACAGAGCCTGCACCGGCGCCACGCCGATATCCGCCAGCGGCTTACCGGCAAATTCGCCGTTCAGCTGCTCGGCTAAACGGCGCAGCTCCTCCGGCTCACAGCCGGCTTCCAGCCGACAGACGCGACTACGCAGCGCACCCGCATCCGTCATCAGCAACACCGCCGCCGAATACGCCCCCGTCGCCAGCAGTTCCACGCGGCGCACGCACGCCGCCTTGCGGTCGGGCGTGGCCACCGCCGCCGCGACACCCGTCACGTCGGCCAGCAACTCGGACGCCCGCCCCAACAATCGCTCGGGATCGCCCGATACCGGGAACAGCTCGTCGTCAATGGCGCGTTCCTCGTCCTCCGACAGCGAGCAGCGCAACCCGTCCAGATACAAACGGAACGCCGCCGCCGTGGGGACACGCCCCGCCGAGGTGTGCGGCTGTGCCAGATACCCGGCCGCCGCCAGCTCGACCATCTCGTTGCGGATGGTCGCGGAGGACACGGCGTTGTTCAGCATTTCCGCCAGCAGCTTGGAGCCGACCGGCTCACCCGTGCGGATGTACGCGTCCACGACCGCCGACACGATCTTCTGTTTGCGGATACCTAGCTCCACCGTCCTCCGTCCTTTCCTTTGAAATCCGGTTAGCACTCTGATTGTCCGAGTGCTAACCCTCTCTTACTTTACCATTCCCTGCCACCAATGTCAATATGTATTTTGTAAACCTTTTATGAATTTAGGCAACGGACGGCAGACGTCTGAAATCTGGTACTTGACAATCTCCCCCACTTTGAGTATACTACTTTCCAAGAAAGGAGTGTTGGATATGTCCGACCTGATCATTCACAATTTTGATTTCGACAAGCTCATCGAATTTGCCTCCACCGCCAAGGGTGAGGTCTTTCTGAAAACCCCGGACGGCGACGTACTCAACCTCAAAAGCCGCCTGACGCAGTTACTCGCACTGTCGGGCGCCGTGGATTGGGGACACGTCGGCGAGGCGACCGTCATCTGCACCGAGCAGGAGGACGAAACGCGCTTGTTCCGCCTGAATCTCTACGGCAACGACGAGCAGAAATAACGCTGAACGACCGCCAATAAAAATACCCCCGCATAGCGGGGGTATTTCATTTTCGGGCATAGCCCTATGAGATACCGGCTGCGCACAAGTGCGCTTTTTATTGGCCTGCCAGCCACGCATCCATTATTTACTACCCGTAAACGGGTTCCGCGGGTCAAACATACTTAATTGATCACTCTCTGCATCTCTTTTTAACTGATCTGCAATATATTCCTTGATCGCCTTGGTGTTCTTCCCCGCGGTATCAACGTAGTATCCCTTACACCAAAATTCGCGATTTCGGTATGCGAACTTCATATTTCCCCATTTCTGAAATATCATCATTGCACTTTTGCCTTTCAAATATCCCATAAATCCCGAAACGCTCATTTTGGGCGGGATACTCACCAACATATGTATATGGTCCGGACGTACTTCTCCCTCTATGATTTCTACGCCTTTCCATTGACA
>CAYYDD010000054.1:0-11479 GCA_964470515.1 uncultured Eubacteriales bacterium | reverse complement strand
TTTACAACATTACGCAGCGTAACAAGCAATACCTTACGCAAGGGGATTTTTATTAGTATGGCAAAAGATTACGACTTTTTCTACATAAATGCAAAAATCAGCGGTCGGGAGAGTATTTCTCCCGACCGCTGTTGTTATCGGATAACCTTTATTCAAATTCGATGGTTCCCACGGGCTTAGGCGTAATATCCATCAGGACGCGGTTAATGCCGTCCACCTCGTGCGTGATACGATCCGTGATGTGATGCAGTAGCTCGTAGGGGATCTCCTCGATGGTGGCGGTCATCGCATCGGTGGTATTCACCGCGCGGATGATAGCCGGCCAGCCCTCGTAGCGCTTACCGTCCTTGACACCCACGCTCTTCATATCCGGCACGGCAACAAAATACTGCCACACTTTACCGGCAAGGCCGTTCTTATCGAACTCCTCGCGCAGGATGGCATCCGCCTCGCGCAGGGCGTGCAGTCGGTCGCGCGTGATGGCGCCGAGACAGCGAACACCGAGACCCGGACCCGGGAACGGCTGACGGTAGACCATACTGTGCGGCAGGCCGAGCGCCTCACCGACGACACGCACCTCGTCCTTATACAGCAGTTTGACGGGCTCGACCAGCTCCATCTGCATATCCTCGGGTAGGCCGCCGACGTTGTGGTGAGCCTTGACACCGTCGGACTCCAGAATGTCGGGATAGATGGTGCCCTGCGCCAGGAAGGAGATGCCCTTAAGCTTGGCGGCCTCCTCATCAAACACCTTGATGAACTCACCGCCGATGATCTTGCGCTTCTTTTCCGGCTCGCTGACACCGGCCAGCAGGTCGAGGAAGCGGTCGGTCGCGTCGATATAGATCAGGTTGGCATCCAGTGCCTTGCCGAACACCTCGATGACCTGCTCACTCTCGCCCTTACGCATCAGGCCGTGGTTGACGTGGACGCACACGAGCTGCTTGCCGATGGCCTTGATGAGCAACGCGGCCACAACAGAGGAATCGACGCCGCCGGACAGGGCGAGCAGCACCTTGTTATCCCCGACCTGCGCACGGATCTCTTTTATCCGGTCATCGATAAAAGCATCGGCGAGCTCGCGGGTGGTGATGCGCTGCATGGTTTCCGGACGTTTGTTGGTTGACATAAAGATTCCTCCTTGAATAATAGATCAGCGATAGATAACAGCCTCGCGCTCGGGGCCGTTGGTGACCATATCGATGCGGCAGCCCAGTTCTTTTTCGATGAACTCGACGTAGGCACGAGTCTCCGCGGGCAGCTTGTCGTACTCGCGGATGCCGCGGATATCGCAATGCCAGCCCTTGAGCGTGACCAGCACCGGCTTGGCACGCTTGAGTTGCGGCGTGGTGGGAAATTCGCGGGTGATCCTGCCGTCGATCTCATACCCGGTGCAGACCTGGATCTCCTCCAGATACGACAGGCAATCCAGTGCGGTCATCACGACCTTGGTGGCACCCTGACACTCGATACCGTAGCGGGAGGCAACGCAGTCAAACCAGCCCACGCGGCGCGGACGGCCGGTGGTGGCACCGAATTCGCCCTTATCGCCGCCGTGGATGCGCAGCTCGTGCGCTTCCTGCTCGTCTAGTAGCTCGGACACAAATTCACCCGCGCCGACGGCAGACGAATACGCCTTGGTGACGGCGATGACCTCGCGGATCGCGTGCGGGGGGATGCCCGCGCCGACGGCACCGTAGCCCGCCAGCGTGGAGGACGAGGTGACCATCGGGTAAATGCCGAAATCGGGATCCTTCAGCGTACCGAGCTGACCCTCCAGCAGGATATTCTTCCCGGCCTTCAGCGCTTCTTGCAGATAGGCACGGGTATCGCACACGAACGGCGCGATCTTTTCGCGGTAGCAGACGCAGGTATCGAACAGCTCGTCCACCTTCAGCAGCGGCTTATGATACACATGCTCCAGCGTGAGGTTTTTCAGCGTGCAGATGTTCTCCAGCTTGGCGCGCAGAGTGGCATCGTCAAACAGCTCGTTGACCTGAATGCCTATTTTGGCGTATTTATCGCTGAAAAACGGCGCGATACCGCTCTTGGTGGAGCCGAACGCGTTTTTGCCGAGACGCTCCTCCTCGTAGGTATCCAGCAGAATGTGATACGGCATTAAGATCTGGGCACGGTCGGACACCAGCAGATTGGGGTTCAGCCCTGCGGCTTTGATATCCTCCAGCTCCTTGCAGAATTTCTCAATATCCAACGCCACACCGTTGCCGATGATGCAGGTGGTGTGATCGTAACACACGCCGCTGGGCATCAGATGAAGCGCAAAACGCCCGTGCTCGTTGATAATGGTATGCCCGGCGTTGGCGCCGCCCTGATAACGGATAACGATGTCTGCCTCGCTGGCAAACAGATCGGTGATCTTGCCTTTTCCCTCGTCGCCCCAGTTGGCGCCGACGATCGCTCTGACCATAGTTTTATTCCTCCGTTGGCACGAATTCTTTGTGCTGCGCACATACGCAAGTTATTATACGCTTTTTTTCGCGCGATTGCAAGGTTTTTCAAACGGTTTTTGTGAAAAAGCACCCGACGGCTGTGCGTCAACCGTCGGGCGTATGTGTTATTCCGCTTGTAAAAGCTGCTCGAGCTGGGCCTTCGGGCGGTAGCCGACGACGGTATCCGCCACCCGGCCATCCTTAAACAACATCACGGTGGGAATGCTCTGGATGCCGAAAGCGTTAGCCAGACCCGGCTGCTCATCCACGTTTACCTTACCCACCACGGCGCGACCCTCATAGTCCGCCGCCAGCTCCTCGATGACGGGAGCGAGCATCCGGCACGGGCCGCACCACGTGGCCCAAAAATCCACCAGCACGGGCTGCGTGGCGCGCAGCACTACCTCTTCAAAATTCTGTTCAGTCAATACGATCTCCGCCATCATAAACCGTCCTTTCAGTTTTTGGATTTGTAATACAGCATACAGTGACAAAAGCCCTCGTATTCCGGGTCGCGGATCTGCTCGCGAAATTCGCGGCATATACATTTGTTATCCTCGGTACGCTCGCGGCGGCACGGGCAATAGCCGCCGGTCTCGCGCAGACCTTCCTTAATGACACGGACGATCTCCTCGTCCGGATTGAACGTCACCTTCACGGTCTATCGCCTCCTTTGTTTTTATTATAACACAAGCACCGTCAAATGAAAACTACTATTTTGTAATTTTTAGGCTTGTACAAAACGCGAAACCGTGGTATACTGCTTTTATATATCGTCTGATAAGTCCGGAGGGCTGAGTATGTCAACAAAAAAAGAGCTTGCGAAAACCTACGAGCCGCGCGAGGTAGAGGACCGCATTTACCGTTTCTGGGTAGACGGCGGCTGGTTCCACGCCGTGGCCGATCCCGATAAGGCGCCGTACACCATCGTCATCCCGCCCCCGAATATCACGGGGCAGTTGCATATGGGGCACGCACTGGACAACACGCTACAGGATATCCTCATCCGTTTTAAGCGGATGCAGGGCTTTGCCGCGCTGTGGCTGCCCGGCACTGACCACGCGTCTATCGCCACCGAGGCGAAGGTGGTGGAGACGATGCGCAAGGATGGGCTGACCAAGGAGATGCTCGGCCGCGAGGGTTTTCTGGAGCGTGCGTGGGCGTGGAAGGAACAGTACGGCAACCGCATCGTCAGCCAGCTGAAAAAGCTTGGCTCCAGCTGTGACTGGGACCGCGAGCGTTTTACGATGGACGAGGGCTGCTCCAAGGCCGTGCGCGAAGTGTTCGTGCGGCTGTACGAGGAGGGCCTCATCTACCGCGGCAATCGGTTGGTGAACTGGTGTCCCCATTGCCACACCTCCATCTCCGACGCGGAGGTGGAATACGAGGAGCGCGACGGTCACTTCTGGCATCTGCTGTACACGGTCAAGGAGACCGGCGAGCAACTGGAGCTGGCCACCACCCGTCCCGAAACGATGCTGGGCGATACCGCCGTGGCCATCAACGCCGACGACCCGCGCTACGCGCATCTGCACGGCTGTCACGTCATTCTGCCGCTGGTGGGGCGCGAGCTGCCCATCGTGTGCGACGAGCACGCCGATATGACCAAGGGCACGGGTGTGGTGAAGATCACGCCCGCACACGACCCGAACGACTTTGAGGTCGGCCGCCGTCACGCGCTGCCGCTCATCCGCGTGTTTACGTACGACGGTCGGATGACCGGTGCCGCCGACAAAGCAACCGCCGACGAGCTGCGCACGTCCGGCAAGGCGGCCGCGGACGAGCCGGAGGTGTTCGATTGCGGCAAGTACGCCGGGATGACCACCTCCGAGGCGCGCCGTGCCATTCTGGAGGATCTAGAGGCCGGCGGGTACTTAAAGGAGACCGAGGCACATCGTCACGACGTGGGCACCTGCTACCGCTGCCACTGCACCATCGAGCCGATGGTGTCCAAACAGTGGTTCGTGAAGATGGAGCCGCTGGCCGCCCCTGCTATCGAGGCAGTGGAAAAGGGCGATATCCGCTTTGTACCGGAGCGCTTTACCAAGAACTATATGAACTGGATGCGCGGCACGCGTGACTGGTGTATCTCCCGTCAGCTGTGGTGGGGTCACCAGATCCCCGCGTGGTACTGCGAGGAATGCGGCGAGACCGTTGTCGTCAAAGAGGATCCCACAGTCTGCCTGCACTGCGGCAGCCAGAAGCTGACGCAGGATCCCGACACGCTGGATACGTGGTTTTCCTCGGCACTGTGGCCGTTCAGCACGCTGGGCTGGCCGGATAACACGGACGATCTCAAGTACTTCTACCCCACCAACACGTTGGTGACGGGCTACGATATCATCGGCTTCTGGGTGAGCCGTATGATCTTCTCGGGTCTCGCCTACACAGGCAGGGCACCGTTCAACACGGTGCTCATTCACGGTCTGGTGCGCGACTCACAGGGACGCAAGATGTCCAAGTCGCTGGGCAACGGCATCGACCCGCTGGAGATCATCGACCAATACGGCGCGGATGCGCTGCGCTTTATGCTAGCGACCGGCAACAGCCCCGGCAACGATATGCGCTTTATGAACGACAAGGTGGAGTCCTCCCGCAACTTTGCCAACAAGCTGTGGAACGCCGCCCGCTTCATCCTGATGAACACCGGCGACGGGGACGTACCGCTGACGCTGCCCGCCGAGCTGACGCTGGAGGACAAGTGGATCGTGTCCCGCTTTAATACGCTGGTGCAGGCGGTGACGGAAAATCTGGATAAGTTCGAGCTGGGTATCGCCGTGCAGAAGCTGTACGACTTTATCTGGGACAGCTTCTGCGACTGGTACATCGAGCTGTGCAAGGCACGTCTGCAAAGCGACAACGCGGGCGCGGCCAAGCAGGTACTGCTGTACGTGATGACGGGGATGCTGCAGCTCTTACATCCGTTTATGCCGTTCGTTACCGAGGAGATATGGCAGTCGCTGCCGCACGAGGGTGAGGCGCTGATGGTCACGAAGTGGCCGGTGTACGATGCGACACTATCGTTCCCCGAGGAAGAAAAGGAAATGGAGCGCATTATGGAGGCCATCGGTGCCATCCGTAACCGCCGCGGTGAGATGAATGTACCGCCGTCCCGCAAGGCACAGGTGTTTGTGGAAACGGCGTTTACCGCCACGTTTGAGAAGGGTGTGCCGTTTATCCTGCGGCTGGCTTCCGCGTCGGAGGTGCAGGTGGGAGCGGGCTTTGATGTACCGGGTGCGGTAAGCATCGTCACCGCCGACGCAACCATCAAGATCCCGCTGGACGATCTAGTGGACAAGGCTGCGGAGCTTATGCGCCTGAACAAGGAGAAGGACAACGTGGAGAAGCAGCTTGCGGGTGTCACCGCCCGCCTGGCCAACCCCGCGTTTACCGACAAGGCTCCCGCGAACGTGGTGCAGACCGCCCGCGAGCAGGCGGAGCGCTTGCAGGAAAAGCTGGCGTTGCTGATGCAAAGCATCGCGCAACTACAATAAGGAGTCCTGACTGTGCGTTACACTGTAGAGTATGAGATCCTGTCCCACGATACCGGGCATAACGGCGAGGTACATCCGTCGGCGGTCTGCCGTTATTTCCAGGAGGCAGCGGACGGGCAGATGCGGGCGGACGGCCCAACCTACCGTGATCTGATCGCGCAGGGATATTCGTTCGTGCTCAGCCGGATGAACGTTCATCTGTACAAGCCGTTGCGCGCCTACGATAAGGTGACGGTGCAGACGTGGGCGTACGACCCGCCGCGCGGGGTATCGTTTGAGCGGTACTATCAAATGTATTGCGGGGACGAGCTGGTGGCCGAAGCCGGCAGCGTGTGGGCGTTGCTGGATATGCACAGCGGCGAGCTGTGCCGTGTCGGCACGGTGGATCTACACTACGGCTCGGACGAGCCTCTCCCCTTGTCAACGCGGTTCCGTCTGCCGACACTCGATTTTGAGGAAGCGGGTACGCGCGTCGTGCGGTACTCGGACGTGGATGTCAACAACCATATGAACAATACTCGCTACGCGGATATGCTGTGCGATTTCCTGCCGGAGATCGACCGTCTGCGTATCACGGGGGTACAGCTCCATTACGTGGCGGAGGCTCCGTTGGGCGAGATGCTCACCGTGCGCCGCGCGATCACTGAGGAGGACGGACATCCCGTTGCGTGGTTTGAGACCCTGCGGGAAAACAGCAAATGCAATGTCCGCGCCCGCATTGATACGGAATATTTATAAGAGAACAGCGTTCAGGCCGACCGGCTTGAACGCTGTTTCTTTGTGATTTTGCGAGGTGACGGCGATTCGTGAATCGCCTCTACGGTGTTTATCGCGGGTAGCAGGGACGCGATGTTCACCAAACGTACACCGAAGATTTTCAGTTGGATTAAGGTTGGTGCGCTATGATTCTCCTATCAACGCAAAAGGAGGATCGCAATGTACATTATCAAAAACGCGCTGCGTTGCATCAGCCGCTCCAAGGGGCGACATATCCTCATCGGGATCATCGTGCTGGTGATCGCGGTATCCGCCTGCCTGGGACTATCCATCCGTCAGGCCGCAGAAACGGCTAAAACGGACACACTGTCGTCGCTGTCGGTCACGGCAACAATCTCGTTCGACCGCACCTCGATGATGAAGGATATGATGACCGAGAAGCCCGGTAGCGGGAGCGAGCCGCCCTCGAAGAATTTTGACCGCTCACAGTTTACCGAGCTGATGGGCAGCTCGTCCTCGCTGTCGCTGCAGGAGTATCAGACCTACGCGGCGGCCTCGACGGTCAAGGATTTCTATTACACGCTGACCGTGTCCCTGAACGGCTCCGACGGCTTTGAGCCTGTCAGCACCGACACCGACACAGATACCGACAGCCGCTTTTCCAGCGGCAATACCGGAGACTTTGGCGGTATGGGCGGCCGCAATCCCCAGATGATGGGCTCGCAAAACGATTTCAGCATCATCGGGTACAGCGGTGAGGACGCGATGACGGAGTTCGTCAGCGGCACCAGCACCGTTACCGACGGCACGGTATTTGACGAGGGCACGGAGGAGGCGGTCTGCCTGATCTCCGAGGAGCTGGCCACGTTCAACTCGCTGTCAGTGGGCGACACGGTCACACTGACCAATCCGAGCAACGAGGAGGAAACCTATACCCTCACCGTGGTGGGTCTGTATACCAACGCCACCGCCAACGAGAACAGCTTTTCCATTATGGGCTCGACCTCGGCCGACCCCGCCAATCAGCTGTATATGAGCTACGCCGCGCTGCAAAGCATCGTCGAAGCATCCAAGGCGGTCTCCGAGACCGTCACCGACGGCGACGTAGAATACGAGACCGCTATTGTCGGCTCACTGAGCGGCACGTACGTGTTTGCGGATACCGATGCGTATTATGCCTTTGAGGACGAGGTGCGCGAGCTCGGACTGGAGGATACATATACGGTATCCTCCACCGATATCGCGGCTTTTGAAAGCAGTCTGATTCCGCTGAACACGCTCAGCACGATGGCGGGATATTTTCTGATCGTGGTGCTTATCATCGGCGCAATCATCCTCGTCGTGCTCAACATCTTCAACGTGCGTGAGCGCAAGTACGAGATCGGCGTGCTGACCGCGATGGGTATGAAGAAGGGCAGGGTGGCCGCACAGTTCCTGACCGAGATCTTCGCGGTCACGATGGTTGCCGTGATCCTCGGCTTATGCGTGGGCGCGGTGTGCTCCGTGCCCGTCACCAACGCGCTACTGGAGAATCAGATCACCTCACAGGAAAGCAACGCCGACCGCATCGAGCAGAGCTTCGGGCGCGGCGATATCCCGTCGGGTGATATCCCGTCGACGGGCGGCGATATGGGCGGCGGAAAAGGCTTCACCTCGATGGTCGGTATGGACTATGCGATGGAGTACGTAAGCGAGATCAACGCGGCTATGAATTTCACCGTGGTGTTGCAGATGCTGGGGATTGCCGTGCTGCTGACGCTGGTATCGGGAATGGTCTCGATGCTCTTCGTGATGCGCTACGAGCCGCTCAGAATACTGGCAAACAGAGATTAGGGAGGTACTGTATAATGGCTGTATTGACCTTAGATAACGTATCGTTTTCCTACGGCACCACGCCGGTGCTGGATAAGCTGTCCTACCGCTTCGACAAGGGAAGAATGTATTGCATCGTAGGACGCTCCGGCGCCGGCAAGACCACGCTGCTGTCGCTGCTGTCGGGACTCGCCAGCCCCGACAGCGGCCGCATCCTCTACGAGGACACGGATATCCAAAAGATCGACAAGTATAAGTTCCGCAGTAAATACATCGGCGTGGTCTTTCAGAGCTTTAATCTCATCACCAAATTCACCGCGTTGGAGAACGTGATCCTGTCGATGCAGATCGCCGGTGTGAAGGAAAAGAACAAAAAGGAACGGGCGCTGCGTCTGCTGGAGCAGGTCGGTCTAAGCGAGGAGGAGGCAAACCGACGCGTGTTGCTACTCTCGGGCGGACAGCAACAGCGTGTGGCGATCGCGCGGGCACTGTCGTATAGTCCCGATATCCTATTGGCCGATGAGCCGACGGGCAATCTGGATACCGATACGCAGGAGGAGATCCTGGAGATCTTCCGTGAGCTGAGCGAAGGCGGAAAGTGCGTCATCCTCGTCAGCCATTCCCCTAACGTTGCGGCCTTCTGCGATGAGTGCTATGAGCTCAAAAAGATAGGTAGTAAGCCGAAAAAAAAGCGGGAAAAAGAGGATTGGGAGATCGTTTAAGTGAAACAGCGTTCAGGCCGACCGGCTTGAACGCTGTTTCTTTGTGATTTTGCGAGGTGGCGAACGATTCGCGAATCGCCTCTACGGTGCCGCCCGGCTGGGGGACGGCGATCTCTCACGCGAGGAAACCTCATCCGTCGGGCGTATCGACTGTGCACCGGCAGTAAGACTGGGTAGCAATACTATCACAAGCTGTTCGACGCGTCGGAGCTGACCGGTATTATCGTCGACGAGCTGCCGTCGGAAGCACTGCTGCCCTATGCGGCAACAGGCGTTTGAGCGGATTTGCAATATGAAAGAAGGAATTTACAATGGAAATATGCGGCATTATTCTTTATTATTAAGTGTAAAGAACCGTAAACGGAGGGATTGCAATGAGAAGGATCGGCATTGCAGACTACGGTATGAATGTCTGGTACGGCGGGTTTATGGATTATGAGACCCGTATGGAGGATTTGAAAAAGATCGGCTATGACGGTATCGAGCGGCTGACTCCCATCGACGCGGCGGATGCATTGAACAAGGCCACCACACTGGCGAAGCTGGGGATGGATTTTGCGACGGTGCTCGCCCCCTCGCTGGAGCTGAAGGTGCAGTGGACGGCGGCGTTCAGGAAGGAGTATATCTGGACGGATGTGAGCGTCAATCACTCCAAAGATTCGATGGATACCTACTGCCGCCGTGTCAACTATCTGATCGCGGCTTGCAAAAAGTACGGTATCAAGGCGGCGGTGCATAACCATCTGGGCTGCATCGTGGAAACACAGGAGCAGCTGGATGAGTTTATGACCAAGTGCCCCGAGGCCGGTCTGGTGTTCGACGTGGGTCATATGGCGGTCGCAGGCGGCAACGTGCGCGAGGTTATGGATAAGTATTACGACCGCATCGTCGCTATCCACCTAAAGGAGTGGGTCATGCAGGATCCCGATCAAAAGGATTGGTGGGATCGCGGCTACTTCTGCGGCTTAGGTCAGGGCAACTTCCCTGTGGACAACGAGTACGTCGTCAGGACCGCCGTGGAAAAGGGCTACGATAAGTGGATCTTTATTGAACACGATACGCATAAGCGCGAGCCGCTGGAGGATCTGGCGGAGAGCCGTGAAATTTTGACGAAGTGGGGCGTGTAATAATGAAACCAATCAAACTGGGTATGGTAGGCTTGGGCCGTGCCGGTAAGGGTATGCACCTGCCTGAGCTGAAGGGCAAGGAGGAAATGTTCGAGATCTATGCAGTGTGCGATATCATCGAGGAACGCCGCGAGGAGATCGCCAAGGTGTACGGTGCGAAGGCGTACGCCACCATAGAGGAGCTGATCGCCGATCCCGGGGTCGAGATCGTGGATATCGCGACCCGTTCCTGCGATCACTACAAGCACGCTTATATGGCACTAAAGGCCGGCAAGAGCGTGTTTCTGGAGAAGCCCATCTGCTGCCATTACGAGGATGCCAAGGCACTGATAGAGCTGGCTGACAGCCTGCCGGACGTAAAGCTGTACATCCGGCACAACCGTCGCTGGGAGCAGAAGTTTGAGAAAGCGATGGAAGTCTGCGATTCCGGTATCATCGGTAATGTGTACGAGGTCAAGCTGACCCGTAACGGCTTTGCCACCCGCAACGACTGGCAGACTATCGATGCCTACGGCGGCGGCCAGCTGCTCAACTGGGGGCCGCACATCATCGACCACGCGCTAAACTTCGCGGGCGGCGATTACACCGATATCTACGCCGAGACCCGTCAGATCCTGGCGAGCGGCAACTGCGAGGATCACATCAAGCTGCTGCTGACCGGTATCAACGGCCGTATCATCGATATGGAGATCAGCTCCGGCTGTGCCACCCGTCAGCACGCGATCGTCGCCTACGGCGACCGCGGTATTCTGTACGACACGGGTGTGGAGAACTCTCAGCTCGAGTGGCGTTATGTCAAGCCCGATCAGGAGATCGAACGTCTGCCCGCGAGCGAAACGACCCCCGGCACCGACCCAAACTTCAAAAAAACGCCTGCCATCGAGTGGCTTTACGGCGGTGCGTTCGTCGACGTCATGGGCGAGCGTCTGGACCAAACCTGGGTCGCGATGTACGAGGATTATCGTCTCGGCAAGCCGTACCGCATCAAGCACAGTGAGGCTCTCAAGGTCGTCGAGGTCATCAGCAAGATCAAGGCAATTATGGCTGCCAAGGCCGCGAAATAAGCGAGACACAGGAAAGGCCGTGGTGAGCATCTGAACTGCTGCCCCAATTTGTACGGACGGCACAAAAGAGCCCCTAAGTAGGAGATATTAAGT
>CAYYDD010000053.1:0-11633 GCA_964470515.1 uncultured Eubacteriales bacterium | reverse complement strand
AAAAAAGGGGTTGACATACGGTGCACCGTATGATATTATAGCATTGTCGCAAGGGAAACCGAACGACATAAGCCAAGAGGGCGGCGGGTTGGTTCTCCAGAAAGGAGAACACTATGAGTGTGTTAGAAATACTTAGTTTGCTATCACTCATCGCTTCGGTTGTTTTTGGTGTTCTAAACTGCACCAAAAAGAAATAACCGCCACCACATAGCGGGCGACGGCGTTTTCTACAAGCTTTAAACTTGAACGGGAGAACGACCAGCACCTCGCAAGTGAGCCGCCCTCTTGTGCTTATTATATTACAGAAAGAAGGTGTTGTCAATAGGAAAGAACGAGCGACCGCAAGAAAAATTTGACCGTCTCAACTCTCGGCGATATGTAATTAAGGTGATGACTAAAACCGAAGCAGACATCGCCGAACGGTTAGAGAAAGAGCCAAACAAAGCGGGGTATATCAAGCGCCTCATTCGCGAAGATATCGCAAGAAACAAATGAAAGCAACGGCTCGCTGCTCCGTGGAAAGAAAAGCGAAACCGTTGCCCCACAACAAACACCGCAATGGTATCGGCTGCCATTGTATTCTACCACAAAGCCGGACAAAATGCAAGGAGTAAAAACATGACACTACGCGATATGAGAAACAACCTTATTGACTTCCAAACCGAAACCCGCTTTTACTATTACGATTATGAGGGTAACGAACGCGTGGAACTCACAGAATCCCAAGCCTTTGACCGCGACATCAAATTCATTTACTACTCAGACGGCACAATCTGCATCGAGGTAGAGATGGAATAACAGCGCAAGGAACCCCGCTCGAATCATTCCGGGCGGGTTCTTTTTATGCTTTGCCGAGCCGCCCAAACGTACTGATTTGGACGGCGTAAAAAAATTTTTTGAAAAAGGGGTTGGCATACACGGCTGTGTATGCTATTATAGCATTGTCGCAAGGGCGGTGCTGCTCCTCCGAAAGGGGGTGACAGTATGACAGTAATTGAAGTAATCGCTTTACTTTCCCTGCTGTCCTCGGTTGTCTTTGGTATCCTTGGATACAAAAAGAAGTAGCCGCCCGGTGTACATAACCGAGCGGCTGTCCCATCGCTAATCTGGAGCAGTCGCCCGTAGGCGCGGGCAACCGTCCTTGCGATATTATATTATCATATTTCGGGGGTGTTGTCAATAGGAAAAACATCTAATGAGGTTAAGCGCCGCTGGATTGACGCCAATTACTCCACCATCAGGGCAGATATACCAAAAGACATCGCCGCGGCTTTTCGTGAAAAATGCAAGGCAGATGGCATAAGTCAAGCACAAGTTATCAAAGCAGCAATCGACGATTACCTCAACAGAAAGTAAAAAGCAACTTCCCCGCTCTGCTGATCTTGGCGGAACACAGAACGAGGAAGTCCAACAACACAATACACGCGGTATCGGCTGCCCTTGTATTGTACACCAAAGCCGGCACAAATGCAAGGAGAAAATGAAATGAAACACATCTACGTTGTAATCAACCGCACCGAAAACGGCAAAAACTTCGCTACGGCGGACACGATCCGCACCGGCACAAACCTTATGGCACTTTACGAACGCTGCAACATCAACATCGTTCATCTGTGTGAAAGTCGTATGCAGGCGGAGATGATCGCCGTAGAATGGAACAAATCCTACAAAGCAAACGGCACGTATATGTTCTAATGAAAACCCGCTCTCCGTTATGGTTGAGCGGGCTTCCTTTTCGAACGGCTTGAAAAATTTTTTGAAAAAGTTTGAAAAAGGGGTTGACATACCGCTAACGGTATGCTATTATGAACACGTCGCAAGGGAAGCCAAGCGACGTAAAACCGAATCGAGGGGCACGGCAAATCCAACCACCACAGCATTTTTACAAAGCTGGTTTTCCATGCGACACTTCCACCGCAAAGTAACATACGGAAGTGAGGTGATAGGGTTGCCAATTACTGTTACGTTTCACCTTTTTGGTTTAACGGTAACCGTAAGAGTGAAAAAGCAAAACCGCCACCCTGCACGGTGACGGCTCTGTAATCGCTCTTAGGACATAAGCACTTGTGCCCCTCGATTGGTTTTATGATACCACACGAAAGGGGTGTTTGTCAATAGGTAAAACATCATACGAGGTCAAGAAGCGGTATGAAAACAAAGTGTATACAATGATAGCCGCAAGAATTCCGAAAAACCTTGCCGAGCAGTTCCGCACGGTAACCGCACAAAAAGGCGACAGTCAAGCCGCCATCATCAAAGGCGCGATTGAGAAGTACCTTGATGAAAACAAATGAAAATCCCGCCCTGCTGCCTATCTTGGCGGACTGTCAGCAGAACGGGACCCACAACACACAACGCAGAGGTCGTGCCTTGCCTTTGCATTGTAACACCAAAAGGCGAAAAATGCAAGGAGAAAATGAAATGAAACACATCTACGTTGTAATCAACCGCACCGAAAACGGCAAAAACTTCGCTACGGCGGACACGATCCGCACCGGCACAAACCTTATGGCACTTTACGAACGCTGCAACATCAACATCGTTCATCTGTGTGAAAGTCGTATGCAGGCGGAGATGATCGCCGTAGAATGGAACAAATCCTACAAAGCAAACGGCACGTATATGTTCTAATGAAAACCCGCTCTCCGTTATGGTTGAGCGGGTTCTTCTTTTTCATAATTCCTTGGTGTATGGATTGAGTTTGTCAAGCCTCGCTTTTTCGGCGTGATATTCCTCCTTAAAGTCTCTGCCCTCGTTGGCGATTAAAACACGCTGCAAGGCTCGCTTGTGCATTTCATACGTGTACCTTAGCGTGGTATTCATAAAGCGAAAAACGTCACCCCACGGCTTTTTCTTGATATATCGCCACTTCATCAGCGCGCGTTGCCGTGCCGACAGCGCTACCGAATCGATCAGCCGAGAATTTCGGGCGTTGCATTCACATTCAAAACCGTACACCGCCATTTTCTGTTCCCGCACCGATCCGTTGGGATCAAACAGCCGTTCCTCTTCAAATAGATTCTCACCGAGCCGGTGCGCTTCCACGCCCAGCTTCATCAGCATCTTCAGCCAGTATTCCCGATCATCACGCCCGATCTCAGGCATTCACTTCTCCCCTTTCTCCATAAACGCAGTTCCCCACAGCGTGGCCTGCGCCTCAAACCATACCGCGTCGTACGGTGGTAGCGGCCGCGCTTGATTCGCTTTCTGATATCCCCGGCGATACCAGTACCTCACCGCAGACGGAATACCCACCAAGAAAAGCACAAATGGGCCGTATACGATATTCTGTATCGCGTGACCGTGTTCGTGGGCTTTGGTGCTTTCCGGCTCGTTGCGGTCGATCAAGATCACCGGCCCAAGATTGACACCGCCCCACCCGTCACCGATCTCAAACAGCAGGCAACAACCGTACCGCTTGGGCCGGCAATCGGCGATCAGCAGTGCCGCCGCAACCACACAGCCGATCAGCGTGAGCGCCAGACCCCACGTGAAGCTCAACAGATAGAACACTACTCTTCTCATTACCCCTCACCTACCGTTTCTTTTACAAGGTTGTCGATAGCCTTTCGGCGATAGCGATCAAAATGAAATTCCGTGTTGACCAAATCGGCCTTGAATCTCTCCGCAAACGCCCTGACGGTTTCGACACTTTCTGCTTTTGCTATCCCGCTTTAATTTCTCAAAATTATTCCTAGCGCGACTGCTCTCCGTTTCTCTCACAAGATGGGCATACCATACGCCCTTGCGGGATAATATCACCGCAACACATGCAGCGATCTGCTGCGTGTGCTTTCCTCAAATACATCACAGAGCATTCATCCGTGCCACGGCCTTGCCGTAGGACAGCAGTACGCCCGTTTCGTCATAATGCTTTTGGATCCACACCAGTACGTCCTGCACCGTCATCCTCTCCGATGAACGACCGGCACGTGCTTCGGAAAAGATACTCCGTCGTTTTCGTCCGTCCTTCTTACGAATTTTTGCCGCCCGACGGCGGCACTCCGCCGAGCAGTACCGGCTGTTGGCGTAGCCGGTAAACACCGTCCCGCAATGCCGGCAGCTGACCTCCTTGACCGTGCAACTCATTCTACGTCCCTCCAATACTCAACGTGCGTCACCGTCTGCTTTCCTCTGCGCTCCTTGACGATATGCACCGTGTACCCGTTCTTAACAAGGATCGACGCCAACGCCAGACGATCATCGGAATTACTCACCGTGATCCGCTGCTTTTCCATTGTCTACCTCCAAAAATTCCGCGAATTTTTGCGCGGCTTTTTCCTGATTTTTATTCGGTTTCTCGCTTTTTTGCCGATAATCCAGATGCTTATCGAACAACCGAGCCACAAACCGCTGCGCATTTTTGTACCCTTGCGCCAGTCCGTCGCGGTAGGTCTTCGGGGGCTTGGCGGCATCCATACCGGACTTGCCGATCCCCTGCCCACCGACGGTCTTGTTCCGTAGCTGATAGCCCTTATTGGCGTACAGCTTGACGTACTGCCGTTCCCGCTCGTCCAGCTCGCTCTCCGGGAACTCCAGAAAGGCGACCCGCCAGCCGGTCATATTCCGTTCGCTCCACAGTCCGTGCTTTTTGAGGGACAGATCGATGTGCTGGTACCCGCTCAGATGCTGTGCGATCCGTGTCAGCAGATGCTTCGCCTGCCCGATATAGGCGTAGCGGAACCCATCCTCCGCGCGGAGCAGAAAGTAAATTCCGCTGCGCTCCGGCACCCCGGGGCAGACAGAAAGGATCCGCTGACGATTTTTCGCCTCGACGACCTTCACCTGCTTCATATTCACGAGCTGCCACTTCCCTTCTTTTTAATCTGACGATCCTTTTCAACCATATCCAGAATGGCTTGATAGTGTGTTTTCTTTACAAACTTCTTACCCTTTTTTTCACAGTTCTTTACCACTTCCACGTAGTGATCAAATTCTTCAATCGACAGCCTCTCCAAAAGATCTTCGATCTGCTCTTCGCTCAATATCACCAAGCCCTCGCCCAGCTCACCGTAAAAGGGTTTTTGCTTTGATTTTTCGGAGGTGCTACAGAACGAATGAATTTTATTTTCTTTTTTATTTATCTTTCTTTTTTCTTTATTTTCTTTTAGGGAGTTTCCCTGGGTTTTATCGGGGTTTCCCTGCGTTTTACCGGGGTTTTCCCACCGGGAAACCGTTTTAAGGACAACTTTATTAAGAACACCCTCCGACAAGCCTTGATCGTTAAGATCAATAAGAAGGTATTCACGGTATAAAATGATCTTATTTCGGCTGTTCTTCACCATCTGGAAGAAGCGCCGCTGGATACCGGCGGACGTGAGGATACCGAACGCATCAAAAAGTCGCTCATTAAAGAGCCCCCGTCTGATGCACCCGGTTAGCACCTCATTCACCAATCGGGGCGTACAACCGTCACCGGCACTCTCCGACACCAGGTAACAGTCGTCTTCGTCCCATTTTTTGTAGTATCCGTTGTCCTTATAAACGGAATTCAGGATAACAAGCGCAATGTAGGCACCCTTTATCCCAAATTCGCCGCGGATCAGCTTGAATTTCTTGTCATCGAGCATATCCACGTCGAAAGGCCAGTAGGAGACCCCGTCCTTAATCGGACGAGCCATTCCGTCAATCCTTTCTTTCCTTGATCTTCTGCTCCCGTGTTTTATACGTGCACCAATCGACGGAGCTCTCCGACCGGTGGTAAGGACAGTCTCTGCAATGCGCCATATGTACCATCCCGCGGTAAGCCGAGCAGGTAACCCAATAATCACGCTGGATCACCGTGCCCAGCCTCACGCAGATCGGACACTCAGAACGGAAGGTCGTCATCGTCCACATCCTCAAGCTCATCAAACGACGGTGCAACCGATATCGCAGTGATCGGCGGTGCAACGAGCTTCTTCAGCGGAGGCACCGTATAATCACCCGAACGTATCTTATCCACCGAGTGGACCTGCGCCACGTACAACCGCTTGCCGACGGTGCCGTTGTTCTTGCGGTATTCCTCCTCACCGAGCACCAACCCGATTAGGCGGCGTCGCAGCGTGTTCTCGTCGTAATTCCAGCGATAGCCGCTGTTGCTACTCTCCACGGCCGTGATGAAGCCCTTGAAAAACGGCAGTGCCTTTCCCTTGTAGGATTTCACGAATTTACCGCCCCAAAAGCCCCGCGCGTCACTGAGCTGCCGATAATAGTTCTTCAGCGAACCCTCGGCAATATCGTACTCGATCAGCAGATATTCGCTCTCCGGCACATCCTTGACGTTCGTGATACCGCAGACGTAACCGCCCGGTGTCACCCGTTCAAACTCCCGCGCTTCCTCCACGTTTGACAGATCAATGGGTCTCATTTGCTTTCTACCTCCAGTTCGTAATAATCGCGGATGATCGTATCCACCAGCTTCAGGTCGTTGTCGATCTCCGGAGGGAACATCTCCATCGGGCTTTTCGCCGTCGTGTATCCATCGGACTGCGTGATAAAGGTGTGCTTGACACCGTCGGTCTGGCACAACAGCACGATGGAAAACAAACCCTCGACCGTCAGCTTCTCGTCCAGCATTTTACCGATGGTCTTGGCCTTGATCCGTCCGTCCGTCTCCTCCGTGTGATGCAGGAAATACACGATCACATCCTCCGGCAACCGCGTGATGATGAACTGGATGAGATTGTAAAAATTCAGTGCCATATCGGTAAATTTTTGGTAGCCGCTTTCCTTGGCCTTGCTGAACATCTCAAAGCACAGCAGATACTGCGAATCGTCGATAACAAACCGCTTCAGACTGCTTTTTTGCATGCCGCTGATGATCTGTCCGTAATTCGAGCCATCCACCTTTTTCAGCTTTTTACGGAACGGCAAGGGTTTGCCGGCCACGTTGAACACGCCGACCTCCTCGGGGTCGAAATTGCGCATTGAGGTGGACTTACCGCTGCCACTGCCACCCAGGATCATAACCGGGATCCCCATCAGTCTTTCACCTCCATTATCAAAGGGCATTTTGCCCCGATCTCGTGTGCCGGGTCGAGGATCCATTCCCCCGTCAGCCGACACGAATACCGTTTGAATGCGTCCTCATACCGCAGGAACAGCGAGCACCATTTGCACACGCAGTCACCGTTCGGGAAATACACGTCCACCACGGCTTGTCCGTGTGTATAGCTCAGCACTCCGGGCATTTCTCTCCCTCCTCTCGGCAATCGTCGCACAGCTCCGCGCCTTGTATGTACAGCGGTTCTCCGCATTCTGTACAAAA
This sequence comes from uncultured Eubacteriales bacterium, assembly GCA_964470515.1. GTDB lineage: Bacteria > Bacillota > Clostridia > Oscillospirales > Acutalibacteraceae > RGIG3009. The sequence goes on along the minus strand of CAYYDD010000053.1, from coordinate 4,384 downwards.
GCCCGTGACCGCCGGATCGCGGCGCGGGTCGTAGTTCGGGCATCGGTCAGAGCACCACAGAAGCCCGCAAACGTCACACATACTTGACAACGCCCCCCCTGCAACCCAAAGTACGCACTGTAGGGCGGGGGATCACTCCCGCCGCCCGCACAAACACAAACCAATATTGCATCCGTTCCGTCGCCATAGTACCCACTTATTCTTCCATCAGACGACCGAGGAAAGCCGCCGCGACCTGCGCCGGCTTCCGGTCGCTGTCGCTGGACGGAACCCCCTTTTCGTCGCACAGAATACACAGGCAGTGCGCACGCGCGCGACATCACGTCGGCGTACTGCGTGGCGAAGGTACCCATCTCCCCCACCGGCGAATATTTTTTGAACACGATCTCCTCGTTCGGGCCGGTAAAGATCTCCAGCGGATCCCCGTCGCGGATGCGCATCGTGCGGCGGATCTCCTTCGAGATGACCACACGGCCAAGATCGTCGATACGGCGGACGATACCTGTAGCTTTCATATATCAATTAAGCCCCTTTGCTCCATTTTTGGGGGAAGGCATTTATACCTTCCGCCAATTTCCACGCCCCTCGGACGGGGGCACCCCTACTTCCTGTTCTCCTCATCAAAGCGGAAAATATGTACCAGCCTGTCCTTTGCTCGGTCGGGCAACAGCCAGTCCAGCAGCAGTGCGCCGCCCACCACAATGACGATCATCATCGCACCGGCGATCACGCGACACCGTCCTCCTTCAGCTTGCGAAAGATCTGCAGCTTTCGGTATTTTTGCTCCAGTTCGTCGATGTCGAGACCCCATACCTTGAAAGCATACTCGCAATTGACGTTCTTTGCCTCAAACACCACTGGCCGAGCCTGTTCCTCGGCCATCCGCCTCAGCACACGGTGCTTGAGTGTCTGGACGTAGGAGTCCGAACACCCGAAGATGGTCTTGATATCCCGATTGCTCAGCTCGTTCTGCGAATAGTACAGCTCGATAGCCGCCTCGATATTAAAGCCTTGCTTCATTTCGTCCGCGCCCCCTTCGCCAGATCGTACACAGTCACACCCAGCGCGTTCGCAATGGCGATCGCCGTTTCCAACGTCGGCGACTCAAATCCACCCTCGTATGCCTTGATCTCTGCTTCGGATACGCCGACCCGCTCAGCCAGCTCGGCGCGGGTCAGCCCCGCTTTTTCTCGATAAAAACGAATCCGCAATACCGTCACCCCGTCATCGCCTCCCACGTATAGTCTTCCCTGCGGGAACGACAGTTATCATACTCGATCAATCGGTGCTGCAAACTCGCTACCACCACATCCACGTCCTCTCCCATCGCCTCGTACTTCGCCCGATCCATTAGGCGATCATTCAGTGCCGCGAGCTGACCTACGTAGGCCAATGCCGCCCGATGATCCTCGGTGAATTCGGCTCCGTAAATACTGCCGACAACCTCGTAAAACGCCGTGACCTCAGCACTCAGCGGTGCGCATCCGTCGACCCCGAGACGATAAAAGCGACACAGCGCCTCATCCCAGCACACCGTACCAAGCAGCGACGCATCCCTCCCCCACAACTCACGGCAGTGACGGAGCACGTCCCCCTCGAAAATGCGCGTTCCGTTTTTGTCGGTCAGTCCGATGTACTGCCCCACCGTTTCCGGATCCACCGCATAGTCGTGCCACACCGGTATGCCTTTCTGCCCTGTCATCGGATCCTCACCAATTTGTTCGAAGCAGATGTTGCACGGGCGGCAGAAATCTCCCTCGACCCATTCTCCGTTGTCCACGCGCCTGCCGCGAAATACGATCTCTCTCATAGCTTTTCTTCCTTTCACCGATGGCACCTGCCATCTGCCTCTGTTTTTGCAACCATGCCCCACTTAGAAGTCACAGTTCTGTGACTTCTAAGGTAAAAAAATATGCGCAATCATCTCAACCGGCGTTTCGAGCACCCGCGCCATCTCTTGGATCTCAGAGATTCGCGGCTCCCGTCTGCCGTTAATAATATTGCAGGCCTTCGTACGATCCCACCCGATCGCGTCCGCAAACTTGCGGATGGATTTGAAGCGTCCATACACCAATCCTCGGATAGTATCCTCCATTGTGCGTTACCTCCCTATCACTAATAGTCACAATTCTGTGACGGTTAGATTGTACCATCTCCTTTCGCTCTTGTCAACACTCTGTGACAAAAAATGTGATTTTTTTGAAATTTGTCATTGATTTCGTGACTTGTTTGTGTTATACTGTTACAAGAGAGGAGGGTCAGCCTTGACTTTTGGAGAAAAATTGAAGGAAATTCGATTGTCTCACGGTATGTCTCAGCAAGAATTTGCCGATCTGCTGCACACCACGAAGCAGGTCATCAGCCGTTACGAGCTGGAGCAGACTACGCCTAAGATCAGCGTTGCCGCAAATTTTTGCAAAATTCTGAATATCAGTCTGGATTCTATGATAAACGATGACATCACCATCGCTCTGTGCCTCACTACTCACGAAAGCAAGGTCATCGCCGCCTACCGAGAAAAGCCGCCGGTGCAGCCGGCGGTGGATAAGCTGCTTGACGTTCTCCCCGAGGAAATCTCGCCGATCACTCACCCGTTCGGTAAGCCGAAGAATGCGCGCAAGGAAACCTCGCTCGATGCATTGTACGGAAATCCGCAGGATACACTCAGTGCGCCTCTCCGCGCCGCAGATCCCGGCTTCCAAAACCTCGATGAATTTTTCAGCATCAAGAGCAAGGACAAAAAAGAAAAATAAAAAGATCCTCGATCCTGCGGGAACAGGATCGAGGATGTGCCGTCGGAGGATGCTCCTGCCAACGGGGTCGCCAAACCACTGAAAGTATAGCATCCTCCCGGTGCTTTTGTCAAGCATCGGGCATTTTATGCCCAAAAGGAGGAGCACTATGCCCGTTTACAAGACCGGAAAGACCAAGGACGGCAAGGCGCAGTACCGCGTGTTCGTCAGCTACAAGGACGCAGACGGAAAGTATCGGAAGCTCTCGCGCACAGTCTACGGCTCGGCCGAGGCGAAGCTGGAGGAGCTACGGCTGTTGGCCGAGGTCGGCGGCGAGGATCGCCCCACCGCCATCACCGTGCAGATGTTATATGAGAAAATGCAGGCGGCCAAGCGCAGCGAGATACGGCAAACGTCCCGGGATAAGACCGACGCCTATATGCGCAATCACATCCTGCCGTATCTGGGCAACGTGCGTCTGGATGAGCTGACGCCCCAGTACCTTCAAGAGTGGAAGAACGTCATCGCGGGTAAGGATATCAAGGTATCCACCAAGAACAACGCGTACAAGGAGCTGCGCGCACTGCTGAATTTCGGTATCAAGGTGGACTATCTGTCCAAGAACCCGCTGGATAAGCTCGGCCGGTTTCGGGACGCGTACTTCACGCACGAGCAGGACGCGCTGCAATACTACACCCCCGCGCAGTTCCGGCAATACATCGCCGTGGCTGAACGGTACCGCGAACGCTCGATCAACGACAGCGGGTATTACGTGTTCTTTAACATCGCCTTTTACACCGGGCTACGCAAGGGCGAGATCAACGCGCTGAAATGGTCGGACGTTGAGGGGGATCGGATCCACGTGCGCCGCAGCATCGCGCAAAAGACCAAGGGCGGCGATCAGGAAACACCGCCCAAAAATAAATCGTCGTATCGGACGCTCCAGATGCCCAAAAAGCTCGTTGCAATACTGGAGCAGCATCGGATGTTTCAGCAACGCATAAAGGGCTTTTCGGATAATTTCCGTGTCTGCGGCGGTATTGCTCCGTTGCGCGACAGCAGCATCGAAAACCGAAACATCTTTTTTGCAAAAGAAGCGGAGCTGCCGCATATCACCATTCACAGTTTCCGGCACAGCCACGCGAGTGTGCTTGCCAACGAGGGAGTAAATATTCAAGAGATTGCTCGCAGATTAGGGCACTCCAACGTACAGCAAACTTGGCAAGTATACGCACATCTCTATCCAAGAGAAGAAGAACGAGCCGTCGCTATACTGGAAACCGTCTGACCGTCCCCGTGCTATGGCACGGGGATTTTTGATAGAACGTGCCTGTGTGGGAAATTTTTCCAAAAAAGACTTGCAAAAGCGAAAGAGCTGTGCTATAATGTATTTGTGAGTTCGACAGAATACGACACGCTGTAATCTCTTGCGTGTACGAAATTTGTACGAATTTCACTGAAAACTCACGATTTTGGAATAAGCGGCCAACATCGTGAAACCGCGAAAATCCGCTTGACACTGCGGTTTTTCGAGTAATGCAAGGTAAAAATAAAAGCCGAAAAGCAAGCCTAATAGTCCCCCTCGGCTCCACCCAAGAAATAATAATCCCCCCGCATAGCGGGGGGTATTTCATTTTCGGGCATAGCCCTAT
>CAYYDD010000052.1:0-12154 GCA_964470515.1 uncultured Eubacteriales bacterium | reverse complement strand
TGGTTGTGCTTGAACGGTTTGTGCTTGTGGAAGGGTGACAGACCGTTCATTCTTTACTTTTGCAGACTTTCGAAGACCTTTTGAATGCCCAAGCGAAGAACGTCGGCTTTAGATAAACCGCTTTGTTGCGAACACCAGTCCAATTTTTTCAACTCGTCGTCAGTGAGCCGAATACGGTAGCCGTTTGTTTTTGGGTTGCTCGTCGGTCTTCCCATTTTCGATTTTGTTTTTTCCACCTCGTATCTCTTGCCTTTCTTATTAATATATGCTATACTATAAAAGCCAAGCAGGACGGCGGTGGCAAGTACCGCCGCCTGTTGGTTCCCTTTTGAGCCTTGCTTATCTATTAAGCAGGGCTCTCACCTTTTCCTTGGCTTCCTCAAGGTCGTTGCAACCATTGAGGATTTCAAGGATTTTCCGAGTTTGATTTTCCTCGGCGAGTTCCCGTAGCATTTCGCCCGTGTTCATTTCGTTGTCCATATCCATTTCCTTTCCGCACCTGCCGCATACTCGCCTTACATCTTGCCAACCCTCCTTTGTTCCGTAAGGCTGTGACTGTATTGTAACATTTGGATATCCAAAAGTCAACCCCCTTTTAGAAAATTCCCAAAAAAATTTTTTGAGCCGTCCGAAAATTATCGTTTCGGGCGGCTTTTTATTTTGTAAAACTCGGCACTTGTATCGCACTTATAGATATATATTAAAATATCCGTAAAAGGGGGAATAACGGTGACGGAAATCAAAGACGTGGATATGGTATACGCGGCGATCACGAAAGCCCGCGAACACGCACAAGCATTGGGAAAACCGCTTCAGCTTGACCGTGTGGCGTTGTTCCTCGGCGTGAACCACGAGGCTGTCAGCGCAATGCTGAACTATACGGGTGACGATGAGGCCAAAAAAGCAGTGGCAAACGCGTTAAAAATGGCGAAGCAGGAGAGCCGTGCTGATCTGGTGGATGCGCTGTCGGACAAGGGCAACGTCACCGGCTATATGTTCCAGGGCAAGGTCAATCACGGTATGGTGGAAGCGACGCAGCACACCGTTACGCTCACACCGGTGACCTTCATCAACGAGGACAAAATTCCCGATTGATTAAGGCAACTGTACATAACACTAATTTTTGTTGATGATGTACAATAAGACGATATTGAACTTGTGTACCTTAAACAATGGGATGAATATATACAGACAATTCTGCATATGCCCATCGTTTATGAAGGTGATATGCAGTCAATCAGCGGTAGAGTGCAGTAGACTTTTATGCAGGGCGGTAAAGCCCTGGACGTGAAAAGGGGGTATCCCCTCAAGCCTCAAAAGGTATAGGGTGAACGGGTGCAGTGACAAGGGGCACCCCCCCACACCCCGGGGGGTGGGGAAAATACACCCCTCTCGAAATTTTTTCTGACAAAACGGGGCGGCATAGCGACGGGCAGAGAGAAGAGAAGAAACAAATTCCCAAAAAGTGACCGTCAGCCCTTGGTGCGTCCGGGCTCGTTGGCATTTTGCATTTACGCCTGTGGTGGCGTAAAATAGGGCGATTTTACGCCACCGGTGGCGTAGTTTTGAGGAGGCGCTGCCGTGGATATTATCAACGATGTTGGCGGTATGCTCCTCGTTGAACGGGAGACAGGCACCGTGCTGGTGGATGATATCGGGCCGGGGGACAAGGTGCGCATCATCCCCGCCGTGCAGGTGACTGCGCAAAAAGCGATGCAGGCGGATGCGGTGGATTTCAATACGGGGCGCCGCTTCGTCAAGCAGTTCCCCGATCTGTCGGGGCGGCTGTGTGAGCGGCTGAGTCCGAACGCGGTGTGGTTGCTTACCATGCTGATACCCTACGTGGGGATCAACAGCGGGCTTTTGCGGTATCGGAACGGCCAGTTCGTGAAACGGACGGATATCGTGCGGCTGTGCAGGTCTGCACTGGCCGAGCGCACCGCCGACCGTGCCGTTTCCGAGCTGTGTGACAAGGGTGTGCTGGCGAAATGCACGGTGCAGGGGAAGCGGGCGTTTCTGGTAAATCCGTACGTGCTGCATAACGGTTCCCGTGCCAACGCGACGTTGCTGGGACTATTCAAGGATACGGAGTGGGCGAGCTTTGGCGGCTGAGATCACGATCAATATCGCGGATACCGTGGGCGGCGGGTACGGTACCTTCTGGCGGTCGAAAAAGCGCTACCGCGTGCTGAAGGGCGGCAAGGCCTCAAAGAAGTCCTCCACCGCCGCGCTGAATTTCATCGTGCGGCTGATGCAGTACCCGGAGGCCAATCTGTTGGTCATTCGCTCGGTGATGGATACGCACCGTACCAGTACCTTCGCTCAGCTACGCTGGGCGATCGAAAAGCTGGGTGTTTCGCATTTATGGAAGGCAACGGCCAACCCGATGGAGATCACCTACATACCGACCGGGCAGAAGATCCTGTTCCGCGGCTTCGATAACGTGTACAAGATCGCCTCCACCACGGTACAAAAGGGGTATCTGTGCTGGGTATGGATCGAGGAAGCCTTTGAGATCGCGAGTGAAGAGAATTTCGATACCTTCGACCTGTCCGCGCCGCGTGGCGAGGTACCGCCGCCGCTGTTCAAGCAGACGACACTGACCTTCAACCCGTGGAGTGATAAGCACTGGCTGAAGAAGCGCTTTTTCGATCAGCAACGGGAGAACGTCGACGTGTTCAGCACCACCTATCTTACCAACGAATTTCTCGACGAGGCCGACCGCGCGGTGTTTGACCGAATGAAGCACGACAACCCGCGCCGCTATGCGGTGGCGGGACTGGGCGAGTGGGGCATCTCCGAGGGACTGGTGTTTGAGAATTGGGAGGTGCGGGAGTTCGACGTGCACAGTCTCCCGGAACTGTGGAAATACAAATTCGTGTTTGGGCTTGACTACGGCTACACCAACGACCCGACGGCCTTTATCGCGGCTGCGGTCAACCCCGTGGATCGGTTGCTGTACGTCTACGACGAGCATTATGAAACGCGGATGCTCAACAATCAGATTGCCGCGATGATCGTGGGGAAGGGGTTTTCCAAGGAGCGCATCCGCGCGGACAGCGCCGAGCCAAAGTCCAACGACGAGCTGCGGCGGCTGGGCATCAGCCGGCTGGTGAATGCGAGCAAGGGACCCGATTCGGTGCGGTACGGCATCGACACGATCCAGCAGTATCGGATCATTGTCAAGCCGTGCTGTCAGAATACGGTGGCCGAGCTGTCCTCGTATATCTGGGCTAAGAATACGGACGGAAGCGGTAAGGACAAGCCGGTTGACAAGAACAATCACCTGATGGATGCGCTGCGGTATGCGATGGAGGACGTGACCTTCTTCCGGCCGATGGAGCCGGAGCAGGAGCGACGCTGGCAGCGTCAGGCGGATGGAGCCTTATTATTCCGCAGCGGGTTATCTGCCGAGGATTTCAGAGGAGGATGGGAATGATGGAGTACGCTTTTTGCGTTGTACTGGGATTTTTGCTTGGCGCGATTTTCGGCAACGTGCCGAGAAAACCGAAGCGGCAGGCGGCAGAGCCCACGGAGGAGGAGCAACGCCGCGCCGAGAAGGCACTGCGGGAGTACCGCAATTTTATGACCTACGATGGCTTTTCCATGCATGACGGGGAATAGTGAAAGGAGCATATCTCGATGGATGAAACCTTGCTTACTACCGCTGCGGATGCCCAGCCAGAGGCTGAAGCAGTAGGAGAAGAACCTGCTGCGGCGCAGGACGCTGTGACCGAACCGGAGACCGCTGCCACGGCAGCCACACCAGCAGAGGAACCGGAAGGAAGCAGCGAAGAGACCGTACCGCCCGAGGATGAAGCAGTATTTTTTACGGTGAAACACAAAAAGCAGATTCATTCGCTGTCGCGTGATGATGCGATGGATTATGCCCAAAAGGGTATGAAATACGACGATCTGCAGCCTCTTTTGGAATCACTGAAATACGTTGCGACATCGGAGGGCAAAACGCTGGCGGAATTTGTCGAGGCGATCCGCAGTCAGCATGAGGACAATTTGTTTTTACAGCTGATGGATCGCTGTGGTGACGAGGAGATCGCCAGAGAACTGCTGGAGGTTGAGAAGGGTAAGCACAAGGCCGCCTTTGAAAGCCTGCTGGAGCGTGAAAAGAACGAGGAGCTCGAAACCGATGAAGCTGTCACACAGCGGATGGCGGAGGAGTTTGAGGTACTGCGCCGGGAATTCCCGCAGTACACCGAGTTCGCGAAGGTCCCGCAGAGCATTGTCAGGGAAGCGGTCGAAAAGGGTGTGACACTGCTGGACGCGCAGCTACGGTATGAGCACCGTCAGCGCATCAAGGCAGAAAACGCCCGTGCCGCCCAGACAGCCGCAGCGAAAGCCAGTACCGGTACGCAGATGAGTGCCGGTATCGAACGGGGTTCGCCCGTGGAGGCGGCTCTGATGAAGGGCCTTTGGGGCTGATAATGAAAGGATGAAGAAATAACAATGGCTAATACCATTACCTATGCGTCCAAGCTCACGACTGAGCTGGACAAGATGTTCGTGCAGAGTGCGGTGACCGGCTTTATGGCCGATAACGCGCTGCGTGCCAAGTTCGTCGGCGCTCACACCGTGCTCATTCCCGAAATGGATATGGCGGGTCTGGGCGACTATGACCGTTCCACCGGCTTCCCCCAGGGTGCGGTGAATGTGTCCAATACCTCGTACACGCTGTCGCAGGACCGCGGCCGCTCCTTTATGCTGGATGCCCAGGACGAGGACGAAAGCGGCGTGGCCAACCTTGCCGGTCAAGTGCTGGGCGAGTTCGTGCGCACGAAGGTCGTCCCCGAGGTGGATGCGTACTGTCTGTCCAAGCTGGCGGGTATCGCGACCGATGCCGGTCAGACCGCGTCTCTGGCTGCCGGCAAGACCATCGCCGACGGTGTGTTCGCACTGTTGCGCGACCTCATCAGCCGGGTACGCGACGCGGTCGGCTATGACGAGGCACTGGTGGCGTTCCTCGATCCCACCGTGCACGATGCGCTGATGGCGACGTCGGAGATCGCCCGTCACATCCGTCTGGATGATTTCAAGAAAGGCGAGATCACGACGCGCGTTAAGTACATCGACGACGTGGCAATCATCCCCGTGCCGTCGTCCCGTATGCAGACGGTGATTGAAATCTCCGAGGACGGCTTCGCTCCGGCTGGGGATTCCGGCAGCATCGGCGCACTGGTGCTCCCCAAGAAGGGTGCCTCCCTCGTGCGTAAGACGGAGAAGCTTCGCACCTTCTCTCCCGATCAGAACCAGAAGGCGGATGCCTACAAGTTCGACTATCGCCTGTACTACGATCTGCTGGTCCGCAAGAACAAGATGGATGGCATCTACTGCTACACCTATTGATCGACCGCCCTCCCTTCGGGGAGGGTTACGCCGACGTAGCTCAAGGGAGAGCGGCTGTCGTTACGGGTACGGATGTGGGTTCGATTCCCACCGTCGGCGCCAAAACAGATGACAGAGAACAGAGAACAGATGACAGAGGGTAGAACGATGGGAAAATGGTACGAGGCGGAGCAGGTATTTGAGGAATACCGGCAGGGCATCAATTACAAGACGGGAATCGGTATGCGGGGATTGTATGAACAAAACCGCGTGAACGAACGCTTTATGGTGGGCGATCAGTGGCACGGCGCACGCTGCGGCGGCGACCGTCCGCTGGTTCGCCACAACGTCATCAAGCGCATCGGTGATTACAAGATGGCGGTGGTAGCCGGGAGCCCGGTGACGGTGAACTATTCCGCCGACGGTGTACCGAACACGCTGGAGCTGAAGAAAGAAATTCAGCTTCAGCGTGACACGCTGGCGGCCTCCACCGAGCTGGGCGAGATCGCCGCTGCCGACGGGTTGCCTGCACCGCGGGAGATCAATCTGGTGATGTCAGCGCTGTCGGATTATTTCCGTGTGACCGCCGAGCGTGTCAAATTCGATGATCTGAAGGAGCAGGTGCTGCGCAACGCCTACGTGACCGGCACCGGCGTGGTGTATACCTATTGGGACGAATCGGTACAGACGGGTCTCTATGCAGATGATGCCCGCCGTCAGCCTATTAAGGGCGATATTGCGTGCGAGGTGCTGGATATCGAGAACGTCTACTTCGGCGACCCGTCGTGCGACGACGTGCAGAAGCAGCCGTATATCATTCTGGCACAACGCAGGCGTGTGGATGAGCTCAAGCGCATAGCACGATCCAACCATCGGCCGCAGGAGGAGCTCGACCGAATCACCGCGGATACCGATCACGGTGAGCAGGCAGGTGATTACGGTCAGGTCGAGCAGGCGGATGCCAAGCGTGCGCTGCTGCTGACCAAGCTGTACAAGGAATATAAGGAGGACGGCAGCTTTTGCATCAAGGCCGTGCAGGTGTGCCGCGGCGCGACGGTGCGACGGCCGTGGGATATCGGTATCCGCCTGTATCCGCTGACCGCGTTCCGTTGGGAGCGGCGGCGCAACTGCATTTACGGTGAAAGCGAGATCACCTATCTCATTCCCAACCAGATCGCCATCAACCGGATGCTGACCGCGTCGGTGTGGGCGGTGATGATGATGGGTATGCCGATGCTGGTGGTCAACGGCGATATCATCGGGCAGCCCATCACCAACGAGCCCGGCCAGATCATCAAGGTGCACGGCGGTATAAACGACGTGCAAATGTCGATGCGGTACCTCAATCCACCGAACTTCTCGCCGAATTTTGATAATAACATCGCCTCTCTGATCGCAAACACGCTGACGCAGAGCGGCGCGAACGACTCGGCATTGGGAGACGTCCGACCGGATAACACCTCCGCTATCATCGCGGTGCGTGAGGCAGCGACTATGCCGATGCAGATCGTGCAGAATCGCTTCTACTCGTTTGTTGAGGATATCGCCCGTATTTGGGCGGAGTTCTGGGTGATGCAGTACGGCGACCGTCACCTGAAGATCGAGGAGAACGGCGGCACGTGGTATCTGCCGTTTTCCGGCAAGCGTTACCGCGATTTGCTCATTTGCGCCCGTGTGGACGTGGGCGCCTCGACGCTGTGGAGCGAGAGCCAGTCCATCCACACACTGGATAGCCTGTTTGACCGCAAGGTCATCGATGTGGTGCAGTATCTGACGCGCCTGCCCAAGGGGACGGTGCCGGATGTCAGCGGGCTGATCCGTGAAATGCAGCAGGCGAATCAGGCGGTCGGAACTCCTACCGTCGGTGAGGGAGACTCTATAGGCTCCCTCTTAAAGGGGACTGGCACGCGCAGCGTGACTGGGGGAGCCGGAATGGACGCTGCGGATGTGATCGGTGGCTTGGACGCGGAAAGCCGCGCCACCTTTGACAGCTTATCACCCGAGCAGCGGGCGGCGATGCTTCAGTCGGCGATGGGAGGTATGACCAATGCGGCTGTGTAACGAATACGGTACAGCGTATAAGACTGTGACCGACCCGGCATCTATTGCGCATTTGCTGGCGGCGGGCTGGCTCGAGGTTATGCCGCCGACCGTGACCGAGGCTGAGCTGACAACGGCGCCCACCGTCACGGTCAGGCACGGGGATTCTTTAAAGTACAAGGGGCGTTATCTTTCGTGGTACGTACAGTCCGGTTCGGTGAAGCAGCTGCGTGAGGCGCTGAAGCATTGCGGAGTGCCGTTTGATAAAGGCACTGTCAAAAAAGACTTGCAGGCTCTTCTGCGTGAGTATATCAAACAAACGAAGGCGGTCGTAAAGGAGGAGCGCGGCATTGACGGGTAACGAGATATTCCGGCAGGCGTTGTCCCTGTTGAGCTATCCAAACGCCAACGGCAGTGTAGACGCGGTCAACGACGCGGAACTGCACAAACGCGCACTACCTCTCGTCAACCAGATCTATGCGGATCTGTGGAGCATTGTCACGGATGCGCGCTTTGAGCCGCTGGCCTCCCTGACGCAGCAGGTGCCGATGGCACCGTACGTGCTGACCAACGTAATGCCGTACGGTGTGGCGATGCTGATCGCACAGACCGACGGTGATGCCGATAATCAGGCGATGTATGCGAGTCTGTACAACCAGAAGCGCTCGTCGGCGCGAAGCGGAAGCGACCGTGTGGAGGATCGCCTGCCGCGGGTATTTTTCTAAGGGGGTAACGCTGTGCATTATCCGGTAATGAGCCGCGGCCGTGAATACCGCGTATCCATCCCGCAGCTCAGCGGCGGTGTCAACCTGTCGGTGCCGCCGCATATGATCTCGGACAATCAGTTGTCCGAGAGCTGCAATCTGTGGTGGCGGGACGGCGTGCTGAAAACACGTCCGGCGTTGGACGGTGCCGGCATGGCATCTCATGAGGCGGGTGTCGAGTACCGTTATGGCTCGGTCGGTAAGCACGGCTATATCGTGGGGAAATCACCGACCTATAACTATGTCACACTGGTGAACGAGGACGGAACGACCGCTCCGCATATGAGTAAGAACAGAGGAGACTTCCGAACGATCAATATGATGCTTGCTCCCGTCAACGGCGGTCTGCCGACGTCGGTGTGTAACGATGACGTGATCGTGTATATGAAGGGGGATGCCGATGGCGATACCGGTGTTTTCGGCATAACGGCGAACGACTACGAGCGTACCCCTCTCACCCCCTATGTGCCGACCGTGCACATCAACGGTTGTCCGCAGGAAACGCCGTTCCGCGCGGTGACGGGCGATCAGATTGAGCCGTACAATATGCTCACGGACGAGTATATCTGCACCTTTACGCCGGATGGCAAAGGCTTGTATTATTATTTGCCGCTTGAGGCTTCGGAGATCATTGAGGTGACCGTTTATGACAGGTACACCGATATGTGGGTGTCTCACACGGCTAACGCAGAGAAAGACGGCATTTGTTATGAGAATATTACGGGCACTCCCGACGGGTATTGTCTCGCATATCTCCGCGACAGAGGTGAGCTGTGGTTTGTGGATTCGAATGTGGTGATGGATAATCCTATTGATCCTAACACGCCGGTAGCGGTGAGCGCGTCACAGACGGACAACGTTATTACCGTACGAGCCAAACGCCGTGATTCGTGGAAAGCCGGCCGTGATACCATCCTCGGTATGCGCTTTTCCACGTGGTTTGGCGGAGGATCGGAGGGGCTGTCAGGCGGTACCCGTCTGTTTGTCGGCGGTAACCCCGACCACCCGAATTTGGTGCATTGGAGTGCGCTGAACAACCCGCTGTATTTCCCCGAGAACAACTACGCCTACGTGGGCGAGGAGACCAATGCTGTGACCGCGTTCGGCAAGCAGAGCGATATGCTCGTCATCTTCAAGGAGCGCGAGCTGTATTACACCACCTATAATCAGGGCGGCACCGTCAGCGTGGAGGAGATCGAGGCGCAGACGGTGGTGGATATTGAGGCGGCGGCCGCGATGTTCCCGATGCTGCAACTACACCCGGAGCTCGGGTGCGATTGCCCCGGTACGATCCGGCTGTGTAATAACCGTTTGGTGTGGCTGAATAGCGACGGCCGGGTATACGGTCTGTTCAGTGCCGGCGTGTACAGTGAGCGCAATCTGCGCGTGCTGTCGTTGCAGATTGAAAAGGAGTTGCACTCGCTTGACAAGGCGACACTTACGGCCGCGACCGCCACTCGCTACGAAGAGCACTATCTGTTACTTGTCGGAGAAAAGATACTGGCGATGGATTTCTCGTCCTACGGCTTCAACTATTACGGCAGCTATAGCTCGGACGAAAAGGCGCAGAAAAACGTGATCTGGCACATATGGAACTCCGACGTACCGCTACTGGCCGCCGTCAGTGCCGGGGATACGGCCGTGCTGATCGGGACGGACGGCGATGATGCACATCGACACACCTTTGTTTTGAATGAAAAAAAGGGCGTTGACGATATCCACAACGGCAAGGAATTTACCCCGTCTGTCAGTATCGTCAGCCGCTTCAAGACCAAACTGTACGATTTCGGCTATCCCGACCGCCGAAAACGCGTCAATTCCTTGTACCTGCAAGTGAGCGGCGAGCAAGGAGATGCCGTCTTTTTGGGCTACCACAGCGGCAATGCGGACTATGAAAACAAAGAACGGCTGATGCTGACGGGCAACGCCCCCGAGGCCGCCGCGCCGTTTCGCTTCACGCCGCATATGCTCCGCGTGCGGCAGTTCGGTGTTTCACTGACGAGCGAGAGCCGCATCAAGGTGGGCAGTCTAGTACTTAACTACAGTATGATGGGAGCTATGCGATAAATGAGCACGTACCGTGAGCAGGGCGAGCAGGCCAAAAAGAAAAACGAAGAGGATACGCTGGCACAGGCCGATACCGAAAAAGCGGAGGTCAATACCCAGATCGACCAATTGATCGCCAAGGCGGAGAGTGATGCGGCCGCACAGCAGCAGACGGTGGAGAGTGATTATCGCGACCTTATCGACACGGTGGCCGTGCAGCGTGAGCTGGATCGTCGCCAGATCAGTGAAGCGATGGCGAATATGGGATTGACCAAATCCGGCCTGAACGCGACGCAGCAGACGGCGGTACAGCTCTCGGCCGGGAATAAGACCGCCGCGGCACAGCGGCAACGGCAGGCGGCGGTGGATGCACTCACGCAATCGCTCGCAGAATATAAAATGGAAGCGGAGAATAATCGCCGTGAATCCGTTAACGCGATCGACTCGGCGGCGCAGCAGAGCATTGCCGAGTACAATGCGGCTGTGGACAAGAACGTCGCCGACGCGGAAAACGCCGAGATCGAGGCAAACGCGAAGCTCATCAAAGCGCAGAATGAAGCACAGTCGACCAATGCGTCCACGCTGCTGACGATGGCGAAGAACGGTGCGATCGGGTGGGATACCTACGCCTACGCCGTGGATGCCGGCCTGTCCCCCTCGCAGGCGGTGGCTGTTCAAAACACCGCAAGCGATAACAGCGATAATACAGAGGCATCCCAATGGTCGTGGTCGACAACGGCGTATCGCAAATATGGCAAGGATACGGTAAACGACATTTTCGGAATAGGTACATGGCTCGGTAATATTGATAGGGATGACCGTGTTGAATTTATAAACAGTGAGGGTGAGATTCAAGACATTTCTCTTGAAGATCTGTATGACAATTTAGTGAATGAAGGAATGTCCAAAGAGAATGCCAAAGCGTTTGTGGTGCGTTTTAATAAGCTCGATGATAACAACGGAACTTATTTTATTGATGCGGCCGGAAAGAGATCCTTTTTTGACGGGACTGCCTTCTACGTTGCACAAGCCAACAAAGATTACGGAAAAGACGGTGTACTTGCTGAGCTTGAGAGCGCCTATGAGCAATGTGTAATTAACGATTTGGAATATGAAAGAATTGCCCAAACCTTCAAAATAACGGAAGAAGATATAAAAACTTTTAGAAAGCAAGGCTTCTTGACGTTGGATTTTGCGACGGTTTTAAAACTGTGTACGAATGCCATCGAAAGATATGACGGTTGGGAGTGATAATAATTGGTTGATTCGAATAACAAACGGTTATTGGACGTTATCCGTCAGGGGAAAGAACAGGAGACGAGCGCCAAACTGGTGACGGCCGACATTATTGCCGGTGATGTAGAGAAGTCGGCTAAAGAATTTATGAACTCGCTTTCTCCCGCAATCAGATGGCAGACACCGGAGCAGATGGATTCCTATATTCGGAAAGTAGGTCGCTTTAAGAATCAAGATAGGTATGGCTTGGGTGCAGATTTCTACGACGCGCTCCTCACTCAGTTGAAAAACAACAAAGCGATCTATGCCGGGTATGAAACGGCCGACGATTATAACGCCTATCACGAGGCAAATGTAGCCTATCAAAAGCAACTGCTGGAAAACGATCCCGAGGTGCTACGCAGTGAGATCGCGGATTTAGAAAAACGGCTTCAAACAGCGTTGGGGACAGACAGTAGCCGTGATGCGTATAATAAGCTGTTTGAGGAAACAAAGCAAAGCTTGATCAAGGAATACACAGCATACTATTCGGACGAATTGACCGAGGATGAGATCACCAAGCTGGCAATTCAAAAAGCCGAAAATGATCCTTTTGTGATGATGCTGGGTGCAGAGTTAGATACTTATACCCGTGAGACGCCTCATCAAGTAGGTGATCTGCTCGCACAAAAGCAAGCCGAATTGAACAGCACGTTGATGATGCAGCAGGAATATCGCTTGACCGAAGA